>CAZNOB010000016.1:11705-24820 GCA_964574535.1 uncultured Granulosicoccaceae bacterium | reverse complement strand
GTCTGCATCGACCAGAGTGTCCCAAAACCAGCGTGCGCCCTCCAGCCAGTGATAGCCCATATTTTTAATCAGGAAAGAGCCAGCCACCATACGGACGCGATTGTGCATCCAGCCGGTCTGCCACAATTGTCGCATACCCGCATCAACCAGCGGTATACCAGTGTTGCCTTGTTGCCAGCGATGTAAATCCTTTTTTACTACTTTACTCCAGGGCATCTTGTTGAATCGGGGATCGAGTGGCTCGTCGGTGGTGTGTGGAAAGTGATAAAGGAGATGTACGGCGAATTCGCGCCAGCCAATCTCGCGTAGAAAAGTTTCGGTGTTGTCGTCAGCCGCGATCTTCTTGTTGACCAATGCACGCTGCACTTCAGCGTGTACTTGCCGTGGACTTATCTCTCCAAATGCCAGGTGCGCGGATAGCCTGGAAGTGCCCTCGACTGACGGGATATCGCGGTTGGTCTGATAGTTGGCAAGCTTTCTCTTGATCAGCGCTGCGAGCATTTTTTTTGCACTCGATTCACCCGGGGCCCATACTGTGGTAAATCGAGTTGCCCAATCTCTGGACGGTAACAGCTTGAGCTCTTTCAATGTGGTCTCTGCGGATAATTTTCCACGGTACGACTTGAGCTTTCCCGGAGTGGTGGTGACTTTTAAACTCTCGTGTTTGAGTGATGCACGCCAATATGCTGTAAAGACTTTGTAGGGGTGGTTTTCTTGCCGCTTTACTGTCCATGGTTCGTGACAAAGATTGCCAGGGAAAGATCTGACATCGATTTTTTTACCTGATAGGTGTGTCTTTAGTAATTTGTCCTTTGCAATTGCGTCCGGCTCATAGCGGCGGTTCCAAAGCACTGTGTCCGCGCCGGTCTCTGTGATCAGTTTAGTGACAATCGCTTTAGGATCACCTTGAAAAATTCGCAGTCGCCCGCCGATCAGTTTTAAATCAGCAGCTAAAGATTTTAGTGAATGATGTAACCACCACATCGAAGCGGCTCCCATCGACCATAGGTCACCCGGCTTCAATTGATCGATATAAATTATTAAAACGGGTTTGTCACTTTTAGCAGCGTGATGCAGAGCAGGGTTGTCGCCAATGCGCAGATCACGGCGAAGCCAGACAATCGTGGGTGGAATCTTTTTAGTCAATTTTGTGTAGTCGATTGAAGCACTGGCTAGTCTACCTGCCTTGACGCGGGCTGTCACGGGTTTGGAAACCGCCTGGCTGCTAGTGGGTAGTGATAACTGGTTCCAGTTTTCAAGCCGAGTTGTGATGTGAGTATTTTTGACTCTACAAATTGAGGTTACCGATTTCTATAGATCTGATTGAAGGTATACGGATTGCTGTTGAGGCCATGTGCACTAATGGGTCTGTTGCATTGGTTAACAGTTAATCTGGTTATTTGATACTGAGAGTCGAAATGAAAAATCTAATCGCCGCAGCGGTAATTGCGCTCCCTCTCTTTGGGCTTCCCGTGACACAAGCTGATGTGCCATTGCTTGGAACAATGGAAGCGTTCGTTGTCGAGAAAAGAGACGATAAAGAAAAGCTGGTCGCAGCGTACGATGTCGAGCCAAATCAGATAGTCGAGTACCAGCTTACCTACACCAATAAAAGTGCATCCAGAATTTCAGGGTTAACCGTTGTGGGTCCGGTGCCTGAAGGCACCAGCTATGTTTCGAATACCGCTGTTGCGGACGGCACCGCGAGTCTAAAGGTCAGTGTCGATGGTGGATTAACTTTTGAACCCGAACCGGTTACCCGTGAAGTCGTTAAGGAAAACGGTGAAGTTATTGAGAAAGTAATTCCGCCTGATCAGTACACCCATTTGCAGTGGATTGCACAGAGTGCAATCGAAGCCGAAGGTGGTAAGCAGTTGTATCGGTATAGAGTGAAGGTGAAGTGAAGAGTGGCAGGAAGTAAATCGTAAGTCAGTATGTGTACCTGGAAAAATAGAAAAGTCAGAATAATAGAAAAACCATAAGAAATAATTTGTTGTGTCAGTTCAAGGTAGAGCTGCACTTTTAAAGCTACGGGTTGAGTACGAGACTAACAAGATCTACACAAGGTTGAACTACTTATGAATCTATGCAAACTTTATCGCCGGTGGCAGTTACTGCCACTGGCATTTTCTTTCTTTGTAGCCGTAGGTGCGACGGGAGTTTACGCCGCTACTGCTGCCGGCACTAAAATTAAAAACCTTGCAACTGTCACGTATGAGGATTCGGCGGGCAATGTGTACTCGGCGCAATCTAATGAGGCGGTAGTGACCGTTGCGCAGGTTTATTCAGCGACTATTGGCCATGATCAGGCCGTTAACAGTGCCCCGGCACAACCTGTGTATCTGCCGTTTGTATTGGAAAATACAGGTAACGGTACTGATACATTTGAGCTCAGCGCTGTAGATGGAGTCACTGGTGGTGATTTGATCGATGCGGATTCAATAAGAATCTTTGATGACACCAACCGTGATGGTGAGGCAACCTCCGGTGAACCCGAGATAAGTTCCGTCACATTAAATGCTAATGCTCCGGGCAATATTAAAAGCATTGTGGTGGAGGTGCAGGTTCCTGCTACTGCCCAGTCCGGCGATACCCTTGGCGTGACATTGACTGCGCAGGCACTGGAAGGTACCGCTTCGGCAGTCGCAACAAGTGTGAGTGACACTTCAGCGGGAAAAGGTCTTGACGGGCTTGATGGTACCGTCGAATCTATTGTTACTGTGACAGGCAATGCTGTCATTGTTGCAACCAAAGCTGCAAGCCATGATGAAAGTCTTTCGCAAATCACTTATACAGTGAATGTTCGGAACAATGGTAATGCGCCTGCGCAAGATGTGATAATAAACGATGCGTTTCCTGCTAATACCACTTACATTGGTGCAAGCGCGACCGCCGCTGGTTTGTTGGAATCAAACGGTGATGTGCTGCCGGTGATAACGACACTTGATGAAGTAGTAGATCAGGTGGATTACAACGGTGATGGCGATATGCTTGACACCGGGCTTACCGGCTTGACCGCCACAGATGCGCTGTTGGGCGGATCTCAGATATCCATTAGTTACACCGTCTCTTATAACCCGTCACTGCTGAGTGGCGGAACCGTAATTTCAAACACTGCTTTTGTACTGGCTGACCTTGATGGTGACGGCACATCTGATACTCCACGTGACACTAATTTGGTCTACAACACTATCGCAAACAATTATGGTTTGACCGTTGCCGATACTGCTGAAGATACCGGTGGCGATCAGATTAACGATGGACAGGATGATGATGACGCCAACCAGGTCCAGTTAGTTGATGAAGTGCCCGCAGGAGCGACTGTAGTCTTTAAAAACAGGATTACCAACACGGGCAATACTGACGATATTTTTGAACTTTCGATAGTAAATTCGGGTGTGTTGCCTTTCCCTGCCGGCACGGTATTTACTTTTTGGGACAGCACGGGTTTGATTCAGCTCACTGATACTAACGGACTGCTTAGTATTGATGCCGGTCAGATTGCACCGGGTGATACTGAGACAATCACGATCAAGGCGAGTTTGCCAGCCTCAATCAGTGGCACTTCAGGCTACGAAGCCGTCTTGACAGTGACCTCGGCTGGTAGTGCCGCTGTTACCGGGACAGTGACACAAAGACTGAATGCCATTGTCACCCCTACCGTCGATATCCATAACGCAAGTGGCGGTACTTTGAATTCGGATGATGATCCATTAGGTGCTCCAGCCTATACACCTGTGAATACTACTGTTGCGGATCTTGGTGACACGATTGCCATACCATTGTGGATTGATAATGACAGTGATGCTTCCAGCTCTTACCAATTGGCTGCTGGCGGCAGTTACGATGATTCTGTGAATGCGCTTGGGACATTGCCTGCGGGCTGGATAGTGGAGTTCTTTTTATCCGATGGCGCCGGTGCACCAACAGGTAGTGCGGTGACCAGTACTCCTGCCATTCCTGGTGGAACAGTCGACTACCAGATATTTGCGGTCGTCACCGTGCCTTCGGATAAGACACAGGCGCTGTTTGATTATGCGAGTGACAATGATGTGGACGGCAATGTAGATATAGTGGATTCTAATACTGATAACGATGGTGACTATCCACTGTTCTTCGAAGTTACTGCTGCCTCCACAGGTGCAACTGACGTCACCCTGGAAGCGATTGATGTCAATATAGTGTACGCGGTAACAATTTCTCCTTCCGGCAGCGATCAGATTGAAGCCGGCGGTACGTCAGTTTACCCTCACACTCTGTCTAATAATGGTAATGGCCCTGCGATGGTGGAACTTACCACCAGCAATAGCCAGGCTGGCTGGACCAACGCCGTGATGATTGATACTGACGGAGACGGCACACCGGATACGGAACTCGGTAATCTGGTTGCAGGTAACATCAGTGTTGAACAGCCCGATGGCAGCACAGAGGCTGTGACGGTCACAATTAATAGCGGTGTGCCGGTTCTGACTCTTGCACCTGGTGCTGTCGTACCAATGGTAGCAACAGTGTTTGCACCTGGATCGTCTGCGGAAGGACAGGTTGATACCTTAACTATCACCGCTGTTGAAACCGCCTCCGCTACAACGGCCACAGCGCAGGATCAGTCACAGGTTGTTGCCGGACAAGTGCGTATAACTAAAACCGTTGCTGTTGACCTGGAGTGCGATAACGATGCGAACTCCGCATTTGCAGAGACTCAAACTGAGTTGGTTGAACCGGGTCAGTGTGTCATTTGGCAGATTGCTGCGGAGAATCAGGGTACTGCTGATGCATACAAGGTAACCGTGACTGATGCGATACCGGCGTTTAGTACTTACCTGGCAGGTAGTCTTCGGTATTGTATTAACTCTGCCTGTACACCGGCCATTGTGACTGACGTCGCGGCGGATGATGCCGGAGAAGTGGTTGCAGATAATGTGACCTTTTATATTGGCCTGGCATCTGACCCCGCAAATGGAGTTGGTGGCACGTTGGTCTCAGGTGAACAGGCGACCGTACGTTTCGCTGTAACCGTCGACTAAATGCATTGAAATCCCCTGCTGTGTTGTGTGTCGGGCGCCAGGTCCGGCACAACGCAGCAGGGGTAGTACCTGATCGGTACCACCGCGAATAGTACAGATGCATAGTCGAAAACCTCTCATTCGTCGATGGATATCAACAACCATACGTTGTATGGCTTTGCTTTTTTGCTTTGGCGTCGCGGTAGCATCAACTCCGGCCGGAACCATCATCGAAAATCGGGCGCGTTTATCGTATGTGGATGGAGCAACTGGCAAGATCGTTAATATTGTGAGTAATGTCTCGACGATATCTGTTGCTGAGTATTTTGACTTTTCTATATTGGCCCAACACAAAATACGGCCAAGGGCTGGTGCGGTTGTAAATCTGTCTCACCAGTTGGTCAATACCGGTAATGCGCCTGACGAATATTTCCTGACTACTAACGCACTAACTTCATCTGGCGGTTCCGCGCCAGATCACAATGCTGTGGCTACACTCGAAGACGTTGTTGTTTACCACGATCTCAATGGTAATGGTGTAGTAGATCCTGATGAAGAACCGATTATTCATACTCCTGAACTCGCGGCCGGGAAGTCTATTGATCTTGTTATACAGGGGATAGTGCCACGAGGCGTGCTGCCTGGCACTAGTATGATGCTCGAGTTGAGCGCTAAATCTTCGCATACGATCAATCTGATCAAATCAGTAGTCGATGAAACTATTGTTGCTGCAGATACCATTCTCGATATCTCAAAACAAAGTAGCCCGGAATGCAGGGTGGCTTTATACCCAGGTGATGAGGTCACGCAACGTGTTGAGATAAGCAATACCGGCAGCGCCGGTTTTGACGGGACAGCATTGATGATAAATGGCGAAAAGCGTATCGGGGTTGTGGTTGAGCAACCCGTACCTGAGCATATGTCTTTTAGCCGGTTCAGTCAGAGGGACTATCCGACTGGTGCCAGGGAAGTTATCAGATTGGAAGGCGTTGCTGGTAATTCGTGGATTACTGTCGGTCAGTGGGATCGTGTGGCCGCTATTGACAGCACCGGACTGTTGTATGAGTTGGGACAACTACCGGCAGGAACCAGTGATTTTTTTACCGTCACTATGGTTGTTGCAGAATTTGACAGTAACGCACCTTTGGTGAGTACCGTAGCCAGTGTTGATCTTGACGGTGATCGGCTAGCCGATTTCGAAAGTAACAACACCTGTCACACCTTCTCTGTACCCCTTGCTGCTCAGCATGCCGAGTTGCGGTTTCTTGAGCCCTCTCCGCTATTGCGTACAAGCGGCATGGCTCCTGATATCAATAGAGATTCAGATTTCATCGATGCGGTGCAATATCAACTTGATCGTGACGAATCCATCGCCTATCTACCAGGTCGCGATGGTGTCTATCTTGAATTACTGGTTTCGGATCAGGCAGTGCAATCCCGGAATGTCCAGATAGATGCCGTTGGCAATCGCTATGTGATAGCAGAGGTCGTGTCCGGCGTATCCGCAGATAATATTAACGTGGTGCTTATGGAAACAGATACTCCCGGCACTTTCAGAAGCGTTGCACCTATAGTGTTATCCACCAAACGTCAGTCCAATGATGGTTTTTGTCCATATCTACCGGATGAAAATTCTGTGCTGGTGCCACTGTTCGACGCAGCTCCGGATTCCTGTGTGCTGGGCAGTGGCAGCGATGATGAGCTGGTTGGTCGCTATGTAGATTCGACCTCGGGCTTTGCTATTGCCGATGTGGCTATCGTTCATCCTCGCGCTATGGTGTTTAATGCTCAGACTCTACAGCCTGTTGAGGGGGCAGTTGTGTCGCTTCGGCTCGCAGCCACTGATGAGGTCGCTATTGATCTTGCTACGGGTGCGCCACTGTCGTCAATCACAGGGGCTGATGGGCTCTATGAGCTGCCAAGGCTTGATGTCGGTGTGCGTTATTACCTGCACGTTGACGCGCCCGATGGACACCGTTTTCCCTCTGTGGTGCCGGCAGAACGCCTACCTGCATTTCAGGTCAGCACAGTTTCTTACGGGCGCGGGGCAGGGCTGGAAGGGGCGTTTGATGTTGAGCGTTCTGAGCTGCCACAGCTCGTGGATATTCCGCTGGATTCCGATGTTACCGATATTTTGTTGGCTATTGAAAAGCAGTCACTGCAATCTGAAGTGGACATAGGGCAGGTGGTTTCCTATAGCATTTCAATAAAAAATATGGACACTCAACCGATGACATCGGTGCAAATTGAAGACAGGCCGCCGTATGGATTTC
Source organism: uncultured Granulosicoccaceae bacterium (assembly GCA_964574535.1). GTDB lineage: Bacteria > Pseudomonadota > Gammaproteobacteria > Granulosicoccales > Granulosicoccaceae. Next base: position 17,544 of record CAZNOB010000016.1, on the reverse strand, counting down.
GGTATGTGCCTTTGTCCAGTACAACTAACGGATTGATATCTGCTGATCCTGAAATTAGCAATGGCATGCTTACTTATGAACTCGGTACACTCGAACCGGGAGAGCTCGCGACGATAGTCTATTCGCTTCGTGCAACTGCTGGTGCGATTGATAGTAATGGTATTAACAGTGTTATTGCTAACGCGGTAAACGGCGACAATGCCCTGGTGGTGTCGTCGCCTGCCCATGCAAGAGTTGAAATGCGTCGCGATGGCGTATTGTCTGATCGAGCTGCAATGTTCGGGAAAATCTATGTTGATCAAAATTGTGACGGACTGCATAACAATAAAGAGTGGCCGATCGGTGGCGTAAAGTTATACCTGCAGGATGGCACCTACACGGTATCCGATGCAGATGGACTATTCAGTCTGTATGGGCTTCGTCCGGGTAGCCATGTGATCAAGGTTGATAACCATACCCTGCCAAAGGGACTGAGCTTAAAGCCACTGGATTCCAATCAAGGCGCAGATCCGGATAGTCGCTTTGTCGATTTAATGACTGGTGATTTTTATCGCGTTGATTTTGCGGCCAGTTGTCCTGTAGTCGATCAGGATCGTATTTTTGCGGAAATTAAAGCGCGCAATGAATCTATTAATGGCAGCTGGTTACTAAAGGATGCCGAGCAATTTCGGGCGGGGGAGGCGCTGGAGCAGGTAGATCCCGGAACTCTGGTGCGTTCTGCTGATGGCGATTTGTCTAACGGTTTGTTGGACGGTCCTGCGTCATCAGAGAATTTGGCAGACACCGGGCTGGCGGCACGCATGGCTCTGGCAGAAATTGCTAAACGGGAGCAGCATGCTGAACCTGTATTGCCAAAACCTAAAGAGGTTGTCGCAGGAATTACCAAAGCTCAGGCCAAAGCAGGTACCTGGTTATGGCCAAAGGATAACCTTAGTGTTAAAGGTCGATTCATGGCCGTTATTCGCGATGGTATTGAACCCACCTTATACGTCAATGGAGACCCGGTTGCTGCCAGTCAAATTGGTGAACGAATGGCAAACCGGAGAGAGAAAGCCCAGGTAGTAGCCTGGTATGGGGTCGCGTTAGATCCCGGTGAAAATACAGTTGAAATCAAAGGCGTTGGTCCTTTTGGCAATGAACGCATATTGGCGGAGGGTGTCTTTAAGAAACCGTCATCAGGTGCAAGCATCAGAGTCAGTACGCAGTTGGATACCATACAGGCCGATGGTGGTCGCTCGACACTTCCTGTGACCGTAGAAGTGCTGGACGAACATGGATACCCGGCGTTGGGCGTTTATTTTGTCACTCTTGAATCCAGTGATGGCGGATGGATTGAAGAGGACATACAGGACTCCGAGCCGGGGCGCCAGGTTCGAATCAATAATGGTGTGCGAACCCTTCATTATATAAGTTCCGAAAATACTGGATCGGTAACTTTGCGCGCCAGCACCGGGCAGTTTTCTGATGAAGTAGAGATACAACAAATAAGCGAAGTTCGCCCACTGGTCGGAGTCGGATTTATTGAGGCCGGTGCGTACTTTTCTAAAAATAATTTTGGTGCATTTGCCCCATCTATGCCGTTGCCAGAGTTGGATGGAAAAAGCCGCCTGCATGCACGTGCCGCTGTATTTGCCAAGGGGCAGGTGAAGGGCGGGGCCAACCTGACTTTATCTTACGACTCCGAGAAAAATAGCGAAGAGTTATTACTCAGAGACATCAATCCATCCGCCCACTACCCGATTCACGGGGATGCGTCAATCAGAGGCTATGAGGCTCAGAGTCGCAGTAAGTTGTATTTAAAGCTGGAAAAAGACAAGCGCAGTCTCATGTGGGGTGATTACCTGACTGACTCCAGCGATGACCATGAAGACCTGGCTCGTTTGCGTAGAACGCTTACGGGCTTCAATGCTGTGATTGACGATGATCAGAATCGTTTCCGGTTTTTCGCTGCACCTCAACAAGATCAGCGTGTCTCTGAAGAAGTGCCGGGTAATGGGAGTGCAATGCTTTACCGGTTACAGTCTTTCCCGATTGTGAGAAACAGTGAAGTGGTTGAGTTAATCACCCGTTCTCGTGACAATCCCGGCCTGGTGTTGGCGCGTACGCGACTCAGTCGATTTGGTGACTACACAATCGATCCGGTATTTGGTTTTGTAACTTTCTCGACATCTATTCCCACCGTAGATGATCAGTTGAACCCGGTGTTTGTGCAGTTTACCTACGATGTTGAGTCAGGTGGTGAAGATTATCTGGTTACGGGTCTCAGGTTTGATCGCAATGTTAGTGATGAGTTACGTATTGGCGCTAGTCATACGTCTGACGGGGCTGGTCAGGATAGCAAGGAACTGTCTGGTGTTTATGCAACTTATCAGCTGGAAGATCGCACACGCATCAGCGCCAGCGCTGCGTTTAGTGACTCGCTGCAATCCGGTGTGGGCTCAGCAGCGCGCATTAGTATTGACCATAAATGGGATAACGATTCAGAGGCGCGTACAACCTTCACCCATGCTCGGGCCGATGCAGAATTTAATAACATCGGTGCTTCAGTCGCTGCCGGGCGGGTAGAAACCCGTCTCAATCACACACAACAGATCGGCAATGAGACCAGTCTGATCCTTGATGCCGTGCAGAGTGATTCGAAAGAAAGTCCGGAGGGTCGGCGGGCGATCGGAGCCAGCGTCGAAAGCCGTCTTCGAGAATGGCTTGTAAGAGCCGGGTTGCGGCAAATCACTCAAGAGAACTTTAATAGCAGTGATCAGTTTGTGACTGCGCTGGCTGGCGTTAGTCGCAACATTACACTTGGCGATAAAGTGGGACAAATTGATGCTGAGGTTGAGCAAGACACCGGTCGTGCGTCGCGTCGTCGTGTTGCAATTGGTGCAAAGTTGCAAGTGCACGAAAAAGCACGCATCTATTCAAATTTTGAATTATCCAATAGCTTGCTGGCCTTAACCGGTACCAGCAACAATCAGAAGTCTGAAGCTCTGACAATGGGGGTAGAGACTTCTGTACTTCCTTCTACCCGATTATTTTCTGAGTACCGTATGCGTGGTGCTTTTGATAGTCGAGACTATGAGACAGCCAGTGGTGTGCGTGGAGACTATGAAATTAAAAAGGACCTCAGAATTACGCCGAGTATGGAAATCATTAAAAGCATGGAAGGTTCGACCAACAATGACTCGTTCGCGGCATCGGTTGGTGTTGTGGACACCCGAAATCAGAATAGCCGTCGATTGTTTCGCCTGGAGACCAGAACCACTGATGACACCGATTATTTTGGCGCTCGAGCCAGTTACGCCGCGAGAGTAAACCAGGACTGGACAGCGGTACTGACAGAGAATTTGACATATCAAAAAAATGTTGGTGCTGACGATACTTTGAGACATTCTTTTGTTGCCGGAATTGCAAAACGCCCGAAACTAGATAACCGCCATCATATGTTGCTGATGTACAACTGGAAGGAAGAAGATGGTTTAGTCAGCAACACTGACCGATCTGTTCATTTGTTATCCACTCATCAGAATTTACAGCTCAGCGATCGAACATTGCTCAGTGGACGTTTAGGGGGAAAACACAACACCACGCGTTTCTCTGGTCGTACCATCAGCAGTTTTTCGTTGCTGGCAGATGTTCGTCTGAATTTTGATTTCAATCGCCGGGTAAATGTTGATCTTCGAGGAGGTGCTCTGGCGACTGATGGTTTCTCAGAAGTGCGATATTCGGCTGGTGCAGGTATCTATTACCTGGTGAACAAGAACGCCCGAATTGGTGTTGGTTATAACTTTGCAGGATTTAGTGATCCCGATCTGGATGAAGAGGAATATAACTCTCACGGTTGGCACTTTGGATTGCAGTACAAGTTTGATGAGGATTCTTTGAAATGGCTGGAATAAAAACGATCAGATATCTTTGCCTTATGCCAGCTTGTTTTTGGCTTATTTCGTGTGCCAGCACTGAAGAACTGTTCGCAGAGTATGACGAGCATTTTTGTCCCGCACCGGAACCATTGCTTGCAGAGGCCAGAACGATAGAGAAAGAGGTGTTTCGTGATCGCGTTATCGTTGAAGACAAAGTAACCGCTGGTGTGCTGATGCCATGGGTTCCTGCTGTCTATTTTGAAACCGACAGTGCAGAAATCTCAAAAGTGGCCAAAATTGCGTTAGACAAGAATCTGGCGTTTCTTAATAAATTCCCTCGCTACAATGTATCTATCAGAGGGTTTACTGATCGGTACGGTGTTGTTGAATATAACTGGGGCCTGTCGGTTGAAAGAACTACCAATGTTCGCAGCTATTATCTCGAAAATGGTATTTTATCAGAACGTATCGTAGGGCGAGCACATGGTGAATCGCTATCGGTTAATGAAACGAATTCTCCGGTAGTGGATGATATTAATCGACGTGTGGAGATGATTCTCGTCGATAGTGTTGGTCGCCCTGTCATAAGACAGCAACCTGTGGTTTCAGGTTCGGCCGAATAGAATGAGTAAACACCACTCTATTCACAGATCGCTTCTGTCTTCATTGATGGTTGCTATGTGGTTGCTGACTATGGGAGGGATGATGGCAATCGTGCACGCAGCCACACCCGCCGGTACTATAATCAAGAATCAGGCGAGTGCCTCCTACAAAGACAGTAACGGTGTAGTACGTTTCACTACGTCTAATATAGTCGAAACATTAATCCAGCAGGTTGTTGCCCTGCAACTAACGCAGGATCAAACGCGGCTGGTAGCCGCTGGCAATCAAATATTTCTGCCCCATACGATCACCAATACCGGGAATGGCGCAGATTCATTTGATGTCGCCGCTGTAAATAACAGTGGTGATGATTTTGATTTATCCGGTTTAGCTGTTTACGCCGATGAAAATCAGGACGGGCAACCGGATATCTATACACAAGTGTTTGTCACTCCATCGCTTGCTATGCAGCAGTCCTGGAGTTTTGTGGTGGCGGGCTCCGTCGCTCCAGGGACGCCAGCGGGATACTCGTCAGAGCTGCTTGTGACGGCGCGTAGTCAGTTTGAATCAGGAGTTTCACAATCGAATACCGACTCTATCAGTGTCAGTGATGATGCGGTAATTGAGTTAACTAAAAGCATCAGCACCACCAAGGGACTATCACCGGGCGGTCCTTATACCGTCACATTGAGTTATCGAAATGCCGGTAGTGCCGAGGCAACTGATGTCACTCTAATCGATGCATTGCCAAGCGGTATGAGCTATTTGGCAGGAACGGGTCGATGGAACAAAACAGGCAATGAAGTGCTTACTGATGGCAACGCGGCTGATGTCCACGGGACTTTTCCAACACTTCGGTATTGCGCATACCAGGCGTCATGCCCTGGACTGCCTGAAGCAGATCAGGATGCAGATACAGATAGTTCGAATCAAATAACCGCAATTATATCCAGTCTCGCTTCGGGCGAAACTGGTCAGATCACCTTTCAGGTTGAAATCGACAACGGACTCAATGCCAGTAATCTGTTTAATACCGGTGAGTTTGAATACACAGACAGCGCCGGGCTGAGTCCCAGACAATTTAGCAATACCGTGGCGTTTAAAGTGCTGCACAGCACGGATGTCGTATTAAACGGGTCGAGTCTGGATTCCGGTGACGGCGCCAACGAACCGAATATAGTTGCTTCCATAGCACAGGGTGGTTTTGTTAATTTTGACAATTTTGTCTGGAATATCGGCAATGGCACTGACACCTATGATATTACCGTAGATAAGCTGGCGTCCGGCTTTCCAACGGGAAGTGTTTTTCGACTATTGCAAAGTGACGGTGTGACGCCGCTATTGGATAGCAATAACAACGGCCTGCCGGATACCGGGCC
>CAZNOB010000016.1:0-11605 GCA_964574535.1 uncultured Granulosicoccaceae bacterium | reverse complement strand
ACGGTGTGACGCCGCTATTGGATAGCAATAACAACGGCCTGCCGGATACCGGGCCACTAGCGGTGGGACTATCTTATAAAGTGGTGCTGCAAGTGATTCCGCCAGCCTCAGCTGTAGGTGACAACGGCGGAGCAGGATTTGAAGTCTCCACTACAGCGACCTCGATTAGTGATGCGACGATAGCTAATGCGATGCTTAATAGACTGGATAACATCAGTACGGCAAATATAGATATTACCAATCTGGCTGAGGTGGGTGAAGCAGCAGCGCTTGGTGTTGGCGCAGGCCCCGAATCCAGCGCTGTTAGCACTTTTTCAGTAGCGCCAGGTTCTGACGTTATTGTCGGTCTTTACATCAATAATACCGGTCTGACACCAGTGAGCCCTGATCTGGCTGTTACAACGTCGGAGGATTATTCAAGTGTCGAGCTGCCAGCAGGCTGGACTGTGAGTTTTAGATTCGATGGCGAGGACGACAGAATTACTAATACCGGTGTCATTAACCCGGGTGAGTTTTTGCTCATCAATGCGACCGTTTCTGTACCTGTGAATGCGACTGACGGGGATACCAGTTTATATTTCAGAGCGTTATCGGATGTCACTGGTGCAGTTGATATAAAACATGATGTTATTTCTGTAGAAACGGTTGAACTGATCCTGCTGGAACTGGATCAGGCTGGACAAACGGGTGCAGGCGGATCCTATGTATATAGCCATCTTTTGTCTAACATTGGCAATGTTGTCATTTCGGATCTACAGATAACCACAGATAATAGTCAGAATGCTCAAGGCTGGACTTCGGTGGTTTACGAAGATACTGACGGTGATGATGCCCTTGGTGCGGCAGATCAGGTAGTGGATACCATCAGCAATCTTGGCATAGGTGATCAGAGACGTTTGTTTGTGAGAATATTTGCACCGGCAGGGGCTGCCACACTCAGTGTAAACCAAACTACTATAACCGCTTCGTGGAATGCAGGGGCAGATGAAGTGTCGATCACTGACACAACCACTGTTGCTGAAATAGAGATCACCATTATTAAGGAACAAGCGCCGGATTTCGGTTGTGACGGGGCTCTGGATGGTAGTTATGGCGTTGGTGGTTTCGCGGTAGAGCCTGGGAATAACTGTGTCAGTTATCGATTAACAGCCACTAATGCTGGCCAGGCCACCGCCTTCAACGTTGATGTAGCTGATGCAACCCCTGAGTTCACCGAGTATTTTGGCGCGGCTGTATGCTCCGATGCCAACTGTTCAGTGGTTGAGCCAGAGCCGGGCGGGCAGGGCAATGTTGTAGCGTCATTGCCATCGCTTGCAGCGGGAGCGGCAATGGTGGTGGAATTCAGTGTTCGGGTGGAATAAATGATCGCTCTACGCCTCTTCCTAGTCCGGCAGCATTTGTTTTGTTTCTTATTGCCACGATATTTACTGTTATCTGTTTTATTGTTGACCTATGGACAAGCCCGTGCTGAAGGCACCTGGCAAATGGGGTTGTTCGAGGGAACGTCGCATTTACAATATCTATATGAAACCAATGCGGGTTATAACATTTTTAATGTAGATATCTTATCCCCGGGAGAAGTGATCAATGTACACGGTTGCGGTATAAATATTACGGACAATATCCGGGTAACGATTGAAAACAGCGTCGGGACAGTGGTTTATGACTCGACTACTACGGGTTCTATTTGTGACAGCGATTTAAACACCACTTTTGATCCTGCTGTTACAAACCCGCATCAGTATGTGGCGCCTGCCAGTGGAACCTATGCTGTTAGTTTTTCGAATCAAAACGGCACTTTTCTTTCCCGCTACGATGTCACTGTTACTAACAGCGTGAATGATATCATTGATCCACGTGCGGAAGGCGGGCGTGTGTGGTCGTTGTATTGGTATTTTAATGCTAATGGCTATACTGAGGATCGGGCCACCGATGCGAATTTATATGTGGTTGCAGACGGCGGATTTGTTAACACGTTTTTCATCTGGCAGCTTGATCTCAATAATTTTGCCGGCTTTGTCTATTCCCTGCGAGCAAACGACCTGGGAGTGACCAGCCCGAATACAGTTGGTGATGTGGTTGCCGGTATCAGTGTCCCTGAATCCAACAATAGTATTCTGGAAAAATATCCGATCTATCTGGGCTATCCGGCAAAGAGCTTTCCGCCACCTGTCGGTGGTCTGAATGTTTCCGGGCTTGGTTTTGTCGATAGTGATGGCGAAGATTCGGGAATATCTCCGGGCAGTACCAGTACGATTCAGGATAGTGGCACGTTTCAGTTCACCACTGATCTCACTACATCCGGCGTCTATGAAATTATCATCGATAACGGCAGTCCCGGGGGCGGTGGTCCGGACGGAGTCTACGGGCAGGGCGATATATTCTTGCGGGGTAACGCCTTTGCTGGTTTGAATACCGTAGACTGGAACGGCGAAGATAATAACGGCAATATTATTCCAGAAGGTGCATACACAGCGAAACTCAGTGTGCGCACCGGAGAGTTTCATTTTACCGCTCAGGATGTAGAAACAAGCGGCGGCAACGGAGACACCGGGATAAAGATATTTCGGGCGCAACCCAGTGGTGCTGATCTGCCAACTACTATCTTCTGGGATGATGAAACGGTGTTAAACAGTACTGCTGCAAACGCGTTTAATCAGGAGGGGATCTTTGACGGTGACCATAGCTGGGGAAGTTTCAGTGCTGGTGGCATTGGCAATAACAGTTATATTGATACTTATGCTTTTGGTTTGGTTGAAGAGCCTAACCCCATTGGCGTGGCAATTACAGAAAACGATATTCCCCTGCCAACAGTCGAGAAAAGCTTTATTCCTGCACAGATAACCACCGATGGTAGCAGCACTTTACGACTTGAGATTAATTACAACGGCATACTTGGTTTAAGTGGTGTGTCGCTTGTCGACAATATGCCCACTGGCATGACGCTGTTGTCGAATCCGTCTTCTATTAACGTTAGCGGTGCAGGCTGTAATAGCTTTGTGTTTAGTCCCGCAACGGTTGCAGGTGGTAGCGTACTGGAGATCATTGATGGCAATATTAGTGCGAACAGTACTTGTATTGTTGAGGCGCTGGTGACGTCCAGTTTACCCGGTGATCTGGTGAACACTACAAGTGGTATCTTCAGTAATGAACTGGCTGATGGTGTAGTCAGTAATGGAGCAACTCTGTCGGTAGTACCGGCCACTGGTGGTCCCGTGTTTTCCTGTGACGGAAGCTTCTATGAGCTGGATACGGTCGGAGGTGAGACTCGATTGTATTCGGTAAACCAAAATACTGTGCCGTTTACTCGTCAGGAATTTTCATCGGCAGCTTATAACCCGAGTAGCGGCTACAGCTACACGGGTCTTGCCTATAATCCGGTAGATAACTACCTTTACGCAATTGTGAATGAAAGCAATGGCGGGGGTAGCCCGGAGCCCGGGTCCATTCTTCGCATCGACGAGACAGGTGATGTTGTGAATATGGGCGTACCTGTAGGCGGGCCGAATACCATGGATATGCCAGTGGTATCTGATCGATATGTGGGTGGCACCATTGGTGAGAATGGACGATATGTGGTTGTCACAGATTTATCCGCGACCACCAGTACCGGTACCAGTATACCTGTCGTGGAGCGTGGATTGATTTTGGACATTGATCTCTCTAGCAGCCCGCCCGAAGTTATATATAACAGGCGCCACGGACGTGATGTCGGGGATATCGTTGCACACCCTGATGGTAACTACTATTCACATAATAGTGTCGAAGGGCTCATCACCATAGAACCTGCTAATGGTTTTGTCGGCATAGTAGGCGGCGATGTTTCCGATAGTGTCACCGGCCTGACGGCCGATGCATGGGGGCGGGTATATGCCCACACGGATTCGGGTAATCTGCACAGCATTGATGTACTCACTGGGGCAGGGACTCTGCTTAGCACGTTGACCGGTTCGGCGTTATCGGATGCAGCATCGTGTGGTTTTGGTGTCGCTGTGAACAAGGCCGTCGCAGCGACAGAAGTAGCTCCCGGAAGTGCAATAACTTATACGCTATCTATTGTTAATGCAGGAGATAGCACGGTCACGTTTGACCTTGCAGATAATCTGGGAGATGCCAGGCATTTTGTTGCAGACTCATTGGTGAATCCACTGGGAGGAACAGCTAACGCCTATGCAGATTCTATGAATTTGACGATCACAGGAGCTACGCTTGCTCCAAACAGTACAGCAGATATTTCGTTTGACGTCTATTATCCGCCAGATTATCCAATGGGACTCAGTAGCAATCAGGCATCCTTGAATGTAAACGGGTCGGTTGCGATTAATTCAGATAATCTTTCCTCTGTTGCATCGCCGGATGCAACTACTGTTGATGTGTTGCCAAATACATCAGTGGGTGTAGCAAAAAGTGCGGTGGTAAACGGTACTGATATTACCTACGAAATAAAGTTAGCGAACCTGGGAAATACCATTGCCGAAAATATCACGTTGACTGAATCGCTTGATGCAGTGTTTGGCGCGGGTAACTATGCGTTTACCCTGACTCCGGTGATAGCTGTTGATCCGGGTACTCTTAGTATCGCAAGTGGCTACGATGGGACCACAACTAATAGCACGCTTTTAAGTGCTGCCGATGCCGGCACTCTGGATATCGGGGCTGAAGCGTTGATACGGTTTGCAGTCCGAGTAACATCTGTTACCGATATGGGTGCAGGTACCGGCGAGTACAGTAACCAGGTTGAATTGTTTGTTGATGATCCGGATGGGAATCAGGTGAGTGATCTCTCTGTGGCCGGTGATGATCCGGATCCGGATGGCAATGGAATTCCGGATGAACAATCGCCGACAACGAGTACGGTTTTGCAGATCATTGTGATCGAAGGTATTGTCTTTAACGACAATGGTGTCAACGCGTCGGTCAATGGTGGTGCAAGCCACGATGGCCAACAAAGTACAGATGAACCCGCAATCGGTGGTGTCACTGTGCAGGCGATGGATGGAACCTCAGTGATCGCCAGTGCGGTGACAGCTGGAGATGGGTCATATTCACTCACGGTGCCTGCCAGTTACGGGAATAGCCAGATACAGATAACGACAGTCAGCCAGAATGGCCGAACGAATATTTCCGAGTACTTTCGGGAGGATCCAGGCAATATCGGTGTGGTCACCGATGGCTCTGTGCCAATGACGCCTCAACTCTCATTCACCGGTGCTTACCGGGTAGATTTTGGAATGCTTGATAAACCTGTTTGGGAGGCTGATCTCATTGATGAAAATTCACCGGGTTCGTCACTGAGTTTTCTGCATAACTACTATCCTCGATCATCGGGGCAGTTGTTCCTGAGTGTTCAGAATTCTCAGGAAATACCGACCAACTCGGCCTGGCAGGTCGCTCTTTATCTTGATCAGAATTGCAACGGAGCCGTCGATAGCAGTGACTCACTGATCATCGGTGCGATGTCAGTCGATGTCGATAGCACCCCACGAATATGTGTGATCGGCAATGTGTTTGTTCCGGCAGATGCCAGCGGTGGCGACACCTGGAGCTTCGATATAGTCGCCGAACTCACCTACGCTGATCTGGCAGCAACTGGCCACAATCTGACTGATACCCGGAGTTTGACCGATCTGGTGCGTGTGACGGCGGATGGGGAAGGGTTACTGGAGCTTTCAAAAACTGTACAAAATCTGTCCAGCGGCGGCGGAGTCACGACTACCAACAGCGGGCTTCCGGGTGATATTCTGCGTTATTCGATTGATTTTATTAACGCCGGAAACGGACCCATTACTGAAGTTCGTATCTTTGATTCCACGCCGGCTTTCACGGAACTCTCAGCGCCGGTTGTTTGCCCTGCGGTACTCCCGCCGGGTATCGCATCCTGTCTGGTTCTGGTACCTGCTGCGGGTCAGAATGGTGCGGGGTACAGTGGTGCTGTGCAATGGGAATTCAACGGAGCCCTGGTTACAGGGGCCGGTGGTGCCGTAGATTATGAAATTCGTATCGAGTAGCGCGGCCGACGGCGTGAACTGGCCCGCCGCTTCGTGTAATCGAAAAATCCTGCTCGCGGGTCTGTCGGGCGCCGGTGACCTTAGTGTATAATCTGCAGATCGATATCATTCACTGGATAGCTCTTGAGCAAGCTTCTCGACAGATCACCGCTCAGCCCTACGGCAGATCTTAAGCGCGCTGGCCTGAAGGTCACGTTGCCGCGTCTAAAAATTCTGGAAATTCTGGAAAACACCGAACAGCACCATATGAGTGCTGAAGATGTGTATAAGGCGCTGCTCTCGGAAGATACTGAAATCGGGCTGGCCACCGTATATCGTGTACTTACTCAGTTTGAATCAGCCGGATTGGTGACTCGTCACCACTTTGATGGCGGGCAGGCGCTGTTTGAGCTTGATACCGGCGACAGCCACGATCATATTATCTGTGTAAAGAGCGGTATGATGGCCGAATTTAAAGATGAGAAACTCGAAGAGCGGTTAAGAGAAATCGCCGATGAGCTGGGCTACGAGCTCAAGGACCACACAATTGTACTTTACGGGGTACACAGGGACGTAGACAGTAAGTAAGGCATTGCGCTTACCGCGTGGCAACCGGAATGCCGGGTCAACCAGACTTGACAGTAAATTTTCAGGACGACAAACCGTGGCTCTGCTCGTCAAGGGGCTGATAGTGCTTATTCTATTCCTTTGATGGGGACTGGCGCTACGAAACGTTGTTTCGTCCACTGTTTTTGGCTTTGTACAGGTGCTTATCGACGTGCTTGTACCAGGTCTGCCAGGTATCGCTGGATTGCACAGAAGCGACACCAATACTGGTTGTGGTGCGTTGATCTGGAATGACTTCCAGTTGCTCTATGCCTGAACGAATTTTTTCTGCCAGGCGTTTGCTGTTGTCGAGATCTGAGCCATATAACAGGCACAAAAATTCCTCACCACCAATTCTGAAGCAACTGTCAGAAAGGCGCGTGGTCTGTTTGATGATGCGGCTCACCTCAATCAGTACCAGATCACCAGTTTGGTGTCCGTGTGTATCGTTTATGTCTTTGAAATGATCGAGATCGAGTAACAGAATACTCATGGGAGTCCCCAGTCTTTTATGTTGTTCAACCGCCGCGTTGAGTGTGTCGTCCAGGACTGTCCTGTTGAGTAATCCGGTGAGTGGATCAGTAATTATTCGGTCTTCCAGGGTTTTTTGATAGCTGGTGGTGACGCGGGCACTAATGGCTGAAAAAACACTGACTGCAACTAATGTTACCGAGACACCCAGGGCCATGGCTGAGTCCAGGACAATCCAGCCCTGAGGGATTACTACCCCGAGGGTAAATAAATTAGCGGCCCAGGCTTTTCTATCTTCCAGTGTGCAGTAAAAAAACAGAATGACCGGAAAAGTCCAAAGCGCTGCGATGATTCCCTGTGTTTGGAAGCACATGGATAAGTAAATCGTTATACACGGGGTCAATATATACAACACAACCCAGGGCCTACTGTTTCCACGATTTGTATCCCACGCATTGAAAGCCATTATTACAATAATGGCGAGTGCGCCTGCGCCGATCAGGTAGCGATTCTCCAGAAAGTTATTGACCGCAAAGGGTGTCAGCAATACCAGGCTGGTCAGCGCGATCAGGAAAGAAGACTGTACGCGAAAATCACTGGAAAAATGACAAGCCTGACGATGTAATTGCACTATTTGAACTCCTGTAAATAAAGCTGCCAAAAAAATTCGTATTGCGAAATTACCTTGAGCTAAAACTGTGATGTATAAGTATTAATACGGAACCCGTTTAGAAAACTAAATTTCTGATAAATTAGCTACAAACGCATACTGGAATACAAAAAAGTGAACTGGTCGTTACACTAACCGTAACGATATTCTCAGTTCGGGTGGTATCTGTGACGTTGTTTGATGTCGAGTGTGAACCAGGTTAGTTTGCAGTAAATATTACAATGTCAGGTTTAACACTCGCACTGTGATGGAGTGCGAAGTTTATTCCCGGGTAAACAAAATAAGACGATTGGCGCACGTTTGTGTAGTAGCGGGTCGCCGTCTTGTTTTTCAGTGGTCCGATTGATTAATTCGTTGTTCTTTTCCGTAACATTCATGGTTTACAGGCCTGGTTTATAGTGGGTGCAAAAAAGGGTTGGCGACGCAAAGATGAAAAAGATATTGGTTACCGGTGCAAGCGGATATCTGGCCCATCGTTTGTTGCCGCTGGCTGCTCAATACGGTGAGGTTATCGGGGTTGCGCGTAGACGTGAATCCGTTCTCGCGGATGTTCAGGCTGAGGTTCTGGATATTACAGACCGCAACGCGGTAGATTTACTGGTGCGAAAAATTAAACCCGATATCATCCTGCATGCGGCTGCCAGTAATCCGGGTGTTGAAGAATCTGTGATGGATGCGGTCAATCATCTGGGGTCAGCTTATATTGCGGAGGCTGCGAAATTTCAGAGGAGCAGACTGGTCGTGGTCTCGACAGAATCTGTGCACAATGGCCAGCAAGCCCCGTATGCTGATTCGGCCATCGCCGATCCCGTGAATAACTACGGTCAAACCAAAGCGTTGGGTGAGCAGGCCGTGATGCGAACTTACCCAAAAGCAGCAATTGTTCGAACCTCGCTGATTTACGGACTTGAGTTGATGGATCGCGGCACACGAGGTTTTGTCGACAGGCTGGAGCGTGGGGAACCGTTGGTGCTGTTTAATGATGTCATTCGCCAACCCGTTTGGGTTGATTCACTGGCCGAAGCGATTTGTGCACTGGCGATCACCCATACCTGTATTTCCGGTTTGCTCAATGTGGTTGGTGCACAGGCGCTCAGTCGCGCTGCGTTTGCGCGTCTAATGCTGGCGCATTGGGGGATCGATGCCGAAGACCGGATCTCTGAGATTTCCGGTGCGGGCATAGAGGGTTTACCCATGGATTTAACGTCGGATTGTGCGCGAGCTCAATCCCTCGGGTTTGCAATGCCCGGTGTCACCGAAGTGCTGGATTCTCTGCGATGACGGAGCAATACTTCTCTGCAAATTACGCTAATGCCAAAGCGCGGTTTATACAAGCTGCAAAAGCCGCAGGTGGTGAAACTCTGACCTATGGGCTTCGCAATACCCCCGATACTGACCTCACCATTGATGTCGCGATCATTGGAGCTAAAGATGCACGAAAGACGTTAGTGATCACATCAGGAGTGCATGGGGTTGAAGGCTTTTTTGGATCAGCGGTGCAGTTGGCATGGTTGAATGCCGTTGCCAATGGTGCGCAGAGGGCCGGGGTGCGTACCGTACTGGTTCATGCGGTTAATCCGTATGGGTTTCAGCAGTTGCGGCGTACTAATGAAAACAATATTGATCTTAATCGCAATTTCCCGCACGCCGGTAACAACTATAGCGGTGCGCCCACGGGATATACATTGCACAACCGGTTTTTAAATCCTGAAATACCCCCGGCAAAGATCGATTTTTTTAAGCTGCAGGCAGCATGGAAGATCTGGCGCTACGGTATGGCTTCCCTGAAAGAGTCAGTCGCTTCCGGGCAATATCGATATCCAAATGGCTTGTTTTATGGTGGTGCGTCTGCAGCTGAATCGACCACCATTGTTACTGATAATTATCATCGCTGGATTAACGGTAGCAATAAAGTGGTTCATATTGACTTTCATTCCGGCCTGGGGAATTACGCAGATTATAAATTGTTGATTAGTGAGGGCCAGAACACTGAAGCATACCGAACAGCTGTAAATATATTTGGCCATCAGGTCGTTGAAGTACAAAATGACTCAAGCGGTACCGCTTATCCGGTTAGTGGTATGTTCGGGGTTTGGTGCCAGCAACAATCCACTGCGTTTCAGTATCAGTTTTTAGGTGCGGAATTTGGTACCTATGATGTATTAAGAGTTCTTAAAGCTTTACGTGTTGAAAATCAGGCGCATCGATTTTCAACTCTGGGCGGTGCTGATTATCAATCGGCAAAACAAGCGTTACTAGAATGCTTTTGTCCCGCGGATTCTGACTGGCGACAGAAGGTTATCAGGGGAGGTCTGGATGTTCTAAAAAAGGCAGGCGCTGCGTTATAGATTTTGGATATTATTCAGGCGTGCAACGTTGCGAAGTTAATATCTGGGCAGTAATCACGAGTCTTGCAAAAAATGCCTCTTCAAAAAAATCTGTGGGTAGTTTTAGGCATTGGTAGATCTCCAAGTGTATGATACAACGAGATTTTCAATAGATTTGGTGATTTATATCCGTAGGCTTTTCTCATAGTCAGTTTCGCCTTGTTATTGAATCCCTCTACGACACCGCTTGAGAGCTGACCGTTTGCCTCAAACCAATTTAGCATCAACTCTTTATGCCCGCGGATCATCTTGGCGACCTTCTTCATTGGATCGATCTTTGAGCGCATGGTACGAGTACACCATTTGTCGATAAATTTCCCAGCCCAATACTTTGAGCTGTATTGCCATAGCCGCTGAAAGTCTTCCTTTAAAAAGTAACTTCTTACCGACTTCAGGTTATATTGCACAAGCTCTTTCAATTTGATTTCTTGTTTTTCGGTGAGGTTCTCTGGATTCTTCAATAATAACCATCGGGTGTTTGTCAGCAACGGATCATAACCGTCTTCTTTCATCTGCCGTGCCTCCGCTGCTCTTACCTGATCTATGGCTTTGTTCAGGTGCGCGACAATATGAAAACGATCCAGTATGTGAATCGCCTGACTGGCCCGCTCGGCAATGACATTCAAATACGCTTTCCACATATCGCTACAGACATATTCCAACTGAGCACTTCTTTTTTTGCCAAACATATTGAAGAATCCGTAAAGCGTATCTTCGGTGCGCTCGTCACCTATCCATAATAGTCGCTTACAATGCGTATCAATCTGATATACCAGCGTTTGATACTTATGTCCCTTTCGCCAGGCTATCTCATCAACACCGATAGATTTCACTCCCTCAAGAGATCGATGCTTCAGCCCCCAATCTACTGCCATCTCTACAGAGCGGTATACATGATGCCAACTGGTGCCAAACGCCTTTGCTGTCTCCTTCCAACTCAGGCGCTTGGCCCAGCGAGATAAAAACCAGGCGTAACGTTGCGTCAATCTATGCTTTCCTACTGCCCAGGGAACCTGTTCAACGTGAATTCCACACTCCGGACAGTTCAATCTTCGTGGACGATACAGGAAAAATACGGCTATACCCCACAACGGAATGTACTCATAACGTCGGATCGACTGGGTATCGTAACCACTACATAAATCGCTGCAACCTCGACAGACTCCCCGGCTATTTCGACGCGGCTCGATTAAGATCTCCAACATCAAATTCGATGGCTCGCCAGTAAGTTTGATGTCTTTGTAGACAAAACCCTTGTATTTCTCGATGGAATTGAGGATAGTTTTCAGTAGCACGTCGGTGTCTGGCTTTTGAATTTGTTGTTTGCAAACTCATCTTCTCAAACTTGTGGCACCGCGTGCGTCTTTTCTCTACAAATACCTGATTACCTGTTTTTCAGCCCACAGATTCCTCAGACGAACCCAAAAAATTATGGTGGATTGGCCCTGTGTATTTAGACAGCAGTTCATCATCGACCTCCGTGC
>CAZNOB010000015.1:0-52693 GCA_964574535.1 uncultured Granulosicoccaceae bacterium | reverse complement strand
CTAATTATCGGAGGGATAGTTGCCTGATATCGATCAGTCAGTGTGACAGGCTGTCGGGTTTCACACCATCCGCAATGACCACACGAATTACTTAATGGTTTATCAAACCGCTCGCACAAAGCCGAGGTTTGGCACGCACCAAGACAAACCCAGTCTACACACTCCTTCAAACGCGCAATCTCACGCACTTCACGGGTGATAGCATCGTCATAGAGTTCATCTGCCAATGCATCAATACATTCCGGCATTTGCGTAATACTATAGCGATTACGCACTCCGGCAACTTTTACCTCCAGAAGATTTTTTTCAGCCAGGTAATCAAGCGCTGTGACAAGGCGAGCCCTCGGCTCGTTTAAAGCGGTTGCAGTAGCATCAAGATCTATTTGATACCAAACCCTGTTTTTCTTTGCCAGACGAAACAGGTTGCCAATAAATTGCGCACGTTGTTCATCAAAGCGACCAAGAATTTCAGCAGAAGACACTAACGGCTTAAATTGGTAATTTGCGTAGAATGGTGTGCCTCCTGTTATATTTTTTCGAAGCTCAAGCTGAGTCAGCAAGGTTCGCAACACCAGCGGTCTGATATCGCAAACTTTCGATAAGTCATACAACGACACATCAAAATTTACCGGTTGCGAAAAGAGTGTTTTGACCAGCGTATAGATAGAAGACCTATCAGGGGTATCACCATAGATAAAGTTCTCAAGCGGAATCAGGTCTGAGGCACAGGCCAACAGATGACATTGCGACGGTTCACCATCACGACCCGCACGACCAATCTCCTGAGAGTAGTTTTCAAGACTTTTAGGCAGGTTGTAGTGGTAAACATAGCGAATATTGGATTTATCAATTCCCATACCGAACGCAATAGTCGCCACCACAATACCGTCATCGGATTGAATAAACCAATCCTGGACAGCATTGCGTTGATCGTCTTTTAATCCCGCATGATAATACCGCACCTGCTGCGTGTGGCCCTCAAGAAATTCTGCAACATGCTGGGCGGTTTTTTGCAGTGTGACATATACAATAGCAGGGCCTGGAGGCAGACTTTTAATTTTATCCAGTAAGATCTGATCACGTGATTGCTCCGTCACAGCGGTGGCAGTGAGTTGCAGATTAGATCGATAGAACCCCGTGTTCACAGCGCCCTCTGGTTGTATGTCAAAGGCCTTGCAAATATCACTCATTACCGCTTTAGTTGCTGTTGCCGTGAGCGCCAGTATTCGCTCTGCACCGCTGTCTTTTGCAAACTGCACCAGCTTTAGGTAATCCGGCCGAAAATTATGCCCCCACTCTGAAATACAATGAGCTTCATCAACAGCAAACAATGCAATATTAACCCCGCTAATAAGGTGCCTGAATCTTTCATTATTGAATCGCTCTGGCGCTACATAAAGTAACCGCAAGCTGCCATCTTTTATATCCTGCACCACTTGCTTGTAGGCATTGACGTCCAATGTAGAGTCAAGCCTTGCCGCCTTAATACCCTGAGCAGCTAAGGCATCTATCTGATCTTTCATCAAAGCGATCAACGGCGAGACAACCAATGTTAAGCCATCCAGCAGCAAGGCCGGCAGTTGATAACACAGAGATTTTCCGCCGCCCGTGGGAAACACCGCAGCAGCATTTTTTCCTGCCAGCAGGCATTCGATTACTGCTTGCTGACCCTCGCGGAACTGCGAGTAGCCAAAATGCTGCTCCAACGCCGCGTGCAGTTGTTGCACACTATAGTCAGCGGGGGATTTAGTGGGCACGGGGTGAACTGCAACAGACATGATTAACTTCCACTTCAAACTTCTCTAACACAGACAACATACTTCGGTTGCCTGCAACCTGACCGGTAGCATGCCCCAGTGCCAGCCAGAATTTAGTGATCCAGTTCACGACTCAACCGCGAGAGCATTAGCTCTCCGGTCGCATGTGAGGAAATAGAATAACATCACGTATCGATGGCGCTCCGGTAAACATCATCACCAGGCGGTCAATACCAATGCCCTCTCCTGCCGTGGGCGGCAAACCAAACTCAAGCGCTCGGATGTAGTCATCATCATAGTGCATCGCCTCATCATCACCAGCATCCAGATTAGCCACCTGCTCGCGGAATCGAGCAGCCTGATCTTCAGAGTCATTCAACTCTGAAAACCCGTTGGCAATCTCTCGACCACCAACAAAAAACTCAAAGCGATCGGTGACTTCAGGATTTTCATCATTACGGCGAGCCAACGGTGAAACCTCGGCCGGATACGCAGTAATAAAGGTAGGGTCCAATAATCGATGTTCCACGGTGGCTTCAAAGATTTCTGTCTGTAACTTGCCAACGCCCCAGCTCTCCTGCACTTTAACCCCTTTGCGTTCAGCGATAGATCGAAGGGCATTTAAATTTTTGAGATCATCGGCATAAATATCAGGATTAAACTGCGTTATAGATTCGGCCATCGTGTGTCTGACAAACGGTTTGGCAAAATCATAAGTCGTTGTGCCATCGGCAGACTGGATGCTGGTAGTTCCCATGACATCTTCAGCAATATCGCGTATGAGCTCTTCGGTTAAGTTCATCAGCTCTTTGTAGTCAGCATAGGCCTGATAAAACTCCAGCATGGTGAATTCGGGGTTATGCCGGGTCGATAACCCTTCGTTGCGGAAATTACGATTAATTTCAAACACTCGATCAAATCCACCCACCACCAGCCGCTTTAGATATAACTCTGGTGCAATTCGAAGGTACATATCCATATCCAGCGCATTATGATGCGTCACAAACGGCTTCGCGGTTGCACCACCGGGGATGACCTGCATCATTGGTGTTTCTACTTCAATAAATTTCCGATTATTAAAAAACTCACGTATATACTGGACAATGGCTGCGCGTATCCTGAAGGTATCGCGTACTTCATTATTAATAATCAGATCCACATAGCGTTGGCGATAACGCTGTTCGGTATCAGTCAGGCCATGAAATTTTTCGGGTAACGGACGCAGTGATTTTGTCAGCAACCGGAAAGAGGTAGCTTTGACTGTCAGTTCACCTTTCTGAGTTTGAAACAACTTGCCCTTAACACCAATGATATCGCCCACATCCAGATGCTTGAATTCATCGTAAGCATCCTCACCGACCCCACCTAACTGAAGAAAAATCTGAATTCTGCCAGTGCCATCCTGTACATGCGCAAAGCTCGCTTTACCCATGACCCGCTTAGCCATCATACGCCCGGCAATGGAGACCGGCACTTCGGTGCTGTCAAAGAATTCTCTGGTTCGGTTTTCGTGCTCGACGAGAAGATCTTTGGCCAGATCAGTCGGTCGAAAATCATTCGGGTATGCCTGACCTTTCTCTCGCAGGGCTACCAGTTTTTCACGCCGCTGAGCTATCAGTTTATTATCATCTACCGGGGGTTCTTCAGACATGGTTATCCTGCGGCTTGTACCGCTCATCATATATTCGTTACAGCCAAAAATGACTATCAGGTGCTGTGCTACAAGCCACTCTTAAGACTGGCTTCGATAAATTGATCAAGGTCTCCGTCAAGTACCGCCTGGGTATTGCCGGTTTCAACGTTGGTGCGTAAATCTTTGATACGTGACTGGTCCAGTACATATGATCGAATCTGACTACCCCAGCCAATATCTGATTTACTGTCTTCCAGCGCCTGCTGATCACCGCGGCGTTTCTGCATTTCAAGTTCATACAATTTGGACTTTAATTGCTTCATTGCCTGGTCTTTATTCTTGTGTTGAGATCGATCATTCTGACACTGAACTACCACATTGGTAGGTATGTGGGTGATACGAACCGCTGATTCTGTACGATTCACATGTTGCCCGCCCGCGCCAGATGCCCGATAAACATCGATGCGCAGATCTGCCGGGTTTATTTCTATCTCTACCGAGTCATCCACTTCAGGGGCAACAAACACAGCGGCAAATGAAGTATGACGTCGACTGCCGGAGTCAAATGGTGACTTGCGGACCAATCGGTGTACACCAGACTCGGTGCGAAGCCATCCAAAGGCGTAATCGCCATCGAATCGAATTGTTGCGGACTTTATTCCGGCTACATCACCTGGCGATGCTTCCATCAGCTCTGTTTTAAATCCATGCGCCTCTCCCCAACGCAAATACATGCGCAGCAACATTTCTGCCCAGTCCTGAGCTTCCGTGCCACCACTACCAGACTGTATATCCAGGAATGCGCTGTTTTGATCCTGTTCTCCACTAAACATACGCCGAAATTCAAGTTCCGCTATGCGGCTTTCAAGTACCGCTATGTCTTCTGTGACCGACTGAACCGTCTCTTCGTCTTCCTCGTCACTGGCCATTTTCAACAGCTCTTCAGCATCATCAAGGCCGGACTCCAGCGAACTAAGTAAGCTCACCACTGTATCAAGTTGCACACGCTCTTTACCTAATGCTTGTGCTCGCTCCGGCTGGTTCCAGATTTCCGGGTCTTCCAGCTCGCGCATGACTTCTTCTAATTGTTCTTTTTTATTGTCGAAGTCAAAGATACCCCCTCAGCGCCTTACCACGCTCGCGGAGATCCTCAATTTTGCTGATCGCAGGGTTAATTTCCATGGGAAAGGTCTTAATCGTAATTAGCACGCGAGTTTACACCAGCCGGCCAATCGAAGCCCGTGTTTCTGGCGACAACAGAAACCGGGACCGGCATTACACAGACTGAACATGCTCAATCACCAACTGCAATGTTTCCCGATCACGATACTGATTAATATCAAGCCGAAACACCATTCGCCAGCGCTGCTCAGGAGATGCCTGCAATCGCCTGTTAAACGCCACCGCTGGTACATCGCGGTTGCCGTTCACCCGTCGCAGCATCAGTCGACTGTGGCCAGTTCCAATCTCTTGCGCAGTCTTGATGGTAAAAATATCATCGAATAGTGGCGCTGGAAATGCTTGTCCCCAGGGTTGCAAATATTTGATCAGGCCAGCGTTTTGTAAATTCATATCAGCATCGTCAATCGATCCGTCAGTCAGCCACTCTCTGGTCGGCAGCTGGCCTTTTAGAACTCGACTTACTTCCGCTTCAAATGCGGTCTTAAACTTCGGTAAATGCGTCTCCGGAAGTGATAAGCCGGCGGCCATGGCATGACCACCGAACTTCGTCAGCAGACCCGGGTCAGCGGCGACCATCGCCACCAGAATATCGCGAATATGAATGCCGGCTATCGACCGGCCCGACCCTTTGAGATAACCATCTGCAGACCTGGCAAATGCAAAAACCGGTCGATGGCATTTTTCCTTGATTCGACCGGCGACAATTCCGATCACCCCCTCATGCCAATCCGGCTTATACAACGCCAATGCACAGGGCAATTCTCCGGACTGGTGCTCGATCAGATTTTCTACCTGTTCAAAGCCTTCCGCACGCATCCCTGTTTCGATCTGGCGGCGTTTTCGATTTAGCTCATCAAGCGATCTTGCAATCGGCAATGCAGTCTGAATATCTTCTGCCAGTAAACATTCAATGCCGACACTGATATCAGTAAGTCTGCCGGCCGCGTTTAGACGCGGCCCCACGATAAAGCCCAGATCCGCCGATGTTGCCTGTGGATACCCTCGCCCGGCAACTTCGAACAAGGCCAAAATTCCAGGCCTTGCAACACCTGCACGAATTCGTCGCAAGCCTTGTTCAACCATTATGCGATTATTCTGATCAAGTGCCACCACATCAGCCACAGTACCGACCGCGACCAAATCAAGGTAATCTGCCATACGCGGCGTATCAATATTTTTTTCCGCCAACCAGCCATTCTGCTGCAGACGCCGGCAGACACCGGTCATCACATAAAAGATCACCCCGACCCCACAGATATGCTTACTGGAAAAATCGCAGTCCTTGCGATTCGGATTTACAATCGCATCAGCACCGGGTAATACTTCAGGTGGCAAGTGGTGGTCTGTCACCAACACTGAAACGCCCGCTTGCTTCGCTACCTCGACACCGTCATTTGAAGCAATACCATTATCGACAGTGAGAATTAGATCAGGCTTTTCGATTAAGGCAACTTCCACTATCGCGGCTGACAAACCGTAACCAAACTCAAAACGATTAGGCACCAGATAAGAAACCTCTGCGCCAACTGCTGTCAAAAAGTGACAGGCCAGTGCAGTGCTGGTAGCGCCATCCGCATCATAGTCCCCAACGATTAGAATTTTTTTTCCGCTGATTACTGCATCGCTGAGCAGCTCAGTGGCAGTGTCAAAATCCTGCATCGAACCCGGCAATAGCAGTCGATCCAATGACAGCCCAAGATCATCCTTACTCAAGACACCACGACCTGCCAGTATTCTTCCAACCAGGGACTGGGAATGCAGGTCAGCTACAATCGAGGCATCATAGGATCGCCGCTTTACAACGTCAGCCGTTGTCATTGAGGGACTCCGGATGAACCAGATATTCACTCAACAGTTTTTTTCGACGCCAAAACTGCCATCGGGTTTTAGCATCGAATTGCAACCATCGATCACCACCAACCCAGATTCTCGCAGACTTCCAGTGAGCTCTTTTCAAGTTGTTCCAAAGTGGTTTAAAAACCATCTGCTCCAGCTTGTTCAATCGCTCGATGCGAAGGGACTCATTGGCCGTGGCGGCCGCACTTTGCAACTGATCATCAACAATTAACACCGATGAATCCGCAGCAATGCTCGAAAACTGTTCTATGTTCTGCATCGGCACCTGGTAACGATGAGCCACGCTCCTGGTATAGAAATGATCACCAAAAACCGCAGCATTACCGGTTACCGGCACACTGATTGAAGGCAAATTGCCCTCACCCCATAGCCACAGCGAATTCACCAGAGCCTCGCCGTGCTTTTGCCGCTTTTGATTGACCGGGTGGGAATAGAGCAGCATTTCGATCTCTGCGAGCCACCGCCGCCAAACAGCAGCGTCAGGACCTGTGGGGCTTTCCCGGGCGACATCGCGACCGATTGCATGGCTAAGCGGACGAGTTGAAAGATCCAGGTTTGCTCGAAACTTGCAATACCAGCGCATTGGACCGCCAGCTGTAAACTGAAGCCCGTCTGACACAAAGTGCTGATTGATCGTTTCGATAATTGCCGATGCCTCGGCCTGGTCCAAATCCAGCACCGATTGATCAGCCAGTACCGCATGATTGATATCCATCTGCTGGAAAACCGGATCAACGCGCAGCACCGTTTCGTCGGCCTGTACCTTGTATCCATCCAGCTGGTATCCGAGCAACCCTGCAGAATTTTCTAACACTCGGGATTGACCATTGAACCAATTGAGTATCACCGACTCGAACGTCCCTGAATTACTATACACATTGGAACAATGAGACAAGCAACGGCAAAGATATGGGGTCTCTGCCACTAACGGCCCGACTGCCTCTGCGGCAAATAAACCGGGCAATACCAAACAGACACAATGAGTATCTTCGAATGTATAATATAATGAACTCATTAGTATTTTAGAAGAGCCTGGTAGACAATGAAAAACATAAAAATACTGGTCGCTATTGCCGTAGTGGCGTTGATCGCAGCATTTTTCATCTTTGATCTGGGTCAGTACCTATCGCTTGATTATCTTAAACAAAAACATCAAACCATTCTTGATTTCTACGCCGCCAACAAGGTACTAACCATTGCTGTATTTTTTGTTGGGTACGTGGTTGCTACCGCTTTGTCCCTGCCAGGGGCGGCAATTCTCACACTTGCAGCCGGCGCTATTTTCGGACTGGTCACGGGCATCATTATTGTTTCGTTTGCATCTACGTTGGGAGCTACTTGTTCCTTTCTTATCTCCCGCTTCCTTTTTCGGGACTCAGTGCAGAACAAATTCGGTAATCATCTGGAAACAATTAACAATGGTGTTAAAGAGGAAGGGGCATTTTATCTATTCACTTTAAGACTCATTCCTGCCGTACCATTTTTTGCTGTCAATCTATTAATGGGGCTGACCCCAATCAAGACCGTAGTTTACGCGCTTGTCAGTCAGCTGGGAATGCTGCCCGGCACAGCAGTGTTCGTAAATGCCGGAAATCAGCTTTCAAAAATTGACTCCGTCGGGGATATACTTTCTCCGTCCCTGATCGCCGCATTTGCCATGCTCGGGATCTTTCCAATTATCGCAAAAAAATCAATCGACCTTTATAAAAAGAGGAAGTTAGCTCAGTGAATACCGAAACAGTGCAGGAAGCAATTGTGACCGAACATCAAAAGCCGGACTACTTTGATACCAATGTCATTGTTATTGGTGCAGGCTCCGGAGGCCTTATTTCTGCGTTGATCGCAGCCGCGGTAAATGCCCGCGTCACGCTGATCGAAAAACATAAAATGGGCGGTGATTGTCTCAACACCGGGTGCGTGCCATCCAAAGCACTAATCAAAACCGCACGTTTTTTAAGTGATGTGAAAAACTCGAGCAAGTATGGAGTCAAACTCGCCAACGCAGAATTCGACTTCAGTGATGTCATGGAGCGCGTGCAGGACGCGATTAAAAAAATTGAGCCGCACGATTCGATCGAACGCTTTACCGAGCTTGGTGTCGACTGCATCACCGGCGAAGCCCGCATCATCACTCCCTGGTCAGTAGAGGTGAACGGTCAGACTATCACCGCACGCAATATTATTCTTGCGGCGGGTGCAAGACCTTTTGTACCTCCGATCGAAGGCCTCGACAAAGTAAAGTGGTACAACTCGGACACTCTATGGGAACTCAGAGAACAACCAAAACGCATGATCGTTCTAGGCGGAGGCCCGATTGGCAGCGAAATGGCCCAGGCATTTAGTCGATTGGGCAGTGAAGTTTCGTTGGTCGAAATGGCACCCCGAATCATGATTCGTGAAGACGAAGAGATTTCGGCCATGGTGAATGACAAGTTCGTCGCCGAAGGAATGAACGTGATGTGCGGTACACGTGCTGTCTCCTGTCATTTAAAAGGTGATGAACAAATTCTGGTATGCGATCAGGACGGCAAAACAATTGAAATTCCATTTGACGGTATGATCGTGGCTATTGGACGACGACCCAATGTTGAAGGATACGGACTGGAAGAATTGGGCGTGACTCTGCGTAAAAACAACACGGTTGAAACCGATGAATTTTTACGGACTAACTTTGATAATATATTTGCGGTGGGAGATATTGCCGGACCCTATCAGTTTACTCATACTGCAGCACATCAAGCATGGTTTGCTACGGTAAACAGTCTGTTTGGTCAATTTAAAAAGTTCAAGGCAGATTACTCTGTAATTCCGTGGGCCACCTTTACTGATCCCGAAGTCGCCAGAGTTGGCCTTAACGAATCAGATGCCAAACAACAAAATATTCCATATGAAGTGACTACCTATGGCATCGATGATCTGGATAGAGCAATCGCTGACAGTGAAGACCACGGGGTAGTAAAAGTTCTAACAGTCCCGGGCAAAGACAAAATCCTGGGTGTGACGATAGTGGGTGCTCATGCGGGAGATTTGATCGCAGAGTTCGTGCTGGCCATGAAACATAAACTTGGGTTGAAAAAAATTCTTGGCACGATCCATATTTATCCCACTATGACCGAGGCTAATAAAATGGCCGCTGGTAATTGGCAGAGAGCGCATGCCCCTCAGAAGGTATTAAAGCTACTTAAGAAATATCATCAGTGGCGACTGGGCAAAAAACCGAAAGCTGCGTGACAGCAGCCTGGCAAACCACAATAACCGACTGGTGATGAATCCTCCTCACCAGTCTGATCTTCAGGTGGGCTCAAAACACTAAAAATCCAGCAGTTGAGGCCTGCCAATATGGTAGCCCTGCGCAAGATCAACGCCCATGTCTCTAAGCTTCACCAGCACATCATCGTTCTCGACGAATTCAGCAATGGTTTTCTTACCCAGCGTCTGACCAATTTCATTGATCGCCTTAACCATGGCAAAATCCATCGAATCCTCAAGAATATCCTTCACGAACATTCCATCGATTTTCAGGTAGCTAACCGGCAGATTTTTAAGGTAGGCAAACGAGGATAAACCACTACCGAAGTTATCCAGCGCAAATTGACAACCAAGTTCCCCGACCCGCTTCATAAACAAAGAAACTGCCGATAAATTGGCAATCGCAGCGGTTTCGGTAATTTCGAAACAGAGAATAGACACATCGAACCGCGCTTGCTTCAACGCCGAGAGTAAAAAGCGGGCAAAATCCTCATCACCAAACGAGCGGCTACTTAAATTAATCGCACATAGATCCATCGACTCAGTGATATGAGGTTGAGCCTCGAGCCAATCGATAGCTAACTCAACTACGATCTGGTCAAGTTTCACAGATAATCCATTACGATCAGCCGCAGGCAGAAAAGCACTGGGGCTTATAACTTCGCCATCTTCGGTCACCATTCTCATTAGCAGTTCAAGATTATTACTGCCAGTGCTCACCGTTGAATTCAGCGAGATGATCTTTTGCATACTTAAACGAATTCGATTTTCATTGATCGCTGCATTAATACGAGCAACCCACTGTTTCTCAGCGTGGTTTTCGTCAAGACTCAGGACAGATTCGTTGAACACAGATACTCGATTACGCCCCAGATTCTTCGCTTCATAACATGCTCGATCAGCGGCACCGAAAAGTGAGGATCGACTTTCCCAGCGATCATCAATAATCACCAAACCAATACTTGCGCCTACTGAAAAACGATTGCCCTCCCAGAGAAACTGGAAGCTTTCCACTTCAGCACGCAACTGGTTTGCCAGACGCATTGCCTCATTAATTCCCACATCGAAAATCAACACGCCGAATTCATCACCGCCAAGGCGTGCCAGGACATCGCTTTTTCGTACAAGCCCTGAAAAAAGCGCTGATAATTGCCTGAGAAGCTCATCACCGGCCAAATGACCACAGGTGTCATTCACCACTTTAAAATTATCCAGATCCAGAAAACACAACGCATGAGTGCTCTGGCCAGAGCGCACGGCAGTTATGGCCTCATCACAGCGGTTCTCAAATTCTCGGCGATTGACCAGGCCAGTGAGTGAATCGTGGCTAGCATGATAGGCCACGACACGGGCGTCATCTGATGCCGCCGTATAGTCGCTGCCAACGCCTCTATAGCCCTGAAACTGCTGGTCACTGCCATACACAGCAACACCTGATAACCGCACTACTCGTTGGCTGCCATCGCTATGTTGCCATCGATACTCTCGATCACGAAACGCTATCTGATTCCGCATATCCACCATCAGTCCACTCCACTCTGCCATATAGTCGTGGTGAACCAGCTGCTCAACAATTGTTTCCAGCGTAAGGCCGACAATCGACGCATAATCAATACCCAGCAGCGGTTTCAAATTCACCGACAGATAGGTCAGGGTTTGATCCTCATCCGTTTCCCAAAAGAAATCTCCGGCAGCCCCTGCAAAATCTTCAAGCTTGCTCAGCTGCAGCGTTAACCCCTCAAGTTTTTTCTGCAAACCAGACTCTGTTTGCATTGAAATCAGTATGGCACTGCGCCCCGCCCACACGGTTGGGCTGACCGACGCTAGGTAACGCTGGTGATCGACCTCAAGGGAGACAGTAACCGGAGCATCTACCAGATCGCGCTGCCGGATCATCGTATCGACATCCGCTTTCTCACGCTCTGAAAACCAGCTTTCGACAGACTGCTGAGAACTCAACTGACGATGACTGTCGTTAATATTGCTCAGCAGAAAATAGGCAGCGGTATTGGTGTAAACCGGAGTCCAGTTATCACAGATAAGAATCGGGTGTTTCAGTACATTAAATAGTTCCGCACCTACGCTCGCATCCTGTATTGACTCAGACAAATCAGTGGGCAGCTCTACACCCTGATTTGCACCCTCAAGCCTTACTCCGCGACGTTTTTCAATGAACTGCTGCGAACCGGGATCAGTCTCAACACTTTCATTTCCGACCGTCAGGCTGTTTCTAATACAAAATACAACAGTGGCCACCTGCCCGTTCCACCTTAAATCGTGACTACTAAGATCTAACAAATAGCCCTCACGCTCAATTGTCGTATGAGACAGGGTCTCGCCATCGGCACGCAAATCACCATGGCCACGATGCGCGCGATGACGACTCTTCGACAGCAAAACCGACTGTAGCTCATCCGCAGACATCCCTCCGAGGCCCCCGCCAAGCAGGCTGGTCCATTGGTTATTTTGATAAAGCGTTTCGAAATTTTTATGAACCAACAAACCAAAAGGCGTTTTATTTAGTAGATTTCGGTATTGCTGATTACTAACAAATAATGCCTGGTATGAATGATGAAACTCCTGCCGGTTAACCACATTGATTTCAACACCAGTGATCTCGCCATGACGGCTCACCACCGCACTACGCATAAAAACCAGACCGGAGAGCTGCTCACTTAAACTGCGCCCCTCTGTCACTTCCGGTATGCCGGTTTCCAGAACTCGTTTTTCAGCCTCCAGAATCAATGCGCCACTGTGCCGGCCGAGCACTTCAGCGTCGGTCTTACCGACTAACTGATCAGGGGATTGAAGCTGAAGGTTCCGGGTATAACCCAGAGTGCAAGCTCGGTACCTGAGGTGCCGATCTTTCAGCGCAGAGTTACGCGTGTGTCCTGAGGGTGTGGGAGTTGTTGCCATACAGCCTGTTCAAAAAGGTACATCAGCGAAATGGCAAGGAAAGGTATCAGCTCATCGCCTCCTTTTTTGCCCGGACTCGGCAGTATCGCACTTTCAAGCAGGGTTATCCGTGTACGGTGTCGCTGAATTGATACATCACATTTCTGACTGATCCGGAGGCGGCTGGCAGCTCAGTGAACCGCTGGTCAATATCCAGACGAGGTATCACATAGTCCATTTGTCAACGGATTTCTCTATTCGATCAAGGCCATCATAAAGCGATTGCTTTTCCTCTTCAGTCAAAGTAGCCAGCAGCTCCGTGTTGCGCTTTTCCATCATTACATCAACACGTTGATGAACTGCCCTGCCCTTATCTGTCAAAGACAATCTGACATTCCTCGACTTCGTTGTACCATCCTCGTTAGCTACAAGCTCACTCGTCAACATGTTTTTTACTGTGCGACTGATTTGACCTTTATCCATTCCAATCTGAGTGCGAATATCAGCCTGACTCAACGCGCCTGCATCGGCCAGCAATGCAAGAATCCTCCACTCCGGCAATCTTAGGTTCTCCAGCTTTTGAACAGCTTGCCCAACCTGCCGACTCATTTTAACGTTAACAACATTTAGCTTCACGCTAATCAAAGCGTGCAATTGTGTATTTTCTACGGTCATTTCGCCTCACGATAAAAACAACTTCGCGCTATCCTAGCAGGAAATCTTAAATAAATTCTTACTGAATGAAAACGTATGCAATGCAATTTTTTTCTTTTGATTCATCAACTTGTAAAGAGTTCGACTTTACAGAATCCGAACGCATCGCACTCAAACATTAGAATTGCCGAGCCCGTCTGCTAACAATCGAAATATTGCCTCACACCGCTATGGCGAAGCGCCCTAGCGACCACCGCTTACATCCAAAAAGGTGCCTGTACAATAAGCGGCTTCGTCTGACGCCAGCCAAACCACAGCGTTCGCTATTTCTTCAGCTGTACCGCCTCTTTTCATAGGCACACTATGCCGGACCCGCTCGACTCGATTTGGTTCACCGCCACTTGCGTGAATACCCGTATAGATAACTCCAGGTCGTACAGCATTCACTCGGATTCCCTCCTCAGCGACCTCTTTTGCCAGCCCCAAAGTCATTGTATCGATTGCACCTTTGCTGGCTGCGTAGTCAACATACTCTCCAGGAGAACCCAATTTAGCTGCAACTGAAGAAATATTTATGATCGATCCGCCTTTGCCTCCATTTTTAGTAGACATGACATTCACTGCCTGTCGCGCGCAATAAAAGGACCCAAATACATTGGTTTGAAAAACTCGTTGCAGACGATTCTGATCGATGGTGCCGATACCGCCGCTTTCGAGAATGCCAGCATTATTGACCACCACGTCTGGCGTACCAAGCTCGTCAGCCACAATGGCAAACAATCGCGCCACCTCGTCTGGTGCTGCAACATCCCCCTGCACTGCAATTGCACGCCCATGCGAACTATTTATCCGGGCCACGACGTCAGCGGCCGCCTTCTCGTCAGATCGATAGTTAACACATACCGCATACGATGCAGCAGCTGCAGCGCGCGCAATTGCCGCCCCTATGCCGCGACTTGCACCGGTGATAATCATCACTTTCATTACTTAAAATTTTCCTTGTGAAGAAAGCGGGTTCATACACCGATCAGCCGTTACATATTTCGTCGATATTTTCCACCTACTTCAAAAAGGGCATCGGTGATTTGGCCCAAAGAGCAATACTGGACCGCATTTACCAATTCTGCAAATACGTTTTGGTCGTTCACCGCAGCGGACTTGACTCTCGCCAGCGCAGCCGCCGAATGCGAAGAATTGCGTTCCTGAAAGTCCCGCAAGCGTGCAATTTGTGAACGCTTCTCTTCTTCTGTTGAGCGCGCCAATTCCACCGTTTGATTTTCTTCATCGATATCAGGATTAGTAAATGTGTTAACGCCGATCAGTGGCAGGGAACCATCATGCTTGCGATGTTCATACAAGAGAGATTCCTCCTGAATTTTGCCGCGCTGATAGCCAGTCTCCATCGCACCAAGCACACCACCGCGCTCAGAAATTCTGTCGAACTCCATTAGTACAGCATCCTCGACCAAATCTGTTAACTCATCGATTATAAAACTGCCCTGATTAGGGTTTTCATTTTTCGCCAGCCCCCATTCACGATTGATAATTAATTGAATAGCGATGGCGCGACGCACTGATTCTTCGGTCGGAGTAGTTACGGCTTCATCGTAGGCGTTGGTATGTAGAGAATTACAATTGTCGTATACCGCAATTAACGCTTGCAATGTAGTGCGAATATCATTGAAGGCCATCTCCTGAGCATGCAGAGACCTGCCCGATGTTTGAATATGATATTTCAATTTTTGACTACGTTCATTGGCGCCATAACGGTCGCGCATTGCAACTGCCCAAATACGTCTGGCAACCCGGCCCATTACTGTGTATTCCGGGTCCATTCCATTACTGAAAAAGAAGGACAGGTTGGGCGCAAAATCATCAATATTCATTCCCCGAGCAAGATAAGATTCCACATAGGTAAACCCGTTAGAAAGAGTAAATGCCAACTGACTGATAGGGTTAGCACCAGCTTCGGCAATATGATACCCGGAGATAGAAACCGAATAGAAATTACGGACATGATTATCAACAAAATACTGCTGGATATCTCCCATGACCTTTAAGCTAAATTCAGTTGAAAATATGCAGGTATTCTGCCCTTGATCTTCTTTTAAGATATCAGCCTGCACTGTGCCGCGCACATTTTCCAGTGTCCAGCTATGCAGGTCAGCCAATTCTTCCTGATTCGGGGATCGGCCATGCTTTTCAGTAAATTTCTTTTCCTGCTGCCTGAATGCCGTATTAAAATAACACGCCAAAATAGTAGGTGCAGGGCCATTGATTGTCATCGAAACAGAAGTGGCTGGATCACAAAGATCAAAACCTTCGTACAGCACCTCCATATCCTCAACGGTTGCAATAGACACCCCGGAATTACCGACTTTACCGTAAATATCAGGGCGCTCATGCGGATCATTGCCGTACAGGGTTACAGAATCAAAAGCAGTTGACAGTCGTTTGGCCGATGAGTGTTCAGACAATGATTTAAAACGACTATTGGTTCGAAAGGCATCACCTTCACCTGCAAACATTCGAGTAGGGTCTTCACCGTCGCGTTTGAACGGAAATACACCCGCAGTGAATGGAAAGTACCCTGGTAAATTTTCACGTAACAGCCAGTACAATAAATCTCCGTGGTCTTTGTATCTCGGTAGTGAAACCTTTCTGACAACACTGCCACTTAGCGTGGTATGTGCAAGTGAGGTTTTTAATTCCCGATCTCGAATTTTTACCACAAACTCATCAGCCGAATATTGTTCAACAATCGCAGGCCATTGCTCCATAAGCTTTACTGAATGTGAATTAAGACTCTGTTGGTGTGAAGCGACTAATCCCTGCAGGCCTTCTTCATCAACTGAAATATTATTTTCAGCCAACATTTTTTGACTGGCCACCAGTTGCTGCATTGCTCTGGCATGGTTTGCCTGCTTATAAGCATGCGTGTGGTATTGGCGTATTGTTTCTGAAATCTCCGCCAGATAACGCATCTTGTTCGAAGGCAAAATAACTGAATCATCGGTAGAATGACGAGTGTTCACAGTCGCCAGGGCCCCGCCGCTTTTTGTTAAGCCGCAAGCTCGCAGCGACGCTGCAATACTCTGGTATACCGCCGTTACCCCGTTATCGTTAAAACGCGCTGCCATTGTGCCAAACACTGGCATTTCTTCTGGTAACACAGCGAAAGCTTCGCGGTTACGCTGTACTTGTTTTGCGACATCACGAAGCGCATCCTCAGCGCCCTTTCGATCAAACTTATTGATTGCAATAATATCTGCAAAGTCGAGCATATCAATTTTTTCAAGCTGACTCGCCGCTCCGAACTCCGGTGTCATCACATACATCGATACATCACAGTAGGGAACAATTCCAGCATCGCCCTGGCCAATACCCGGTGTTTCAACAATAATTAAATCAAATCCGGCTAACCGGGTGGCCGCCAACATATCTGATAACTCTGGCGGCACATCCCCGCCCGCATCACGTGTTGCAACTGAACGCATATAGATATTTTCATGATCAATTGCATTCATTCGTATTCGATCACCTAACAACGCACCACCGGTTTTACGCCGTGTGGGATCAATCGCCAGAATCGCTATTTTCAACTGATCAGAATGATCAAGCCTGAACCGTCGAATAATCTCGTCTGTCAAAGATGATTTTCCAGATCCGCCGGTACCGGTAATACCAAGGACAGGTGTCTTTGGTTGTTGGTCAGCCGCTGTTAACAGCGTTTCACGTAAAGCGGGAGCGTAGGTACCGTTTTCAAGCGCCGTTAGAAGACTGGAGAGCGGTCGGAAACTGTCTACAGATAATGCCGACAGATCACTGCTGGCACTTAACCCCGGATCAAAATCGCAACGTGACATCATGTCATCGATCATGCCTTGCAAGCCAATCTGCTGGCCGTCCTGCGGGGTATAGATTCGAGCTACGCCGTGCTCATGAAGTTCGGCGATCTCTTCAGCCACAATGACACCACCACCACCACCAAACACCTGAATATGGCCGGCTCCCTGCTCTCGCAGCATATCGACCATATACTTAAAGTACTCTACATGCCCACCCTGGTAGGAGCTAATAGCAATGCCCTGCACGTCTTCGTGGATGGCAGCAGTAACAACTTCTGCCACCGAGCGGTTGTGCCCCAGATGAATAACCTCAGCACCAGCACCCTGTAAAATCCGCCGCATAATGTTGATAGACGCATCGTGCCCATCGAACAGACTGGCAGCGGTCACAAATCGTATATGGTGCTGGCCAGGAGATCCGTCGGCTATTGGAAATTGAACCACTTCATTAGCTGGTGTGGACATAAACTCGGGCTCTTTAGTTTTTGATCGAAGACGAAACAGGCTTCAAAATCCAGTATATTGACGTTTACGTAAACGTCAATATACTGCATACGCCGCTGTTGGGCGGCGGACCATTCACTTGTGGCGGCTGCACATGCAAGAAACTTTCACGATCTCGGAGCTCGGAAAAGAGTTTGGAATCACAACACGAGCAATACGCTTTTACGAGGATAAACAACTACTTGCACCTTCTCGCAAAGGTCAGAAACGCATTTATAGTCGTTCAGATCGCACCCGCCTGAAGCTACTGTTGCGCGGAAAACGCTTAGGCTGGCCGTTAGAGGAAATTCGCACGGTCCTTGATATGTATGATGCTGGCCACGGAGGCGAGCTGAAACAGCTTGAGTACACCTGTCAGAAAATATGTGACAGCCGCGAACAACTTGCTCAACAAAAAAGGGACATCGACGCAGCACTAAAAGATCTCGACACCATAGAATCGAGATGCCAATTGCGAATAAAATCCATTAAAGAAAACGAAGACGCAGCATAAATTCCCGCGCCACCAACACAGGAAAACTTCCATGTCAGACCATGATCCGATCGTTATCACCGGCGCAATGCGCACCGCTTTGGGCGGATTTCAAGGCGCG
Source organism: uncultured Granulosicoccaceae bacterium (assembly GCA_964574535.1). Lineage (GTDB taxonomy): Bacteria > Pseudomonadota > Gammaproteobacteria > Granulosicoccales > Granulosicoccaceae. The sequence goes on along the minus strand of CAZNOB010000015.1, from coordinate 34,521 downwards.
CTTGCCGACATGGCCGCTGCCGAAATTGGCGCTGCCGCGATCAAGGCAGCACTCAATCACAGCAAACTCGATGCAACTGCCATAGACGAAGTGGTGATGGGCTGCGTGCTGCCTGCGGGCCAGGGTCAGGCACCTGCCAGACAGGCAGCGCTCAGTGCAGGCTTACCCCTCGGCACCAACAGCACCACAGTCAATAAGATGTGTGGGTCTGGTATGAAAGCCGCCATGTTCGCTCACGATCTATTGTTAGCAGGCAGCGCGAAAATCATGATCGCCGGCGGCATGGAAAGCATGACTAATGCACCCTACCTGCTGCCAAAAGCCAGAGGCGGAATGCGTATGGGACACGGACAAGTGCTGGACCATATGTTCCTCGACGGCCTGGAGGATGCATACGATAAAGGCCGCCTGATGGGCACATTCGCCGAAGATTGCGCTGGACACTATAAATTTTCCCGTGAAGAGCAGGATGAATTTGCCATCGAATCGCTAAAAAGAGCCCGCACCGCCATTGATTCCGGTGCATTTAAGAGTCAGGTGGCCAGTTGCACAGTGAAACACCGCAAAGGCGAGACAGTCGTTGATACCGACGAGCAACCACACAAGGCTAAAACTGAAAAAATCCCACAACTGCGACCTGCCTTCTCCAAAGATGGAACCGTCACCGCAGCTAATTCCAGCTCAATATCAGACGGTGCAGCAGCATTGGTCATGATGCGTCGCAGCGAGGCCGAAGCTCGCGGTCTTGAAGTGCTGGCAACAGTTCTGGGCCACACCACTCATGCACACGAACCCAACTGGTTTACCACAGCACCAGTGCATGCTATGCGCAAGTTATTCGAGAAGCTCAATTGCACGCCGCAAGACATAGATCTTTATGAGGTGAACGAAGCATTCGCGGTCGTCACAATGGCTGCTACCAGGGAACTCGACCTGCCTGCGGACAGGGTCAATATTCACGGCGGTGCCTGCGCGCTCGGACACCCGATCGGCGCATCCGGCGCACGAATTCTTGTGACCCTGCTTCATGCCCTCAAAGAGCAAGACTTAAAGAAGGGCATAGCATCGCTGTGCATTGGCGGTGGTGAGGCGACAGCGATGGCCATCGAAATCGCATAGTAAACCAACCTGCCATTTACGGAGCACTTGATGAACTACACCGATGAACAGCTCATGGTGCGCGATATGGCTCGCCAGTTCGCCGCTGACAAATTAGCTCCGTTTGCCGCTGAGTGGGATCAGAAATGTGAGTTTCCCAGGGCCGCGATCAGGGAAATGGGGGAACTGGGCCTTATGGGTATGGTCGTGCCAGAGGCCTTCAATGGCGCTGAAACTGACTCAATAGCCTACGCCATGGCACTAGAGGAAATTGCCTCAGGCGATGGCGCATGCTCTACCATCATGAGTGTTCACAACTCGGTGGGGTGTCTGCCTGTTTATCGATTTGGTACCGAGCAGCAAAAGCAAAAATGGCTTCCCAGGCTGGCGACCGGTGAACTACTGGGTTCATTCTGCCTCACTGAGCCACAAGCCGGATCAGACGCCTCCGCCTTGAAAACTACCGCAAGACTCATCACGACAGACTCAGGTACTGCTTATCAACTCGACGGCGTTAAACAGTTCATTACCTCCGGTAAAAACGCTGACCTTGCCATCGTTTTCGCAGTCACAGACAGCAATGCAGGTAAAAAAGGCATCAGCGCTTTTATCGTGCCGACAAACACCCCGGGTTATGAAGTCGCTTCAGTTGAGAAGAAAATGGGGCAGCGAGCCTCAGACACTTGTCAAATCATACTGAACGAGTGTGTTGTGCCGGCAGATCATCTACTGGGCGACGAAGGCCAGGGGTATCGAATAGCACTAAGCAACCTTGAAGGCGGCAGAATTGGTATTGCCGCACAGGCTGTCGGCATGGCCAAAGCAGCCTATAAACACGCTTTGCACTACGCACAGGAAAGAGAAGCGTTTGGAAAACCAATTTATGCACAGCAGGCGGTAGCGTTCAGGCTTGCAGATATGGCCACGCAAATCGACGCGGCACGGCTGCTGGTCCACCGAGCAGCGGCCCTTCGCGATGAAGGGAAACCCTGTCTTACTGAAGCATCAATGGCAAAACTGTTTGCCAGCGAAATGGCTGAAAAGGTTTGCTCACATGCCATCCAGATTCATGGTGGTTACGGCTACCTGGCAGACTTTCCCGTTGAACGAATCGCCAGAGATGTACGCGTTTGCCAAATCTACGAGGGCACATCAGATATCCAGAGACTCGTGATCGCACGCTCGCTGCCAGGTAGATAGCCAGGCGATAGGAGCTGCCCCACTGTTACATTTCGTGTAACGGCTTGAATTTATCTCCAATATCTCTCACCTTTCCTGTAACACGCAGGAGAAAGACCCCGTTGCCGGAAGATAAAATACACAGTACCCAAAAACTTGCAGGACTGGTTTATCTGTTGTATCTCCTCGGAATACTGTTTGGTATTACGGCTTTGATTGGTGTTATTGTGAATCACACGCATCTATCAGAAACCCGAGGTACATACGTACACAGCCATTTTATCTGGCAAATATGTTCGTTCTGGATTCTTTTCGTTTGCGCTGCGGTGGCCGTGTTCCTGCTACCCGCAAAAACCATGATTTACGCTGCCATGCTATGGTGGCTTTGCAGTGCCCTGATCGGCATTTGGTTGCTGAGGCAAAAACAACCTGTGCCATTTTTGAAAACTCTACAACCTTCGAGACACTAAATTATGAGTGATGCAGAAATAGCCGGAAAAGCACCGATACCAGTCGAAGTTGAAAAAGGCAAAGACTATTATTGGTGCTCCTGTGGCAAAAGCAGTAAGCAGCCATTTTGTGATGGTTCGCATAAGGGTTCAGACTTCACGCCTGAGAAATATACGGCTGAAGAAGACGGAAAAGTATTTTTCTGCGCATGCAAACAAACAAAACGATCACCTCTGTGTGATGGTTCTCACAAAGCTCTCTAGCATGCGTAATTGTCGTTGCTAACACCGGACCTCGGCTGGCTCGCAAAAACAACAATTACCGAGTTACAGTAGTACTACGGTTATACTAATTAATTCAATAACTTTCCACTGATAAGTGTGTGTAGCATATTAGCAAGCGCCGGTATGATTCACTAAATAACCAGCTCTCTCAGCCGTTCCACCTACTTGTTAAGGGGATGTACTGGTCGGCTATTCGCTGTTGTTTATCCTTTGGTCACCTTGCCTTAACAGATATGCGCTTTGCAAAGGCAACCCCTTTGCAGACGGTTCAAAGAAACAAACAGAAGTTCGCGATCAATGCTCAAAGCCCATATAAGAAGGCAAACGTATCGATCTAAAGCGACGTGGTACTGGCGAAGAAAAAAATTCAAGAATCGATGCAATCACAATTGAGGTGCGGCTTCCAGCCGCACCATTTTATTTTCATTCCCCTCAGCTCACTCCCAAAACTTTCAATAGATGATTTAAGTCCTTTGCCTCAAAATCCGGCTTAGACGGCAGACGCTCTGGCCGTTGCCCGAAACGATTCACCCACAACACCCGAAAGCCAAAGTATGCCGCACCAGCAGCGTCCCAGGCGTTAGAAGACTGAAACATCACTTGCGATGGTTCAATTGAAAAGGCCTTGGTTGCAAGTTCATACACTCGCGGCTCCGGCTTGAAGACCTGAAGGTCATCAACGCTGAAACATTCATCCAGAAGTGCCTCAAGCCCTGCACCTTTAATTGCTGCATCCAGCATTCGCGGTTCTCCGTTACTTAGAATTGCCGTTTTATATCCCGCATCTTTCAAAGCTTTCAACACACGCGGAACCTCATCATAAGCAGTTAAGTTAAGGTAGGCCTGCATTAAATCCTCGTAAAGCGCTCTATCACTGATTTCATGAGCGTCCAGTGAATACTCAAGCGCTTCACCAGTGACTTGCCAAAAATCTGCATAGTCACCCATTAAACTGCGTAGCCAGGTGTATTCGAGCTGTTTGGTTCTCCACGTCGCAGACACGTCATTGGCACGCTTCCCAAGCCGCTGCCGGTGCTTTCCTACGGCAGAGTGGACATCGAATAAGGTGCCATAGGCATCAAACACACAGGCTTTTATATCGGTCGCTGAGTCAGTCATGGTGGAAATTTTTATCCCGAATTCATTGAAGGCATATTGCAGTTTGCCAGGCTAGGCTAGGCTGCCATAGCCGGAGGAATGGAATAGGTGGCCGTTGCATGCGCAACCACCTCTTCCGGTGCACTAGCGCTGAACATCGAGATTTCCCCGATCACCAGCCGCTTGCCAAACTTCAGACCGGTGGCACGTGCCAACAGATCACCAGGCATCGGCTTTCGAAGAAAATTGATATTTAGACTAGTAGTGACAGCAAGTTCGACCGGGCCGATTCTGCCTAGAACCAGCGCATACAACGCCGCATCTGCAAGCGCCATCATCACAGGACCGGCAATGGTGCCCCCAGGGCGTAAAAATTCATCCCGGTAAGACGCTTTCATCAGTGCGCTGTCCTGATCCAGTTCCAGCAGCTCCAACCCCATCAACTGCGCAAACGGCAATCGTTGATCGGCAATCTCTGAAAATTCCTGCACAGATATTTTTGCACCGGGCTGCACTGTTGTTACCTTGCCTGTCAGACCAATTGCGGTCTATAGTTTCTGCTCTGGCATGAAAACCACCCAAGCCAGCGCACTTTATTAATCGGGAACATTATCGTCATGACCGACAACATTCTGCTCGTCAGCAAAGAAGACGGAATCGCCACCGTCACTCTAAACCGGCCCGACAAGTTTAACGCGCTGTCAGAAGAGTTACTTGACCAGTTGTTAATAGAGCTTGGCGACATCGAGCAAGACACCTCAACATCTGTGGTCGTGCTTGCTGCCAACGGGCCGGCATTTTGTGCGGGACACGATCTGCGACAGATGCGCTCCAATCACTCAGCCAGTTACTATCGAGAACTATTTTCAAAATGTACGGAGATGATGCAACTGATCACGCGCCTGCGACAACCAGTCATCGCCCAGGTAAATGGCATGGCAACAGCCGCGGGTTGTCAGCTAGTCGCCACCTGCGATCTGGCTGTTGCCGCCGATTCTGCACAATTTGGAGTTTCCGGAATAAATCTGGGGCTATTTTGTAGCACACCATCCGTCGCGCTAACACGTAATGTGGCGCGCAAGCGCGCTTTCGAAATGCTGGTCACTGGTGATTTTATCGACGCCGCCACAGCCGTCGACTATGGACTCATCAACCACAGCGTTTCTGCCACAGAACTGGAAGCGAGAGTGATGTCAATGGCCCGTAAAATCGCCGCCAAGCCAGCCGCAGCATTGGGTGTCGGTAAACAACTGTTTTACGATCAACTGCCAAAATCGCTGCCAGACGCCTACGAACTGGCCTCAGAAGTGATGGCGTGCAATATGTTGGAAGCAGAAACTATTGAATACGTTGATGCTTTTTTGGAAAAGCGTCCGGCCAGGCCCCTGCAATAGTAAAATGTGTAGTTAGCCGCGCAAAATGATCAAGTTCAGCCCATGTATCGCCGATAGAAACTCCTGATATTTAGGAATAACAGTCTGTCTATATCTGCAATTTCTGCGGACAATTGCCAGGCGCTATGGGGATGATTATGGATTCCAAAGAACTGACTTACCTGAACACACTTGCGATCAGCTGCCTGGCCACTGGCCTGGTTGACGAAGCACAGCCGGCATTCGAACTAATTTCGGAATCAGCACCGGGCCACTCAGCCGGGCCCATAGGTCTGGCAAGCGTTGAGCTCGCGCGTGGCCATTACAACAACGCTTGCGAGATTTTGCAGAATAGTGCTGATGAACTCAATGGCAATGCTGACCAGGCCCGTAAAATTTTAATGAACGCATTGATTGCGGCTAACCGCCTGGACGAAGCAGATGAATTGCGTGAAAGTCTTATGTCGCTTAGCGCATCAAACGATGAGCACGAGTATCTGGCAGTGTCTCATCAGTTTTTCGGTACCGGTGACCCCAAACTGCTGCGAAGCTAGCAGGCCGTTAATCGAACTGACTGAACCGAATACTTTGAAAACGCCCCATTTCGGGGCATGATCAAACACGGTCAAGACCACAGTCTCGCCGGTTCAGAGTCCACTGCATTCTGAGTGTAGCTGCCATAAAATCACCCGATTACAACCTAAACTGTAAATTCGGCGATTATTCTGTTGTGACCCCTTACCCGGATACCGGTATTATGGCTGCCTGTCTAAACGGCCATTTGCATGAGCTCCAATCAAAATATCGACTACATCGATACCGCTGACGCGCTGAATTCTCTTACAAAAACTCTGTCTTCAGAACCGTGGATCGCACTCGATACTGAATTCCTTCGGGAAAAAACCTATCGTCCCGAGCTATGTCTATTGCAGCTCGCCGCAGGTGACACCGTTGCCTGCGTCGACCCGCTCGCGCTGGATAATATTGATCCTCTGCTTGACCTTCTCTACAGGCCCGACATCACCAAGGTATTACATGCCGCCGGCCAGGATCTGGAAATTTTTTACTGGTTGCGCGGCAGTGTGCCAGAAAATCTTTTTGATACTCAAATTGCAGCACCATTACTCGGCTATCAGGAACAAATTGGCTATGCCAACCTGGTGAAGGAGGTGCTAAACATAGATCTTAGTAAATCACACTCCAGAGCCGACTGGACTCGTCGGCCGCTTCCGCAACAACAGCTTGACTACGCCGTAGATGATGTCATTTATCTTGCACAGATGTACCCGAAGATGGTTAACCAGCTTGAGTCACTTGACAGACTGACCTGGCTGAATCAGGAATGGATAGATCTGACGAATCCGCACCTGTATGAAAAGCCCGCGAATGAGGTATGGAAAAAACTGCGTCAGATCGACAAACTCAAGGGCTCGCGTTTAGCCACCGCTCAGGCGCTGGCCGAGTGGCGAGAACTCACCGCTCGCGATCGAAACCTGCCTCGCAACTGGTTGTTGAAAGACGATGTACTGATTGACCTGGCGAAACAAATGCCATCAGATGAAGCAGAATTGAAACACATCCGCGGTTTAAGCGACGGACTGCGAAGACGCCATGGTGAATCACTGGTCAAAATGATTCAAAAAGCACGCGGTACCGAGCCGCAAAATCTGATCATACCCGCACGAAAAAACAAACTAACGCCATTGCAGGATGCCGCGCTGGATGTGCTATCAGCAGTGGCAAAATCTCATGCCATCCAACTGCAGATTAATCCAGCCGTTCTCGCACCACGAAAGTCACTGGAAGATCTCATTAAAGGTCAGCGTGAAACACTGATAATGCAAGGATGGCGCGCAGAATTGATTGGTCAAAACATTTGTGCAGTACTTGATGGTCAGCGGCAACTCGGCTTTATAGGCGGCGAACTCACTATCACAGAATAAAGTGACTCGGCTAATTAGTGCCCGTCCAGAAACAGGGGTGTAGCGAGAATGACTGAGGTGCGCGAGATTTTACCGACTACATGTGGGCGTTTAGTCACTCTAAATAACTACATGTAGTCGGTGAAAGATCGCGTGCATTCAGTGGTTCGCAGTAGCACTTGTTTCTGGATGGGCACTAATTAGCGTTAACAGCCTGTCTTCGACGCTGAAGCATTAGCAACCGATTTGATTTCGAAACCGGAATCACCAGACCGATCCTGCTGCCATCACAGTTTATATGAGACGAACAACTTCATTCACTGTATCTTCAATTACCACCAAACTGCTGTTATTCGAAAGCCAACTTAAATACACTGTTCAACAATGATTTCCGTGAAGCCATAAATGCCATGAGCAAAAAACTTAGCAACGTCAATATCGTTTCAGAATCCGTACTTATCACACCGCGTGAATTGCGTGACTCTCTACCCCGAACCGCCACCGCAACCAAGACCGTCGATAACGCCCGCGAAGTTATCGAGGCTATACTGGATCGGCGCGATTCACGCCTTTTAGTCGTTGCCGGCCCCTGTTCTATTCACGATATCGATGCAGCCAAAGACTACGCAAAACGACTCAAAGAAATTCACGATAAATACAAGGATACGCTATACATTGTGATGCGGGTTTATTTTGAAAAACCACGCACAACTGTTGGCTGGAAGGGGTTTATCAATGACCCGGATCTAAACGATTCCTTTCATATTGAAAAAGGCCTGAAGCAGGCTCGTGAACTGCTAAGCTGGCTGGCTGAACTCGGTCTACCGGCGGGAACTGAAGCGCTTGACCCAATCAGTCCGCAATATTTATCAGACCTGTTCGCATGGACGGCCATCGGCGCCAGAACTTCTGAATCCCAGACTCACCGTGAGATGTCCAGCGGACTCTCGACTCCGGTGGGCTTTAAAAACGGCACAGATGGCAGCCTGGATATCGCGATCAATGCGATGAAATCTGCTTCTTCTCCTCATCGATTCCTGGGCATCAACAGCGAGGGTCAGGTAACCCGACTCGAAACCCGGGGCAACGCGTTCGGCCATATTATTCTTCGAGGTGGTTCAGAACCTAACTACGATTCGGTTTCCGTTGCTTTGGCAGAGCAAGCGCTCGGCAAAGCAAACCTGCCCAGCAGCCTTGTGATTGACTGCAGCCATGCAAACTCACACAAGAATTATGAACTGCAACCCCTGGTAGCAGACAACGTGTGCAAGCAGATTGCGGAAGGTAATCAGTCAATCGTCGGAATTATGCTGGAGAGCCATATCGATAAAGGCAATCAGAAGCTTAGCGCAGATCTGTCCACACTAAAGTATGGAGTATCAATTACCGACGAATGTATCGACTGGCCAACCACAGACCAGCTGCTGAGTGACATGGCCACTCAATTGGCACAGCCACTCGCAACCCGGCTCACTGCTGCCCAGGCTCAATGAATGGATATCAACGATCAGCACAAGTACTTTCGGGATTATATTCGGGCGCGCGTTCGCACAATCCCCGACTGGCCCATTGATGGAGTTCAGTTTCGGGATATCACGCCACTCCTGCAAAACCCGGCGACCTTTAGACGCCTGGTAGATTGTTTTGTACATCGCTACTACGAACATCAGATAGATGTGCTGGCATGCATTGATGCTCGTGGCTTTATTATTGGTGGTGCACTCGCCTACGAACTGAGCACCAGTATGGTCCCCATCAGAAAACGCGGCAAACTGCCCTTTGAAACCGTTAGTGAATCTTATGAACTGGAATATGGCACTGCCGAAGTTGAACTTCATAAAGACGCGATCACCAGCGGCCAGAAGGTTTTACTACTGGACGATTTGATCGCCACCGGAGGTACTATGTTAGCCGCTGCGGCACTCATTAATCGGCTGGGAGGCGACATCATCGAAGCGGCTGCCATAATCGATTTACCGGATCTTGGGGGCTCCGAAAAACTACGACAATCGGGCATTGACGTATTTAGTATTTGTGATTTTGACGGAGAATAGGATGTCTTTAAGTACTACAGAAAATTTTTTCGTCTCGTGGGAAGAGCTACATCGCGATACGCGACTGCTTGCGAGTCGATTGTTACCAGCGGATCAATGGAGCGGTGCTATCGCCATTACACGTGGCGGCTTGATTCCTGCCGCCATCATTGCACGTGAACTGAATATTCGACTTATCGATACCATCTGCATCAAGACCTACGATATTCGCGAAAAGGGGGAAAGCGAGATAATCAAACAGTGCGCAACCGATGGCAAAGGCATGCTATTGATCGATGATCTGGTTGACACCGGTAAAACAGCCAGAGCGGTTAAAGCGGTAGTTCCTTATGCACGCTTCGTAACTGTCTATGCCAAACCCGAAGGACGTGCCGAAGTTGATGACTTCATCAAAGAAGTACCTCAGGAAACCTGGATCAACTTTCCCTGGGATATGGAGCTGAACTACTCCAGCCCGCTGGTAGATCGGTGACCACAATCTAGTCAGTGTGAGCAACAATTTTCTGCGACCAAACCACCTACAAGATACCGCTTAACAGTTTTATCAGGCCAAATACTGCCATCCCGGCCAGTATTGTCAACAGCAAGTGACGTGTCCGCCACGCCACTATTACAGCGACTATGGCGCCACCAACTGCAGGGTTAAACGGTGATACAAACCATTCGCCATTTGGCACCAGAATCATTGGTGCCGATAGCGCACTTAATACAGCAACCGGTACAAATCTAAGAGCACGCTTCAACGCCCCTGGCAATTCAATTCGCCCCAACAGCGCCAGCACCGGGTATCGTACTCCAAAAGTCACAGCTGCCATTCCAGCAATAAGCCAGACTTCTTTCATTTTCCTGACTCAACTGCGCGCGAAGATTTATAAAAACTCTCCGCAATAAAACCCACTGCGATTGCACTCAATGAGGCAACTAACAGCCCCAGATTATGCGGCAGGTCATACGCCATAAGTGCAATGCCGCCCCCAACAACCGCCGCCAAAAACATCGGCCAATCAGTAATCATTGGTATAACGATGCCTATAAAAGTGACCACCAGTGCAAACTCGAGCCCCCACTGCGAGAGGCCATCTAAACTATTTCCGACAAAAATACCCACCAGAGTGCAAATCTGCCAATTTACATACATGGCAACGCCGGAACCAAGAAAATACCAATGGTTATTTTGTTGTGAAGATGCAGATGAAAACCGCTTCACCACCACGGCAAAAGATTCGTCGGTTAAAAGAAAACCCAATGGCATCAACCAGCGCTGCGGCAAATGGCCCACATGCGGTGCCAGAGACGCAGAATATAAAGCATGGCGAATATTGACCACAAAAGTCGTAGCCACAATTACTGCAATCGCGGCTCCCTGAGTCAGCATGGTTGCCGCCACAAACTGTGCCGAACCTGCAAATACGAACAAAGACATCCCCATCGCACCAAACAACGACAATCCGGCGTTAACAGCCAGAGCCCCGAATAAAAAACCGAACGGGATTGCACCAACTATCATCGGCGTTGTGTCGCGGGCGCCCAGTAAAAATTGGGCGCCTCGGGAAAACGGTTGGTCAGACATTCTGTTTCGCAGTAATCGAAAGCCTGCTATAAGACCAGAATCTCCTCCATGGGTAAATACCAAAACGAGCAACTGCCGTTCCAGGCTATTCAGCGGGGTAAAAGTGCTCCTCCGCTGTCACAAGCAACAGTCGCATCAATTAAATGGAAGTTGCGGATTCAATGCCATTCACTATCGGCCCACCGAAAATGCGCACATAATCATGAACGACAGGAACACAAAGCTATAATTTGCTATGCACAGCGTGGATTACAAACCCGTCTTCAAAGTACACCTGAAATTCCGGGTAAACCCAACTGCTGATAGCAGGACTACCGATCGGTCCTTTACGCTCGAGAGGCTCTCCGAATCGGCTCAACACTTCAGCATCAGAATCTCCGCGATCTGGTGAAACTGCCCCCTCAGTTACGCCATAGCCTCCTTCAGGAAGCACCAGAATCTCAGCAACCCCGGCAGTCGAGATCGCGACCATTGCTGAAAACCCTAACGCTCTTAGTAGATGATGCTTCGCCATTCGAATTCTCTTTGTTAAATACCCCGAAGGAGATCGTCCGCGCAAGCAACTTCTTTAATGAAAATCTTTCAAATAATGCGCTGATACGGTTTACAAAGCAGCCACAAGTGACGCTGAGCGAAAGGATTCCGGTAAGATTCTGATTCCGGAACAAGATTATCTCCCATGCTCAGGTTTTTTATCGGACTTACATTGGCGCAAATTGCTACCGCGTTGCTGGTGGCATTTTTCCCGGGAGGGGCGACACTCGATAATTTACTACCGCTAATTTTTTTGGTGCTGCTGCTCTCAACCATCATCAGCTTATGGTTTGGCACTGTCGCCAGTCAACTCAGTGACAAAAGAGTCAACACGCTGAAACAACAATTCGCAACGGAGCGCGAAAAACTCAATGTCAATGCAGAACGTGCGAAAAGTCGGCTACAGAAAAAAACGCAAAAAGAAATCGAAACACAGGCACGTCGCGCAAAAACCAGCGCAAATATAAAAGTCGGGACAGCATTAGCCGTCGCTGCAGGCTTCGGACTGGTGATGATATTTACCCAGTTTGTGACATTAGGCTTACTAACTCTAACCACAGCAGGTGGTGCCGTGGGGGGATATCTGGCTCGTTCGCGTAAGAATGATGCACTTGAAGGGTCGGAATATAAGTTAATTGAAGCCGAGGAGATTGAGCCCGAGGCAACTAAGAAACTGGAAAAAGATGACCACACTGATGCTGAGGTTATTGTCGTTAACGATCCAACTGTAGAGGGTAAATCTAACGGTGTTAGCTGATGCGTAATGACGCGCTATTGAGGTTGAATTTTCTCTAGTGAATTCTATCCAGGGTTAAAAACTCACTGATTCTATTTAGCTGTAAATAAATTCTCCAACCAGTCAACGGCTTCCGGATAGTGATCAACATCCAGTACAAACTCCTGTCCGCGTGCGGCTGACCTAAGCTCAACGCTCCCCGGGCAACGGTGCCAACGGGATAAATCACTATGATAACTCAGTGTACTTTCGCGACCTTCAGGATGCATCCAGGCCGGTAGCTGCCAAATGGAACGACTGCGATTCTCAGCAGTGAGGCAACGGATATCGCTATACCGGCCAAATACGCCAGCGCCCTTTTTACCGAGGTATACCGACAGTGTTTTACGACCGGTGTATATGGTGTTATCACCATTGAACTGGCCGTGACAGTGCGGGTGAGACTGAAACGTGCGCCATTCCGGACCATCCCCTATTTGCTCTGTGGCGACCACATCCTTGATTTGCATCCAGCCATAAACAACGTGCAGGTTGGGCGCGCCTGGCACATACCGCCACCGCCGTTGATGTTTTTCCACCCGCCGAAACCAGCCAAAGAATAAAAATAGATCCCCACCTCTTACCTGATGACTTGCCAGATGACTCTGGGCTGCACCACATTGACCAAACAAGGGCTGAAATTCGGTTTCACGTTTAATTGAAGTTTCCTGCAAGTCTGGATCAAGATGCACAGCATCTCCCCCCTTGATTCGACCGTTACTCAGCTGGCGGACCAGAGTGCTCATCTTTTCCGGACCAAGCAGATCGCGATATCGAACTGGCGAGCGCTTATCAGGAATAGGAATCGATAGCATCGAGCCATCAGGAAAAACAGGACTGGCAAAGCCGCCGGCACTACTATCGACTCCTTTACGACTTAAAATTATTTTCATTTTTTAAAAGGGACTCAGGTACGGTTAAATCATTCATCGGTATTTAAGCCCATGGACTACCGATAACTATTTATACCGACGCTACATCGCCCCCCAGTCAACACTATCGGTAGCGCGCCATAAATACCAGGCAGCCACCGTTCGATAAGGTCGCCAGGCATCCGACTCAACAAGCAATTGTTTTGCAGTCAGCATTTCGTCAAGGCCGCAGGCGAGCATATGCCCCTTGCGCACCCCAAGGTCAGTGGCGGGAAAAACATCAGCACGACCAAGATTAAATATCATCAGTATTTCCACACTCCAGACCCCAATCCCTTTCACAACGGTCAGACACTCGACCAACTCCTGATCAGTCAGCGTAACCAGAACATCATCGGCAGGGATAGCGCCACTTTGCATTTTTTGGCTAAGATCCATAATTGATAAAACTTTCGCGCGAGAAAAACCGATATCGCGCAGCACATCTTCACCGAGTTTCTTTACGCTTTTTGGTGTCACAGTATTTTTGCACTGTTCGACCAAACGGCCATAGATAGCAGCTGCAGATTTAGTAGATAACATTTGGTACGCAATAGCGCGCACCAGAGACTGAAATACACTCAGCTCTGATTCAGAACGCACCTTTGTTGCTCCAACCTTTTTGATCAAAGCCCCCATTTGCGGATCTGCTTTAGACAGATGACTTCGGGCTTTTGCCAATGAATAGTGTTTGGGTTTGTTAACCACGAAAATACTCTGCCGCTGACATCAGACTAAGATACAGCGGTTTTAATATCGCTGCGAATTTCTGCCTGACAGTCCAGCCACCATTGCTTGTATAATCCACTCACCACTATACTCTCGGCCCCAACCATGGCTCGCAATAACCAGTGCTAACACCCTTCAAAATAGACGAATTCAGATCGCAAATTGAAAATACTCAGATCAGCAACTGGATCGAAAAGTTGATGCCAGCCGTTACAGCCCGAATCTCGCCAGACAGTCAACGCAACTTTCCGCGTTGGCTGCATGCTTTAGCCCAACTTCCAGTGGTCGGCACAAAAACTGTCACGCTGGATCAGTCGATTATCGTCACCACACCTTCAACGCCACTTAAAACTGATGTGAAACAGGCTCTCCATGACGCGCTAATGGGATTGCATCCGTGGCGCAAAGGGCCTTTTAGCCTGCACGGCACCTTCATCGACACGGAATGGCGCTGTGAAAAAAAATGGAACCGCCTGGCACCCCATATAGACTTAAAGAATTGCGATGTGCTGGATGTCGGCAGCGGCAATGGCTACTACGGTTTACGAATGCTGGGAGCAGGAGCTCGAAGTGTCACAGGTTTGGACACCAGCCTGCTTTATTGCACGCAGTTTCAGGCGATTACACACTTCACCGGCGACTATCGTGCCTGTGTATTACCGGTTGGGATTGAAGTACTGCTGCAACATCATTGTTCGTTCGACACAATTTTTTCGATGGGCGTTCTGTACCACCGCCGCCAACCAATCGAACACCTGGAGCTGCTGCGTTCCTGCCTGGCTGATGGCGGGCAACTGGTGCTGGAGACACTGATTATTGCCGGGGACTCAAAGACAGAACTTATCCCCGCAGAACGCTACGCCAATATGCGCAATGTCTGGTCACTACCGAGTGTTCCATTTTTGATACAGCAATTAAGTGATGCTGGTTTTTCAAACGCTCGCTGTATAGACACCACTCAAACGACCACTGAAGAACAACGCACGACACCCTGGATGACTTTTCACTCGCTGGCACAAGCACTCGACCCGAGTAATCCAAACCTGACCATCGAGGGGCATCCTGCACCGATTCGAGCAGTAATACTGGCGGAAAAGTAGCAATACTTGCTGTCTAAACTCTTTTTCAGTGCACAACGGCACAATTATTGAGCCAACGCGGCAACAGACACTGCAATCCAGTTTACGTTGTGCAATAATTCGCGCCGCGCAACACATCGACAACCGTGAACTCAATGCGAAGATCAGCGTGAAAAAACCAGACTTAAGAAAGTCGCGGAACTAGCAAATGGACTTCAACTACAATTCGAAGACGTTTCGCCGATGCCCGGCATGGACAACCGGAGCATCCGATCAGGACTGGTCAAAACGGGACTCGGTGCCCGTCAATGGCACCAAGCACATTGTCGATGGCGAAACCTTTGTATTCTACGACGACTACTGGATTCGCTACTACAAACCACCAGCTGATACGCTCGTGGCACGTAAGAACCTCATTGAATCTCTAACCCGGCGTACCTTCCACCACACTGAACATGGTATAAACACTCCCGGGCACGCACTGGAAGGAGCCAGAGCCGCCTATGAACGCGAGACAGACCCGCGCAAGCAGCGTGTCAATGCTGCGATGCTGGCTGGCGCACTATTTAATCGAGCCACAGACATTTTCCGCACAGTAGTCGATCTGGGCGCCAAGGGCGTAAAAATCAGTCGCGACAACGAACTCATGCAAGAGTGCGGACAATGCTTCAAAGAAGCATTGGAGCTGGGCAAACAAGTGAAGCATTACAGCGGCCAGGAAGGCATTGACGAACTCTGGGGAGAGCCCTTCCGGGCTTTCTCGGTACCAATTGAACAATTCTACGAATCCAGATTCATAAAAATTGCGCAGGCAATGAAAAACATAGACACGGTTGCCGACGCAATGAAAGCGACCCTGGCTCCATTACCCTCCTTCGAGGGTGCAGACACCCTGATCGACTACTTTGCCACCACTGCCAAGTATGAATGCGAAACCATGCGCAGCGATTTAGACAATAATTTCATCATTTGGCCCGAGTTTGTATCTGCCAGCGAAAAACTCGCTGAATTTCCGGGACACCCATACCGCGATCCCCGCATGCCCGCCTGGCTTCACGCCACTGGCACTAAGCTGCTGTACGATTGCAAATCCGTGATCGAATGGATTGCCCTGGCACGTGTGCCCATGCAGATCAGCACAGAGCTGTTTATCGCAGAGTGCGAGGAATATAAAGCTGCTACGAGACGAACCCCGCGCCCTGTCGCGAAAGTTAAATAAAGAGGCGATTTCTTGCCGCCTGAACCTGCTCAGAACCTGCGGTTGATCGAAACCGCTGACGGAAGCTGTACACTCCAAAACGCCGCACTCACAGAGACTTACCATTCCAGGTTCGGCGCAATCACCGAATCAGTCGATGTGTTTATTAAAAATTCCGGTGTGGGAGATAGACTGGAAAACGGGCACCCGACTCGAGTACTGGAAATCGGGTTTGGTGCCGGCCTGAACTTTATTTTGACTGCAGGCCGTGCCGATCAACATCGTAGCCCGCTGTACTATGAAGCCCTGGAATTTGCTCTGCCGCCGGTGCCGTTGCTTATCGAGCTGCTGCAAAGAAACACCCCGGATCATCAAGCCCTGATCGATGATCTGCAGCAGTCACTGCGAAGCACCACAACTAATGACATTCTGAACATTGGCCAATATAGCCAGTTGAACCTCAGGCAGGAAAATGCCTTTGAAGCGACGTTTGATCAGTGCATATTTGACGCGGTTTACCTGGATGCATTTAGCAGTAAAAACAATCCGGACCTTTGGTCAACAGAGTTTCTTCACCGCCTTCACCAGACGCTAAAGCGCAATGGCATCCTGGCAACCTATAGTGTAAACAGAGCTTTTCGCGACTCCCTGACAGACGCTGGATTTCTTTGGGAAAAACGTAAAGGGCCGCCTGGCAAACGTGAGGTAGTTATTGCTTATCCCAAGTAGTACAAATTTTATTGTGACCAGCCCGCGTACGCAACGAGGTGAAATAAGAAGTATGACTAAACTACAAATCGCGGGGTGTTTTGATTATAACCATGTGACCATTCGCCATGAATAATACAGGCTGGTAAATTAAACGTGCTTAAATTTCACGCCCTTGTTGAACCAGCAAATCAAAATACCCACCTATGTTGGCACGAGCAGATGCTTCAAACTGATCTTGAAACCAGGGAGTTTTGTAAAAGTACTTACCCGCTGTAAGTTGCTTCATAAATCCGATTTGTTGTCGATAAAAATCGTCTTCGTTCAGATATGATAATTCTCGCCGTACGTTCTCCCCGTCATCGATAAACCGTTGCCAAGGGAGCCCGAAACTGGATAAATCAATATCCACCAGGATTTCCTGATCGGTATTAGTTGGTAAAGTTTTATGGTCGGTCACAATCACGAGTGCATAGATTTTCTTCCGAAGCTCTAGTGGCAAATATCCCTCCGACACCTTCATGAAAAATTCGGCACTAAGTTTTTCATTTTCGACCAGGGGAAAATTGTAGACTGCGTCGTGAAACCAGATGGCGAGCTCGATTGCGTCAGCGTCAGTGCTTTGACCCTTAACCTGATCGAATAACCCCAGACAAAATTCAATATGATTAAAGGTGTGGTAAAACCGTTCGGATTGAGCATAGAAACCCAACAGGGTGTCCGCGATTTTCGAACCGACTTCAGCCCCTTCCCTTTGCCCGATACAATTACGCGCCCAAAGCGCTTCGAATCTGGGTTTCGGGTTGAGTATCGGAGATTGTGTATACATGTCACTCACACAGCTCATCATATTTGAAAACGTCCCTTTACATATTACACTATCACTGCGAATAAGCTCGTCCCGGCTCATCTAACGGCAAGAAGCTTGCAATATTGTAGGTTGAACGTTTCCTTGATATTAAGATATAGCGCACAGTCTTATTGTAGTTCCTTGAACTGAGACAAGAACTCCGCACAGATACTGTAAATTCTGCCGCCTATAGTTAATATATTGGCGATCGAACACATATATTCACCTTTTTCCCATCGAACATTCCCCAGACAAATTGGTTACGGAACTTTATAAATGAAAGTAACACTTTATGGTTCAGGCTACGTTGGCCTGGTGACAGGCTCGTTACTGGCCGATGTCGGCAATGATGTCTTGTGTGTCGACATAGACCAAAAGAAAGTAGCTGAACTCAACAAGGGAATCATTCCGATTCACGAACCGGGTCTGGACGAGATCATTAAACGGAACGTTGAAATCGGACGCCTGCAATTCACCACTGACATGGATCAGGCAGTGAAACACAGCGAAATGCAGTTTATCGCCGTCGGAACTCCTCCCGGTGAAGATGGTTCAGCCGATCTTCAGCATGTACTTGCGGTTGCACAAACCATCGCCGAACGGATGGATGGCAGAAAACTGGTGGTGACTAAATCAACCGTTCCCGTAGGAACCTCAGACAAAGTCGGCGCTCGCATGAAGGAAGTGCTGGATCAAAGAGGCGAGACATTCGAATACATCACCATTTCTAACCCCGAATTTTTGAAAGAAGGGGCTGCCATCGATGATTTTCGTAAACCAGACCGAATTGTTGTTGGTACTCAAGACCCATACGCAAGAGAGCAAATGCGTAAATTGTATGCACCATTTTGCCGTAACCATGATCGTCTAATTTTTATGGATATTCGTTCTTCCGAGCTGACCAAATATGCAGCCAACTCTATGCTGGCGACAAAAATCAGCTTCATGAACGAACTATCAAACCTGGCTGATGCACTTGGCGCAGACATAGAACACGTACGCATCGGGATCGGTTCAGATCCTCGTATCGGCTACAGCTTTATTTACCCAGGTTGTGGCTATGGGGGATCATGCTTTCCAAAAGATGTTAAAGCTCTGGTCGCAACTGCCCGCGAAGTAGGATACAAAGCCGATCTTCTTGAATCGGTAGAAGCCGTTAACGAAAAACAGAAACATGTGATTGGCGGTAAAATTGATAAACACTTCCAGGGCGATATCAAAGGCAAAACTTTTGCGCTGTGGGGATTGGCATTCAAACCCAATACCGATGATATGCGTGAAGCACCCAGTCGCGTAATCATGGAAGAGCTATGGGCCAAAGGCGCTAAAATTCAGGCCTACGATCCTGTCGCCATGGACGAAACCAGACATCTTTACCCGGACAACGACAAGCTGCAACTAGCCGACTCTGCCAGCGATGCCCTGGAAGGTGCCGATGCACTAATCATTTGTACAGAATGGCATGAGTTCAGAAGTCCAGATTGGCAGGGTATTAAGAACGGACTGACATCACCAGTGATTTTTGATGGCCGCAACCTCTACGAACCTGATGTTTTATCAGAACAAGGCATCACCTATTACTGTATTGGTCGAAGGCAAGCCTGATCACCAGCCCGGATTATTCACGAAATAGCAGTGATGCTGCGCAGAGATTTGGTTTCACTGAGCCTTATCGTTAAATCTCAGGTCTTCCTACACCCAATACTTGTTGATATTTGCGAAAGAAAAATCCATCCTCCAGTCATCTTTAGGTGGGATAAAATATCAAGGAGATCCCGCCGATTTCGTAATCCAGACTACTCACCGCCACGGGCACATACCCGTGGCGGCTTTAGACTTGTCCGCTCTCCCCCATCTGTTTTCCAACACCATACCTTTAAGCTTCAGGCACCGGCCGACCCTTTAATAATCGCCACATAAGGTGAGCGCTGTTTTATAATTCGGCATGCCAAATAAAATAAATTCCGACCCGGAACAATCGCAGTTCTGGCATAAGCGCGTCGGTTTGCTCGCCCTGCCGATTATCTTTTCAAATATTTCCGTACCCCTGGTTGGCGCTGTCGATACGGCAGTCATGGGCCATCTGCAGGAAGTCGAATTAATCGGCGCAGTGGCGCTTGGCGCTTCAATTTTCAGTCTGGTATTCTGGATCTTTGGCTTCCTGAGAATGGGCACCAGTGGCTTGGTCGCACAAGCCCATGGCGCCCTGGACCACCACTCTATTACCCTCACGCTATGGCGCTCATTACTCATTGCTGTTGCGCTTGGCCTGTGCGTTATTACCCTGCAAAAACCTCTATTTTTATTGTTTTTTGGCCTGTTGGATGCCAGCGAACGGCTGGTGGATTTAACAGAACAATATTACAGCACAAGAATTTGGGCAGCTCCTGCCACGTTGGCGAATTATGTAGTGCTCGGCACGCTCATCGGTCTGCAGCGAATGAGCTCGGTACTAATATTTCAACTGTTCCTAAATCTGCTCAATATCTCACTGGATATATTATTTGTTCCAGTTTTAGGCTGGGACATCAAAGGGGTTGCATTGGCGTCGGTCATCAGTGAATACGCCGCGCTGGTACTCGGGCTGTTCTTAATCCGTCGGCCACTCTACGAAGCCTCACACCAGTTAAGTCGACTCCTGCTATTTAACCGCGCGGCACTGATTGAGCTTTTTTCACTGAACGGAAATATATTTATTCGCACCTTGTTACTGGTACTGTCATTCATCTATTTTACTGCAAGTAGCACCAAGCTTGGCGTAACCGCGCTCGCTGCAAACGCAATTCTTATTCAGATACTACATTTGTGCGCACACGCGCTGGACGGATTCGCACACGCTGTTGAAACACTTTCGGGCCAGGCCTGGGGCAGTAAAAACCGCAAACACCTTACTCTTGCAATTAAGGTATCAACACAACAATCTATGTTGGTGGCGGTATTGATGTCAGTGGCAATTTATTTTGGCGGCCCCCAGCTAATCAGCCTGTTTACCAACCAAATCGAAGTCATTGAATTCGGTTTAAAATCACTTCCGTGGCTGATCATTCTGCCAGTGATTTCGGTTTGGTGTTATCAGCTAGATGGTATTTTTATCGGCACCACTCATTCACGGGAAATGCGCAACGCGATGATTGCTTCAGCCGGCTTTTTTGTTATTTGCACAGAAATACTCACTCGTACAATGGGCAACGCTGGTCTATGGACCGCGTTCTGTGCCTTTATGCTGATACGCGCACTGACCCTGTTACAATACCTGCCCGGAATCATCCGAAAGGCCGGTACGGTTCCCACGCAGAACTGCGCTGGTAAAACGCACGATTGAGCAGACATATTGAACGACCAGGCTCATGCACCCGGGTAAATGGTATAAATATCGATCTGATAACGCGTTCCTGTTAGTATCCCGCGTTTAAGATCCAGACTCATCGCCCACGCCATACTCCGTGAATATTGAATCCAACAAATCGCTGCGTTCCTACAACAGTTTCGGCTTTGAAATCAGCGCCGAATGGTTCACTAGCGTTAACACACCTGAGCAACTGCGAGAAGCATTGCATTGGGCCCGGACAACCGACAAAGCAACTCTGATTCTCGGGGGCGGAAGTAATACACTTTTTACTCGTAACGTCGACGGACTGGTTATACATATCGCAATACCCGGTTTTGAAACTACTGTCGCGGATGATCAGGAGTCAACTTTAATTAGGGTTGGCGCCGGAATGAACTGGCATGATCTGGTAGCAACCACACTTCATCAAAAACTCTACGGGCTGGAAAACCTGGCGTTGATTCCGGGTTCTGCGGGGGCCGCACCAATTCAGAATATCGGTGCTTATGGTGTCGAGCTCAGCGAGCTATTGACCGAGGTTGAGGTCTTGAATACCCGGACAGGAGAATCTGACAAACTAAACAACAGTGATTGCGACTTTGGCTATCGGCACAGTACTTTTAAAACACCTATCGGAAAAAACTTTGTGGTAACGGCGATCCATCTCAGGCTATCCAATAGAAACCAACCGAAGATTGAATACAAAGCGCTTCAGGATATTTTAGAACAACAAAATATCAGGCAACCGGATTGCCAGCAGGTCTTTAACAGTGTCTGCGATATTCGGCGCGCCAAGTTACCTGATCCTGCTTATTTGGGCAACGCCGGCAGTTTTTTTAAGAACCCTGTGATTACCCGCCAGCAACTTGACACTTTACTCGTCGACCACTCCGATCTCCCGAATTTCTTTCAAGATGACGGAACCTATAAAGTGCCAGCAGCCTGGCTGATTGATCGTGCTGGCTGGAAAGGTCATCGCAACGGAGCCGTTGGTGTGCACAGTGAGCAAGCGCTGGTTTTGGTGAACCATGGTGACGGTAATGGTCAGCAGATTGCAATACTAGCTAATGAGATCAGAAACGACATACTCCAACGATTCAATATTGCACTGGAACGCGAGCCAGTAACCTACTGATCACCAAAACCGAAGCGACAGGAAATTTCCTTTGTTTTTTTCAAGCAAATCACCTCCGCGGAGAAGCAAGTAGTTGACTCAAAATAGCAAGCGGGGCAGCAACCGCCTAATATCCAACTTACTGAATACATGGAAAGGATTTTCCAGTCCGTTTTCAGGCAAGCAACTGGAGCTCAGCGCTTACCTGCACGAAGATGAACTGACAGGCCTGCGAGAAAAAATACAAGGCTGCCTGGATTCCAAAGGCGGACAGGTATCTGCGCGCGCGCGCGCTGCTGAACTCGGCCAGGCATACCTTGAGTTAAACGAAGAAGGGAAATGCAAATACCTGAAGCTGCTGGCAAGTGAGTTCGGTGTCGATCACGACCAGGTTCGCGAAACTGCAGAAGCGCTTTTTTCAGATCTCGATGAAGACACCCGCACAAAAACAGAACAGAAGCTACGAAAGCAATTAACCCCTCCCTACCTGACTCTACTCACCCAGTTTAATGCGCTGCCGAAGGGGCTCAAATTTCTGGTGGATATGCGCCGCGATCTACTTAAACTAAAGCGCGATAATCCAGAGTTGGCTCCCATAGAGAACGAACTGTGCAATCAGCTTTCAAGTTGGTTTGATATAGGCTTCCTTGATCTGAAACGCATAGACTGGAACGCGCCTGCCTCTCTGCTTGAAAAGCTAATCGCCTACGAAGCAGTGCACCGGGTTAAATCATGGATTGACTTGCATCACAGACTTGCAGAGAACAGAAGATGCTTTGCATTTTTCCATCCGAGAATGCCGGATGAACCGTTGATATTCGTGTGGGTGGCTTTAGTTTCTGAGCTCTCAGATAACGTTTATACACTGCTGGACACCAGCCAGGCGGAGAACATTCAAGAGTCTGATCGCACCGCTATTTTTTACTCAATTACCAGCACACAGCGCGGATTAAGTGGTGTTAGCCTGGGTGATTTTCTGATAAAGCGCGTGACAGATGAACTACGTCGCGAGCTGCCTCAACTCAACGAATTTAGTACACTGTCACCCATACCCGGGTTTTCCGGCTGGCTTAAATCAAGTCTTGAGTCTGATCCGGACTCTGTTATTTCTACCGCTGCGCGCAGCGATATTGCAAGTGTTACTGAGCGATCGATCGAAGACTTACTTGAAACAGTCGACTGGCTGGAAGACGCAGCAATTGCCGACAAAATGCAATCGCTTCTGAAGCCACTTGCTGCAAATTATATCGTTAAGCAGAAGAAAGACAACAGTCGGGCACTTGATGCCGTTACACACTTCCACCTGTCGAATGGCGCACTTGTCGAGCGAATCAACTGGCTCGGAGATACAAGTGAACGTGGTATTTCCCAGTCGTACACGATGATGGTGAACTACCTCTACGATCTGAAGCGAATCGAAGAAAACCACGAGCAATACATTGAAAACGGTACCATAGTGCAATCAAAAGGGGTTGAAAGCCTAATCGAAGGATAAAACCTGACCTGTCGGCCTCAGGTGATCCTGCACCACAAAGGTAGCGTTCTCCGCAGAGAAACACCGGGCCAGCCGATTTACGTCTTCAAGAGCGACATGGCCGACCGACCGATTTTGAACGGGAGCTCCATGCCTTGCAGCTAACGCAAGCTCTCGAGCCAACGCTACATAGTCGTACGAAATATCACGCCTGCGTTTTCGCTCACGCGTTAATGCAAACTGCAATTCTGATTCTGTGACTCCGCTATAGCCAATTGCATTTAACACATCAGAAATTATCACTCTGGCTTGCACGCTATCACGAGGGCTGACGGAATATTCAATTTGATGATAACGATGGTGATCATCTGTTGTATCAGATAGCAATCGGGTATCCAGCTGATAGCTCAACCCGCTATTCTCTCTTAAATCATAACGCAGACGCCTTTCCAGAATATCTGAAAGCAACTGTAAGTTAAGATCGGCATCAATCCGCAATGTCGCCGGCACCATACATGAATGAAATAATCCAACATTCAGTCGCTGCTGCGCATCAAGTGTTGCAAATGAGTTTAGATCACCTCCGATACTATTGACCGCCATCAATGAGGCTCGAATCGGCACCCGATGTTCTTCAGTGTGTCTCTCAAGGCGGGTAAGCTCACGGGCCAGAATTTCAGGTTCAACGTTACCCACAAAAACAAACGTGAAATCTGAAGGACTGCGGAACAACAGGCTTTGTACCTCGCGCATATGCGTAGTTTCAAGGCTTGGTATTGCAGAGCTGGCGTTATCGAACTGTGACCAGAAACTACTCTCAAGATCAACCCCTCGCCTTTCAGCATTAAGCTTGCTGAGAATCCGGGAGCTTGCGGGTTCTACAATCACGGACTCATCGAAATAGGCGCTGACCAGTTCAAGCATCAAATTAATATCCTGAGAGACCCCATAAGCCTGAATAGCATGATGCGTTGCATCAACTCTGACTTGGGATACAAGGCTTTTTTCCGATCGGAGTCGCTGTAGCGATTGTTGTAAGTACCCACCGGCCCCGTTAACACCAATAAACCGTGGCAACATTTTCGCTGCTCTGGCCAGCCCCTCACCCGCATACAAATAACCGCCTGGCGCTATCGCCGCCAGCGCAATATAGTCGTGTTGCGTATCTCTTTGAAAAATAACTCTTGCACCATTTGATAAACGCCACTCGTGATAATTTTCCTGCTGCAGTACTTTCTTTGCTCTGGGCGAATGGCTTGCAACACTGGCCAGATTATCCAGCAGCTGATCCGGATTCAACACGCCTTGCAGAATGGTTGGTTCAGGCGCCACACTCAGGAAGGGTTTTGAATTCGCATTCTCTGTAGCCAACCGCATCAGTGATTTCTGCGGCAAATTAGTATCAAACGGACCACTCACCCCGTAAACGGTTTTATACCGAAAGGGAATCTCTGCCAACATTTTATTAAATTCTGCAATGTTCACCGAATCAATCATCTCGAGATACGCTGATTCCAGAAGTGATGCAGGCAGCATAGGTGTGCCATACACTACCATTTGAGTCAGGCGCGCCGCCAAATCCTCGGGGGTGCTCAATCGATACTGGTTAGCTGCCTCTATGGCAATTTTTCTAAAGGAGTGCTGCAGCTGTTGATACTCGGCCCCAATCAAACCATTTTTAAACAATCGTTTTGAGTAAACTGACAAAGCCTGCAAACAGGTCAGGTAATCAGTTTCTATCACATCAAGTTCCAGTCGATTAATTGATTGCCCTGTCTCCAACTGAGAATTATGCAATGTGCCGTTACTACAACTTTGGCTTGTCGATAAACGATCAAGCAACAAATGCCCAACCGCCTTAAAAAGAAGGTCTTCACGGAACCCGTTTTTAACCGATTTCACGGTGTCTGTTTCCTTCACGCGCGAGATAAAGTTCAGACTCACCCGTGCACTGATCAAATCGGGATTTACATACGTCAGATAGTCGACTTCGGGCTGCCCTTTTATTGGTCGAAACGTCTCGGCAGGGTGTCGCAATGGTTCTTCACCTGCATGCGGTAAGCGAGAAAAATTTTCCTCAATGAGACGTTCGAGCTCCCATGGAACAATATTGCCAGTCACCACTAAAGCCGCGTTATCTGCACGATAATGTCTGGACCAAAACTCTCGTAAAGAGTCAGCCGTCGCGGCCTTCACCACTGCAAGGTTACCAACAGGTGGCCGGATATGGTATTGACTCCCTTCGAACGCTGCACTCACAAGAGGATCGACGACAAAGTTTCTATGGCCATAGCGGAATCGCCACTCGGCACTAACAATCTTTTTCTCACGTTCAATGTCATGTGGGTTAAAACTGACAGCATGCATAAAATCAGCAGCTAGACTCAGCACCTCGGGCAGCAGTTCAGCCTCACTTTCTGTCAATGAAAATCGGTAAATTGTCGCACCATAGTGGGTTGTAGCATTCACATCTACCCCCCATCTAAGGCCTGCCTCCTCCAGCAATGCCTCTATCTTACGCCCACTAAAACGTTTTGTGCCACGAAAGACCACGTGCTCGAGCAAATGCGCATAGCCCAGTTCACCATCACGCTCATGGATTGAACCCGCCTTAACAAGGAGTCGAATTTCGATATTTCTTCTAAGTTCTGAAGAATTAGCACTGCGTAAAAAATAAGAAAAGCCATTGTCCAATTGGCCGTCCACCACCGCCGGATCACGCGGATTTTGAATCAGTGCCGAATCAACAATGGCGAGTTTTTTCTGACATCCGGCTAGTGACAACACTAACAATAGCAGCGACGCCAGAATTTTTAAAACAGGCGTTCGTGAGCGCATCATAACTGGATAAACTCTATATCGGTGGTGCAGCCATTAAGATTCATCCGGCTATCACCAATCACAAAGTGTCCATCTCTTCGATCACTTTCAAGATGACCGACCATCAGCAGGGCAATGCTCGATCTTTCAACTTGCGCATCTTTCGTATAACGATAATAGGACTCAAGCGGAATAAAGGATTTAAACGAACCAGCTGAATCAACGAAAGTGCGGAAACTATAATTTTCATCCGCTTCAAGATAACCCGACACAACGCCATTCCGCACCCGCAGAAAGAACGATTCTGTGAATTCATCACAGTCGAATTGAAAATCAGCGTAACTCTGCCTGGAAGGTGTCGACTTCATCACAGCACTCCAGTCTCCATCAAACTCGCTGGTGAGCACTGGCTCCCGACTCTCCAAAGGCGACACAGCGACACAGGCCTGCAGCAGCACAGCAACATACGCCAACGCGATACAACATCGCCTCATTTCCCCTCCCGCCTTTGTTTTTATTAGTTTTTAGCGGGGCAAACGTGCAGATAAGCAGCCCGGAAGCACCCGCGTGGCTGCAGTGCTATCGGCGCTGATGAGAAATAGTTTATGACTGACCAATTGTATTGGTGATTTTTGACCGGTAAACAAACCACCGCAAGACCACCAATTGGCAACTGAAGAATGCGCAATAAACAATTATGGCTAACTGCTCGTTTGCCAAACAACAGGGAACAACATGGAAGCCTGTGTGCTGGAAGCTCTGGTCCTGCGTGTGTATCCCGACTGCGCGTTTAGTCGATCATATTTGTAACGCTGGAATAAACACACTACAAAGAATTGCCTCTGAAGCTACAAGAACAGGCCCTTCGATATGACACATATTCGAGACACGGACTTGCTATTGAACATTTATTTCCAGTTGAGGCAGATTCAAAATACTCTCGTCTTCATCAAAGTCATCGCCAATGTACTCAACCTGCACCACTATTTGACCGGTACCTCGAATGGTTAAAAGTCCCCTGAAACCATCATTATTGTTCAGTTCGTTCTGACTATTGCCCTGGCTAACAAATGTCCAGTCGGAGTCCTCGGTAATCTCAATTTCCTGTTGAGTCTCCAGTCGGACAAAACTCCGTAGTTGAATTTGCCGTTCTGAACTAAATGTGAGGTTGAGAGGAGAGCTTTGACTGAAGAAAACACTTTCAACTACCTCGGGGTCGCCCGCTACCAGTACCAGTGAGGCACTCGGCACACTGCCACATGCAGCGCTGATTGTCACACTTCCATTTCGATTCGCGTCCACACGACCTCTGGCAGGCAGTGTATTATCCACAGTGGCTATCGATGTCGAACTGGAAGACCAGCTGGCATTATCCGTGATATCAGTCGCTGGCGTACCCGGGCTTTCCGAATCTGTGTACGTTGCCAATGCAGACAATTGCACAGAATTCGACGTCGTGAGTGTTGTTGTATTTGCAGGTATCGAAATAAAGGCCAGGTTTTGCACCACATTCAGACCAAATGGCGGATCACTCACCACATCACCACGAGTAGCAGTAATCGTTGCTGCACCCGCACCACTTGTCCTAAATAGACCAGCATTATCGCTTGGGTTAAAAGCACCAATTGTGGTTTCACTTTCCCCGGCCCAGTTGACTAATTCAGTAAGGATCCTTGGGGGTTCTCCATCACCATAATTTCCTATAGCAACCAATTGCACACTACTGCATTCGTCAACACCGTCTTCAGGTCCTTCAATAGCTATTGATACGAGCGGAGCGGAAGATACACGAACGGTTGTTGCGGAAAAAAGTGGCCCAAAACGGGCATTTATATTCACTGTTCCGTCCGCGAGGCCGGTTAATAAACCGGATTGCGTAATATTCGCCACGGAAGTATCACTGACAGACCAGACTGCTGATTCAGTGACACTGGTACCCGTTATATCTTCGTCAGCCAATGCATTAAGAATCATTTGCTGTTGCTGCCCGACCTCAATGACGGAATTTGTCCCATCGATAGTTATTGAGCTAAAGCCACCCGCAGCAACATCAACACGACTTTCTAAATCACGGGCGGCACCGCCGCTATCACAACCAGATGCAATCGCCGCCAGCACAACGATTACTATATTACCTATCGAACGAAGCTGAAACTTTCTGTGTATCATTTTCTGCACCACTAATTATTCGCACCAGACAGCTCGTATCGCAGCCCAACCCGAAAGCTGTTGATACCGATATCTTCATCATATTCATGATGGGTGAACGCACCATCAAGGAGCAATTGCGGGGTAATTCGCATGGTTAAGCCCAACGCCGCTCGTGCACCACGGAATGAGTTCTTTTTGCGATTATTCACGGATCCGCTAAAAGATGAATCAAAATTAGTTCTTGAAAAACCAAACAATGCATAGGCCGCCAGACGATTGGTTGGAGGGGATTCAAGTCGCAGATTAACTGAAGCCAGTGAAAACACTTCAAGTGACAATGCATTGAGTGAGTCGTCAGTGAGACTTTTGCCGAATTCAACCTCTGCGGCAATCCCTGGTCGGAACCACCAGCCCGCGGCAGCATTAATCAACGGGGTAGTAAATTTCTCACCACTAATCCCAATCGCCTGCCGATCAATGAAAACCGCTCCGTATAGCGGTACGGCAGCCCGGCCCTGCAGCAAGGATAACCCACCCAGTGGCGCTGCCATGCCCGTCACAGGCAGAAGCACGAGCACAAGTGAGCAAAATAATCGAGTGAGAGACACCGTTTACTTCCGATTTGAGGTTACCCGCAGTGTATCAAATACTTATCAAAGTGCGAGTAAATTATAATACTAAAAGTACTTGGCACGCACTTAGCCGGCTTTATACGCAGACTTCTACCGCGCAGGCTACTAGCCCGCGCAAAAATTGATTTCACAACAAATTTTCTTCTCGCGTTGAATACTAATTGTCATTTAAAAGACGAAGAATTTGCTTTCGAGCGAGGAACCGGATTGATGGCATCAATCTGGTGAGTTATGCCCGATCATGCAGCCCGGAGATACCATTGGATCTCTCAACGACACGCGCCGAACGGTGTTCCAATCTGCATATCACCTGACCAATACCACTACGACTTTAATTTTTCCTTGAGTAACTCATTCAGCTGGCCAGGATTCGCCTTACCGCGAGACGCTTTCATCACCTGACCAACAAAGTACGACAGCAGCTTATCTTTGCCACTGCGATACTGCGCCAACTGATCGGGATTGGCAGCAATGACATCATCAATCATTTTTTCAATTTCTGAAGAATCCGATATCTGTTTTAAGCCGTCACGTTCAATAATGGCATCCGCTGTTTCATCGGAGGCCCACATTTGATCCAGGATATTTTTACCGATTTTGCCAGAGATAGTGTTGTCATGGATTCGCGCTATCAGGCCGCTGAATCGATCCGTTTTCACAGGCGAGTCCGGGAGCTCCACACTGTCTTTATTCAAGCGGGAAAACAACTCTCCGGTGATCCAGGTACTGACAAGTTTTGCGGGGGCTCCACTGGTTTCTAAAACCGTTTCGAAGTAATCCGCTGTGGTGCGATCGGAGGTCAGTACCGAAGCATCGTACTCGGACAACTGCAACTCACTGATGAATCTGCTGCGTCGTGCCTCAGGTAGTTCAGGCAGTGTCTTGCGAAGCGTTTCAATGAGCGTGTCATCGACCTCGACCGGGAGTAAATCAGGGTCAGGGAAGTAACGATAATCATTCGCTTCTTCCTTACTTCGCATAGAGCGGGTTTCATCGTTATCAGCATCATAAAGACGTGTTTCCTGCACAACTTCTTCGCCTCTTTCCAGAATATCTATCTGCCGCTCAACTTCAAAATCGATTGCGCGCTCAAGAAAGCGAAATGAATTCACGTTTTTAATTTCAGCGCGTGTACCCAGCTTCTCCTCACCGGCCGGTCTGACAGAGACATTCGCATCGCAGCGGAATGAACCTTCCTGCATATTGCCATCACAAATTTCTATGTAACGTACCAGCGAATGAATCTTTCGGGCATACGCTACCGCTTCTTTTGCACTGCGCATATCGGGCTCTGACACAATTTCAAGCAATGGTGTTCCAGCACGATTCAAATCGACCCCGGTCATTCCCTGAAAGGCATCATGAACAGACTTGCCAGCATCTTCTTCCAGATGCGCACGGGTCAGGCCAACGGTTTTCTCCGATCCGTCTTCCATCGTAACGTGCACTTTGCCATTGCCCACTATAGGCAATGACATTTGTGAAATTTGATACCCTTTGGGTAGATCCGGGTAAAAATAGTTTTTCCGCGCAAATACGCTGCGCTTACCGACCTCTGCATTAGTTGCCAGTGCGAATTTAATCGCCATACTAACCGCTTCCCGGTTTAGTACTGGTAATACGCCGGGCATCCCCAGATCTACCGCGTTAGCCTGTGTATTCGGATCAGCGCCAAACTCTGTCGAACTTGCTGAGAAAATTTTACTTTTCGTCGCAAGCTGCGCATGAATCTCAAGGCCAATAACCGTTTCCCATTGCATGTTGTGCTCCGCGCCGTCCGTATCGGGACGGGCTTGTGTTGATTAATGTTGTTGCAATATAAACACGGGGTTTACACAACTGACTCTGGCATTTTTGTATGCCAGTCTGTGGCTTGCTGAAACTGATGAGCCATGTTCAGCAACTGCGCCTCTTTAAAGTAATTGCCAACCAGCTGCATACCGATGGGCAGGTTATCAACCTGACCACAGGGGACTGATATCCCGGGCAGTCCCGCAAGGTTTGCGGGTATGGTAAAGATGTCATTAAGGTACATCGCCACCGGATCGTCAGACTTTTCACCCAGTGAAAATGCCGGTGTCGGTGTGGTTGGTCCAAGAATCACATCGACCTCGGAAAAAGCGTTACTGAAATCCTGTGAAATCAGGTTGCGGATTTTCTGCGCTTTAAGATAGTAGGCATCGTAGTAGCCGGCAGATAGTGCGTAAGTACCAATCAAAATTCGACGTTTCACTTCGCGGCCGAATCCTTCCCCTCTTGAACGCTTGTAAAGATCTTCAAGGTCCACCGGGTTTTCACATCGATACCCATATCGCACACCATCAAATCGCGACAGGTTAGAGGAACATTCCGCCGGTGCAACCACATAGTACGCAGGAACGGACAGATGCTGATTTTTGAGCTCAATCTCCTTAAATTCCGCACCCAGGGTTTCAAGCTCGGCTATCGCCTGCTGTAGACTCTCTGCAATCGGTGCTGCCAGATCACTGCTAAAATACTGCCTCGGCAAACCGACCTTTAAGCCTTTTAGCGATTGATTTAATCCCTCACAGTAATTATCCACTTCACGATCAATACTGGTTGAATCGCGTTCATCGAAGCCCGCCATTTCCTGCAGAACCAACGCACAGTCTTCCGCCGTAGTGGCAAACACGCCACCTTGATCCAGACTTGAAGCAAACGCGATCATGCCATACCGCGAAACCCTACCATAGGTCGGCTTAATGCCGGTGATGCCGCAAAATGCCGCTGGCTGCCGGATAGAACCACCGGTATCTGTCCCCGTGGTGACCGGCACCAGCCGCGCTGCCACTGCTGCCGCACTCCCGCCCGATGATCCACCAGGCACACGAGTGGTATCCCACGGGTTAGAAACCGGACCGAAGAAACTGTTTTCGTTTGACGAGCCCATCGCAAACTCGTCCATATTGGTTTTACCCAGACAAACCATACCGGCAGCGGCAAGTTTCTCTACCACTGTTGCATCGTAGGGCGGAATGAAATTCTCAAGCATGCGCGACCCGCACGAGGTACGGATACCATTAGTGCAAAATATATCTTTGTGGGCCATCGGGATACCCAGCAACGGAGAATCTGATCCGGAAGCACGGATTCGATCCGCCTCAGCGGCCGCTTGCAATGCCTGTTCGGGATTAACATCAATAAACGCATTGATTTGCGATGTATTAATTCTATCGAGCAAATACTGACACAATTCAGCGCTGGTGTACTCACCACTGGTGAGGCTTTGCCTGATACCGGCAATCGTTTGTTTATGCATGAGTTGGTTTATCTACACGTCTGTCAGATGAGTTATCTGACTGCGTTTAATGAGGGCATCTTTGATAAGATCGAAAAAAACAATGGCGTAAAAAAAGGCGTTACTCAATAACCTGGGGCACCAGGTAATGCCCCCCCTCGACCGCAGGTGCAATGGCCTGAAATTGCTCACGGCGATTAGATTCAGTCACCTGATCATCACGTAGTCGCTGGACCGCATGGGTGGGGTGTGCCATCGGCTCTACATTGCTGGTATCGATATCGTCCATGGTTTCTGCCAACGCCAGTACCTTAGTCATTTCTGACGCATACTCTTCGACCAGCTTTTCATCGATTTGCAGCCGTGCCAGGTGTGCCACCTCAGCGACCACTTTCGCATCCACCGCCATAATCAGACTCTCTATTGATAAAAACCGTAAGTTACCACAATCCGGCGTCTGTGAGTGTGCGTGCTCAGCTCAGCCAACGCCCCGGTGCAGAGCCCGCGAGAGTTTTCAACTGTCAGTGGCGAACCAATGACGCACGTCTATACTCCTGACTGAGTTCATTTTTTCAGGCAGTGAGACCGATGCTAAAGCGCCGAACATCGCCCAACCCCAGTCGAATCTCCATTGATCTGGGTGGCTATCACACCAGAATTTTCAGCGAGGCAGATGGCCTTATTCTGGATGAACCATCTGTGGGTCTGCTGGATATGGATCACCAGCACGCCGGAGCCCGAGCCGTAAACCACTATGGTATCGTCGCCGAAGAGCGCTTTGCCGACGCTCCCGCCGGAAAAAGACTGATCAGACCATTGCAGGCGGACTACACCAATAATGTAGGGCATTGCCCCCGCATGCTCAGCTATTTTCTGCTGCATGCGAAACACGAACGCCTGATCGGAAAATCGCCCATTATTCTGCTTGCCCTGCCGAGCGACATCACCGAACTGCAGACAGATCAATTACGCCATGCATGCTTTACTTCAGGGTCATCGCGGGTACATCTGGTTGATGCCGACATTGCGGCTGCGCTCGGTGCAGGACTCCCGATCGAACAGCCAACGCCGTCTATACTACTGGATCTGGGTGCAAGAGGGGCTCGACTCTGCACTTATATGAACGATGAAGTTACCAGCGCCGTGAACATTCCCTGCGGAGGAGATTTACTGACCGACGAACTCACTAAAGGGATCCGGGAACAATTTGGCGTTCAGGTGTCACCGATCACCGCGCAGGAAGCCAAACATCAAGTTGGAAGTGCGATACAACCCACCGATCAGCAGCGACTAAGAAACTCCTGTCAGGTTCAGGGACTTGTGATCAAGGAGAACTTTGACAGTCAATTCAGCCTCACCACTGACGAAGCCTTCGATATTCTAAAACCCACCCTGCAACATGCAGCCGACATGCTGCAACAGGCAATCAACAGATTTCCCGTAGCGTATCGCGATGCACTGCAGCAAAACGGCATTTTTATTTGTGGTGGTGGTACTCAACTGGCACACATTGATCAACTGGTTGAACAGGCGACCGGATTATCAGTTGAAGTTGCCAGTCGCCCGCTCTCAACAACTGCTCGAGGCGGCGGGATGATGCTTGAACGCATCCATGGAGCGTTAAAAACTGCTGAGTCCGC
Organism: uncultured Granulosicoccaceae bacterium; assembly: GCA_964574535.1. GTDB lineage: Bacteria > Pseudomonadota > Gammaproteobacteria > Granulosicoccales > Granulosicoccaceae. Next base: position 291 of record CAZNOB010000015.1, on the reverse strand, counting down.
ATAATCGACCCAAAACACCGAAGGCTGAAAGTTCTCGACCCTTGTGGAATTCCACGCGGCTATCCGAGATCACGCGGCGTAGCGAAAGGCCTGACAATTTTAATCAGTTATATTGATGAGAATAGCTGTCGTTCTATAACGTTGAATCGGATCAGCTGACCAACATACCGCGCCCGCAGTAGCTTCTGTTCTCTGACTGTCACCTGAGGCACAATAGAAAGATAAATCACCTTCACCGGAACGCCTCATGGAATCCAGAATCGAATTAGTAGAATTAAAGCTTATGGATCT
>CAZNOB010000014.1:28660-52706 GCA_964574535.1 uncultured Granulosicoccaceae bacterium | reverse complement strand
TAGTGTTTAATCACCTCAATCCCTTTGATGGAAGGATTCTCAATGAGATGATCAAAATCAATATTGATCACTCCGTCTGTATTGATAACCGTAAAAGTTTTTACCAGTGCGGTATCACCACCGACCTCTGCGAAAACATCCAGCGCTTCTAACGACTGGTCTTCAACAGACAGGTCAAACACTCGCTTACCGTCACCCTGTGCGCCACGCCATATTTCAGCAAAGTACAGATTCACCTGATAGCTCCCCGGGGATACAGGCAGTTTCCAGGACAACTCCGCACCGCTGGCGGGATCAAAACGCTCGGTCTGGAATAAACTGGCGGGTATCTCGGCGACAACACTATTATCGATTGCAACCGATCTGGACCAGGTTTTTCCGGTATTGACATAGTCACTGCCGTTTATATCAGCCGCCCAGTTTCCTGTCGCATCAGAGATCTCGGGGCCACCCGCATTAATTCGAAAAACGATTTCGGTCGCTGGCGGATCATCAAGTTGACTACTGACGACCACCTGTACAGTATCACTGCCGGTTAACTCACCATCACTGGCAGTAAGCTGCAGTTGATAGGTACCCGAAGCGGTAAAAGTCGCTGTCGAGTTTACTCCGGTGCCGCTGAAACTTACCGCGCCCGGGCCACTGAGCATCGACCATGACGCCGTTAACGTATCATTGGGTAACCCGTCATCACTCACATTGCCCAACAAATTCAGCGTGACTCCAACGATATTCAGTGTATCAGGCCCGGCGTTTACGTCAGGCGCTAAATTCGCGGGAGGCACCACCGGGAGTTCTGCCGGAGTTTCGTCCACGGGAGTTTCATCCACAGGGGTTTCGTCCACCGGAGTTTCGTCCACCGGAGTTTCGTCCACCGGAGTTTCATCCACCGGGGTTTCATCCACCGGGGTTTCTTCCACTGGAGTTTCATCAACTGGAGTTTCATCAACTGGAGTTTCTACCGGAGGCTCTGTCACTGGCGGTGCAGTCGGCAGATCAACAGGTGGCAAAGTGACAGTGGATATAACTTCAATCCCTTTGATTGCAGGGTTATTCTGTACATGGCTGAATTTTATATCGAGCTCATTATCTGCGGTGACAACAAATGACTTTACCAGACCAGTGTTAGCACCAGCTTGCGCATAGACATCGATTCCACTTAGCACCTGCCCTTCAACCGCGACATCAAAGATACGTTCACCACCTGCAAAAGCACCTTTATAGATTTCGCTGAAATACAAACGTACTTCATAAGCCCCGGGGGTGACCGGTAGATTCCACTCCAACGCCGCACCACCGGCTTTATCCCAACGCTCGGTCTGAAACAGTTCAGCGGGTATGCCAGGGGTCGCGCTGGTATCAATGGCGGCCGAAGTCTGATAGATCTTACCTGTACTGGCTAACGATGCCCCCGTATTGTCAGCCAGCCAGTTACCCGTCGCATCAGCTATGGCCGGACCACCCGCATTTATTCGATACACCAAAGATGAGACTGCAGGAACCTCTTCACCGACGCTGATGGTGATCTCATCAAAACTACCCAACTCGGAGTCACTGGCCGCCAATCGAAGCACATAATCGCCCGGCGCATCAAACTGCGCACTGGTGGCAGCTGCAGTGGTATCACTTAATTGAACATTGCCTGGTCCACTTTGCTGAGACCACTGTAAGGAGAGTGTTGAAGAGGGCAAGCCATCATCCGCCACTGTCCCGGACAGGCTGATCGGGGAGCCCACAGTGGCCGTATTATCTGCGCCGGCAGAAACTATAGGAGCGGTATTCACAGCCACCGATGTTTCGCCAACAGCGACTTGCAGGGTATCACTTGCAGCCAGCTCGCCGTCACTACTGCTCAGCTGCAGGACATACACGCCCGGCACCGAAAAGCTTACATTAGTCACTAATGTTGTTGCTGCGGTGAAAGTGGGCGGATACGGCCCGTCAACCATTGACCACTGGTGATCCAGGGTACTATCGGGCAGATCGTCATCGGACACTACACCTGTCAGTGTGACAGTATCACCGATAATTACTGACTGATTGGCGCCCGCACTGACCACTGGCGCTTCGTTCGTTACCGGAGTTATTGGCGTTACGGGTGTCTCGACAACACCAGGCTGCAAGACTTCAATTCCCTTGATGGCAGGATTCTGCGCTATCCGAGAAAACTTGATGTTGAGCTCACTATCACTTTGAACGGCAACAGCTTTCATCAGTGCGGTATTCGCCCCGACATCTGCAAAAACATCCAGAGCGGGTATTAGCTGGCCTTCTACTTCGATGTCAAAAACACGGCCACCCTGTGCCATTGCACCAATATAGTTTTCAGCAAAATATAACCTGACCTGATACAAACCCGGTGTCACCGGAAGCTTCCATTCGAGTTCCTGTCCACTGGGTGGGTCCCAACGTTCGGTCTGAAACAGGGCTTCAGGTATGCTGCTATCCACATTGCCGGTATTAATACTTGAATCAGATTTCCAGGTCCGGCCGGTATTTACATAGTTGCCGTTATCTGCCTGCCAGTCTGCCACCGTTGGTCCACCCGCATTAATTCGGTACACCACAGCACCACCGGTAGTCGAGGCAGAATCACTTACTTCCACATTGATTGAAGCGGTGGTATAGAGCTCACCATCAGTCGCCTCAACCTGAAGCACATAGCTACCGGCTTCGGAAAAAGTAGCAGTGGTTGAGTCACTGGTGTCTATAGAGATGTTTACTGCCCCCGGACCCGAGACGACTGACCATTGATGGCTCAGCTCACTACTTGGCAAGCCATCATCACTTACACTGACATTGAGCAACGCGGGTACATTCGCCACTACCGAACCAGGAGCCGCAATAAGAACTTCTGGTGCCGTGTTGTCTTCAGCACTGCCAACTGGCTTGACAGTGAGAAAATCCCATGTGGCCGGAAACGGCTCCGCACCTACCGAGGTAGATATAATACCGATAGCAAGCTTGGTCGGCGCTGTTAGCCAGGTAGCTGGAAAATCAAAGCTGGCGACCATAGTTTCTGTTGTAGTCTGCCCACCTGATGATACTTTATAGTAACCGGTCGCAATGGCAGAGCCCGGATCAATTTCGAGGATTAGATCAACATAGTCAACGTCGGTATACTGCTGAGCCACAATTGCTTCCTGATAGGGTTCTGCATCGATTTCACTGAAGATCTGAATACCATTATTTTTAGTCACCAGCTTCAGATAGTTATCCTGATCACCTGTACCTATAAATAGTCCCATCGATTGATGTGGCTCTGTCGTAACACCTGAGAATGGTGCCAGTATCCGCGTACTAATCCGAAATACCGGGCTTAACGGACTTGCGTTAACACCAAACTGAAAACCGTATTGCTGCGAATTCTTTTGCCTAAGCGGATCTCCTGCAGGCACGTTATCAACGGTAACTACCCCTGCGGCCCCAATGATTGTCATTTCATTGAGATCAAACTGAGACTGATAAACATCCTCTCCATTGGTCATTAGTCCGGAGAAGCCAAGACGAGCGATAAAACCGGCGTCCGGGCTATCGTTTTCCCACTGATAATCCACATCCAGACTGGTATTAGCACCATTACTATGGTCAAGCGCAAATGGATCGATCAGGTCTGGGATGTTGTCGTTGTCGTCATCGGGGTCAGTCAGATCAGAGATTTGATCAGCATCTGCATCTGCTGGCACATCAGCCGCCGAACAAACATCAGTTCCATTGGCGATCTCATCATCATTGGTGAAACCGTCTCCGTCAGAGTCGCCCGGACCACCTGTGACAAAGCACACCCCACCATCATTACCCTGATAATCACCAGGCTCATACACAACTATTTCTTTCGCCTGTAAATCTGCAACCCAGATGGTACCGGGGAAGATGTCATTGTCTGACAGGGACGTCACATCAAGTGGACTGCTACCTACGTTTGAGAACAGTACATTTAGCTCGTCAAGGGAGCCGTTGCCTTTAAAAGAAACGCGATAGACTTTGTTATCCCACGATGTGGCAAGCAGGTTACCAGTCATCTCTCCTGAAAAATTACTTGCTGTGTATTCGGCCAGTCCGTTGGTCGAACGCGCCAGTGACACCAGCGAGTCATTCTTTTGATGCTTACCGTTGCCGTTGGTACCGGGCCCGTAGTAGTTACATTCGATTGAATTTCCTGATGGCACAGGTGACTGCGGATTAGAATTATTAAATTTGTTATTCGTGCTGCCTCGAGTCGGATTAGGGTGCCCACCGTAATAGCCCTTGCCGGTAATCAGATGCAGCGCATCATGTTGTGTGTTACCAGGTTCTACACGGGCGTTACTACAATTGCCTGGCGCACCACCCCACCCTGAATTCGGACCATTATCCCATGAATACATTTTGCCGTTTTGCATCACTACCACATCATAGGCATTTCTAAAGCCCGGTGCATACACTTGTACCGGCCCGCCATCAACAAGCATCGCCTGGTTCTTACCACGGTTACCACCAAAGGGATCGTTACTGTCTTTATTGCCAGAGCGATCTTCATCATTTAGCGTGGGTAAATCGTAGGTAGTATCGCCAATCTGGTCGAGATCGATCTCAAGAATTGCGGCGCTTAGTGCATACTCCGGCAACAGTGCAAAGTTATTCGAGATCGCACCCATATTCGTGTTACCGCCGGCGGCGAGATACAATTTTGAACCAACCATTGCCATGCCATTGCCATGATGGTTTTCTTCCGAACGTGGCAGGCCACGAACCAGATCCAGCTTTTTCCAGTTATTTCCGGTCAGTGTTAAACGTGACAGCACTCCGGAATTGGTATCGAGTCCTGTAGTATTGCCACTATGCCCGCCACCAATACGAGGATCGCTGGACTGCGCATAAATAACCGGTTTAGATGCCGACCCTGTGACCAGAATGCCGGTCAAAAGACGAGTTTTCAGTGAAGATATTTTACTGCCATCATCATTGTGGTTAGGGATATTCTTAACCAGATCTATGGTGTCAGAGCCGATCACTTCATAGTCATTTTCGTCATCACGTTCAACCTCGAAAACCTTGATTAAACCATCCATAAACCCCACGTACAGCCTGCCGTCCGGCCCGAATTGAAGTGTGGTTGGCTTACCCCCGCTGAATCCGTCCAGGGTGCTTTTTCCGAATGGCAATGACGGTGGGTTAGCAGCACTGATCAAAGGTTCATTGGCATCAAAGCCTTCGCCATTAAGATCAATGACCTTTACCGCGGAGACGCCGGAGTGATTAAGTATCAGCCTGCCTGGTAATGGACCGAATTCATTGGGTTCAAACCCGACGACCAGATCATAGGACTCGGAGGGTGCTAAAACGATAGGCCCGCTGGTATTAACCGAGTAACGCTGTGAATCCAGCTCGTCCAGAAAAAAATTATCGATTATCAGACTGGAGGCATTCGCAGGACCTGTATTAGTGATCTGAACGATAGCCGATTCGGCCTCACCGGGTCGTACACGACCAAAGTTTATCTCAGTAGCACTGAGTGTCATTTCAGGTAGAACGGTTTGCTCAGCACTATCGCTGACAGCAACCGCCACTGGTTGTTCTGTGGTGTGCAGATTAAATGCGATAAAAGTCGCTGTTACCAGTACAGCGAAAACAATTACGCCACGAAAAACAAGCTGCATCATACTCGACATTTTATCCATCCAAGATTCTGGTCGACGGCACTCTAGGTCAGCGACTGCTGTTTACCCGTGTCTGACTCAGTGCATTCCAGATCGAACGATCAGGGTTCAGGACAGACATTTTCTCAGCGCGTTGAAACAACAAGTACCAATAAAAAGCAGATTAAGAATCATCAACCGCCAATAAAACTATCGGCAGATATGAATGATCTGTAGGGACGAAAGCGCTCGAATAAATGTCTTATGTTTGAGCAGTTAAGAAATAAGCCTCTGATTTCTTTAGCGTTTGAGTAAACGCAGAAAGGAGCCGAAGATGTGTCTAATTCACAGTTCCGCAATTTCAAACATCGCGGGCATCACATCGTCACCTACACACACCCGACCCGGGGCTATTGCAGCCCGCAAAGAAAGCACTTGTCGAGTCAGCGACCAGCCTCGGCGTCACGGGCTATATTTCTGGCCGACCGCCTGCGCTGATGCCCTTCACTGGCGTGGACCATATCTTCTGTCATACACCAGTCAAGCTCTGTGACCCTTAGCTTGCGATGCCACACCCAGAAATTAAACAGCCGCTCCGAGAGAAAAGCGCACAGTCGATTTTGATAAAGATCTGACAGGGCGGGAATTTTCTTATCTAAAGCCAGCAACAATGGAAACACAAACTCACAATAGTCACTGTATTGCTCCCAACGAGTCACAAAGAGGTTATTCCAGTGCGCACACGGATGTCGCGTAAAAAAGTGATGCGCATCTCGTGCGAGTTTATTGTCTGCCTCACCAATCAGGGCCAGACATTCAAAGAACGGATAGACAGGATGGGCATTTCCATACTGCTGCAGAAAGCCACCTTCGGGCAGCTTGTTTGATTTGGGCAATAGAATATCAGCGCGCTCCAGCTGTTCTGCCAGCATGGCGGTATAGTCCACACGGTTTAACTGATCACGCAATGCATCCTGACCGACCTGAAATCCTGACGCATAATTCGCGACTCCCCCCCTGCTGCCTTCGCGGTACGGTTTGGCAGCAGTCGAATACAACCAGGGCGTCAGCCCATCTGGTATCAGGTAGCGCCGATAGTGACAGAAACCAACTGCCTCGGTGGAGTGATTCTTCCAAACATAATAGAAACCTGTCAGTTCTGAGAATCGATAGTTCAATTCGGCGATCTGATCACCCTGGTTGTCTCGCAAATCACCAAAGTCCGCATCATGATCCCCCACCTGCAAGAGTCCAATGCCATTGCCTGGCCTCTCAATGGGACGATGCGCAATACAGTGCATCTTTAACATTACTGTGAACTCTTCAGGGGCTAATTCTGATCATTCATCTATTTCTGTTAAAAGAGTTTCCGTTTCGTGTGAAGGATACAACACAACTTCTACCCGACGATTTTGTTGACGATTTTCCGGATTATCATTGGGTGCGACTGGATGAAACTCGCCATAACCTGCCGCTGATAAATTACGCGGATCAATATCCGTCATGGTTTGCATATGTCGCACGGCAGCGGCAGATCTTGCTACTGACAATTCCCAGTTACTTTCGAAGAGGTATTTAAGACCGACACCTATCGGTACATTATCCGTATGCCCTTCAACCACGATTCGTCGGTTGTCATAGGTTTCGATAATTTCGGCCAGCTTCGTCAGTTTTTCCCCACCCGCTTTTGTAAGCTTTGCGCTGCCGGGTGCAAAGAAATCTGCGTTACCGAGTCTGATGGGAATTGAATTATCCGCGCGTGCTTTTTGTACGCTGATATTTTCGAGCTTTGCAGCGTTAAGTTCATTGGTAAGCGATACCCGTAGTGATTCTGCCTCTGCGATTACCGCATCACGCTCTTGTTCGGCAAGCTTTTGAGCTGATTCCAGCTCCAGCAGTTTGCGGTTGGCAATCGTTAACTCTGACTCATAACCGTTCAGATTTGCCTGTAGATTCTCGATGTCTGCTAGTGACGAGAGATTCTCGGCTTCAGCAACTTCCAGCTGATTTGTCAATCCTTGGTTTGTATGCTCAAGACTGGCAATTCGGTCTTCCGCGACCGAGTTTTCCGCGGTCAAATCGGTATGGAGTTGTTCAAACTCTCCCAGACGAGATTGCAGCTCCATGACACGCTGCGTACCCTCATCCGTTACAGAAACCAGTTTATTTCGCGTTTCAGCAAGTTCTGCCTGCAAGGTTGTATTCAAATCATCCAGCTGTTGTTTTTCCTGCTCGGCACTAACTGCCCCCGCTTCGAGTGTTGCTATGTTCTCCTTTAGTAATGCCAGTTGTTGAGCACCTTCATCTGTCACCAGCTTAAGCTTTTGACTGGTTGCATCCAGTTCACTGGTTAGCTTGTCATTCAGTGATTTTAGTTGATCAAGTTTTTCGTTTGATATATCGCGTCGGGCATTCAGTCCTGCGATTTCGGCTCTGAGTTCACCAAGCTTTTGATCACCCTTAGTCTTTAGCCCAGTAATTCGAAGACGCTTTCCATCAAGATCATCAATTTCGGCTTTTAAGGCAGTTATTTGAGCATCACGTGTCGAAACATCTTTTTCCCAATCTGCTTTATTCTTTTGTAACTCCGCCTCAACTAAGGCGATCCGATCCTGCAGATTGCCAATTTTCAGATCGCGGTCCGCTAATTCTGCCGTTAGTATTCCGCGTTGATCTTCGAAGTCATTACTACTGGCAAGAAACTGCACCTGTGCGTCTTCCTTTGTCCGCGCCAATTCAGACTGCACAGATGAGATCTCACCTTCCAGATTAGCTATCGTTGCACGTCCTGTCTCGCGTTCATGAGTCAGACCACTGATTTGACCATTCAGGTTTGAGATAGATGTCAGTGCCGATTGTAACTCACGCTGACGAGTGTCGAGTTCCTGCTCTGAACCATTGAGACGACTATTTAGTTCGCCGGTAGTTGCTATCAGGTGATTTTTTTCGCTCAGAAGTGCGTCGCGTTCGGTAGTCAGTGCCAGCACTTCACGTTGTAGCTCACCGATATCATTTTCGAGAGCTTCTGCCAATGCCCTGGTTTTATCGTGATTTTGTTTTTCTACAGCAAAAGCACCATTGATGTCTGATGCCTCCGATTCCAGCGCACTAAGTGTGTCTGCCAAATCATTGCGTTCCTGCTGAACATTTGCAGCCAGTACATCTACTTCGTCAAACTTGTTTTGCATCAGTGATAACTGATCGGCAACCAGATTCTTCTCGTTGTTCAGGTGGCTGAGTTTAAGCTGCAGATCATCGATATGATCCGCCTTTTGATTCAGCATCTCATTGACCGCTACGATCTCGTTGTTGGCAGCATCGCGCTCGGAGGCTAGTTGATTCACTTGTTGTTGGAGGTCATCTATCGAAGATGCCTGCTGGTTAACCAATGCCTGAAGCTCGATACCGTCATCTATCGATTGGTCATGCTGAGATGTCACTTCCTGTAATTGGTTCATCAACTTTGACAGCGCGTTTTCTTTCTCACCCAATTGAGCGCTTACCAAAGACTGCTGTTGATACGCTTCTTCTTTATCCGCCACAAGGCTGTCATAGCGACCTTTCAAGTCAGCCAGATGGTTTTCGACCTCTACCAGGTTTGCCGCTTTAACTGCTGCTTCATTTGCCGCGTTATCACGCTCTACTACCATGTCGTTCAGGTTGTCCTGCAATTCCTTCAATCTCTGTTCATTATCAACCAGCATTGAATTCAGGGACTCAGATTGATTTTCTGCCTGCTGTTTTTCATCAATCAGTACGTCGAGACGGTTATTCAACTCGTCCAGTGCACGTTCCTTTTCAGCCAACAACTGACCTGAGGACTCTTTTTCCGATTTTAGTGCTGCGACTGAATCCAGCTGTGACTCCAATTGACTAGCTAAATCATTCACTTCACTCTGAGCGTTCTGCCGCTCATTCATTAAGCGATTTAGTTGCTCCTGCAACGCGAGTTTCTCAGTAGTCAGTGAATCCGTTTGGGCATTAGCCCTTGACAATAGAGATTCAAAATTCGCCACCTGTTTATTCAGATTAGCAATTTTTTCCAGCGTTTCCAGATTTAGCGTGTCTGCTTCATAACGGGCTCGGATGATATCTTTCAAACGAACTGCAACCGAATCCACTTCCCGGGTATCCTGCGACATCAACTCACGTGCTCTTTCGAGCAACAGCGAATTGTCATTATCTATGCTGCTGCCAGTCTCTGTAATTTGAGCTAACTGAAGACTGAAATCGGAATTATCACCACTAGTCAGATCTGCTTGCTGCGATTGATTCAGGTTGCTATGCACTGCATTAGCAACCGGAGTGACCTCGAGTGAAATCGCTGGAACAGCAGTATCACTGGTTGTATCAGCTTTGACATCAGTCGTTGCGACTTGAAGAAAAAAGACAGATCCTGCTAAACCCAATGAGACCATTGGCAAGTTTGAGGGTAATGCTTTTCGATTGATTCGTAAGGACTGATAGAGATTTAGATTACTCAAAGCCATGGTTCGCTCAACTATTGAATTACGGACAATACAACAAATACAAAACTACACAGTGAAAGTGTAGGTGTTCAATTCAATGTTGCCAGCGGAAAAAAGCATAATATTCCAACTATTTATGATATAAATTTATCACTAACTAACATACTCTCCGGAAAACAAAGCGATCGTGTAAAATCGCCAAATAAACAGCATCGAAGCGACAGGAAATTCGTGCCAACAACTGAATATTGACTCACCTGCCGTCAATACTTCCATCATCATTCCCTGTCTGCCTAAAAATAAATACCATCAAGCGTGTACCTTTAAGAAAAAGGCCACTTCTACCCGGACTTCTACTGCACCTGCTTTCATCTAACGCAATGATTAAGTCTCAGGTAATTCGCGTTTAAGCATATTTGGCCATATACAAATACCGTCCAGAAAGTACGATAAACAGACGCAAAGCGTTTGCTCTTGCTCTTTCGCTCTTGATCTACCCGCGTTTAATCAGTTTTGAGAGTGATCGTGCAAGTGGGTCGACGCGCCAGGGATGGCGCAAAGAGCGCTGTCTGCCATGGATGGCTGCAAGCGCTATCCACTTGCACGATCACTCTCAATATGCCGCAGGCACCCTAAGGGCTGAGTAGCCGCACAAAGACTTTTTGCTTCCGTTTTTGATCTTCTTTTCAAAAATGAAGGCCCCCGGCAGGAGTGGTCTACAAGCGCGACAGCACACCGCTCGCCGGGGCAAATTCTCCTAACCTGGATTAACACCTAATTTATTTAGTAGCTCGATAGTCAAACCACCAGTACCCAGGCCATGTTCACGTTGATAATTTTCAACCGCTTTCATGGTTGGTTGATTCAATACACCGGAAACATCACCCAATTCATATCCGGAACGGATCAGGGCGTTTTGCAGGCGTTTGATCGTCGCCGTCGTTGTGTTTGTCTCACATAGCACAGGCACCCACTCGAGCCTGGAGTCATGGATTTTCACACGCTTTTCAACCTGTCTGGTAATAGCCGGCACATCAATTCTGGACTCGGTTGCGGCCGTCGCCAGCTTACGCACTCTTTTGGTCTGATAGCGAGCCGGTATCTCGACCTTGTTAACGATAGCAGGCGTCCTGACCACAGTTCGGCTAACGGTCATTGTTTTGGCGGGTATCTCACGCTTGCAGACCAGATTACCGGTTTTACGCATATCAGCGGCCAATGCAACATCATCCGGCGTTGACCAAAAATGCCGTGCGTCGGTGGTTTTTTGCAGCGTCGTGATTTCGCGATATTTCGCGGGAACTTCGGTGCGAACTTCCTGTGCCGGTTCGATCAATTTCCGGACACGCACGGTGTCATACTTGACGGGTTCTGAAATCATTCGCGAAGTCGGGGCCGATTTCATCACCGTTTTCTCTACTGTTTTATACACTGCAGGCACTTCTACCAAACACATGATATCGCCAGTGACATTATCAATTTTTTCAATAATACCGCGACCTTTTTTCCACACTACTTTAGCGTCTTCAACTTTTATTCTTTCGGTCACGGTATCAAACACCGCTGGAATTTCGACCATCTTCTGCGTTGCCGCGGCGACAATTTGCTGTTTTTCCACCCACTCATATCGGGCCGGGATAACTTTGATCGTCTCAGAAGCTTCCGACACCAGCACCCTTTCTGTCACTTCGTTAAATTTCGGTGCCTCGTAGTACTCCTGAAAACACTGACCTGCAGAGGCGGAGCTCAGGTCAGCACCACCTGCTGCTGCCAGTGCCAATAATCCGGGACTCGCTTCAATTGTGCTGTATTTTGAACCGGTAACCCATTGCGTGGACGATGGTGATATTTCGATGGTATCGGTTTCTGTTCCATACGTGGCCGGGACAACTTCAAGCTTAGAAGTTGCTTCACTGACTACGACCTGCTCTTCAACCCAGTCATACGTTGCGGGTGTAATGTGAAGCGACTGGCTTGCTTCCTTAATCACCACAGTAGAGGTTTCAGTTCGAAATTTGGGAGGAATCATTACACGTGCATAGCATTCACCAGGCTTGGCATGTGGAATCAAAGACATCATATTATCTTCGGCATAACTCAGTCCCCACGCGCTAAAGGTGCTGACAACAACCGCTGTTAGTAAGTGTGCTTTCATCAGGTGTTTCCGTTATTGGATTTAGTTCTACGGCGATGACATACAGAATCGGACAAACCTTTGTATCGCATCCGTTCTGTTTATCGATAAGCTGGTTACACCAAAGCCCCTGATATACCGGCGAGCACACACTGTGCCGTAGCACAGAATTTTTACTTTACTAATTACATCTCTGACGAAAAAAAACAGCGCGACTCAAATCCACTTCACATTGCGTTTATTACTCACCCTGAGCTTGGCTGATGCGAAAGACATGTCCGTCCGGATGTCTGATATGCATTTCTCTGACATTCCAGGGCATATTTGTTGGTTCCCAGGTAATTTCTATACCCTGCGCTTTGCAATGCTTATAGACATCATCCAGATCTGTCACCCAAAGTGACATCCATACCCCTTTATCAGCAGTCTCACCAGCCGGAGCCCCAAATGTTGTGGATTGCTGTCCTTTGCCGCGTCCGCCCTGGCCGTTCTCACACAAAAATATTTCACATTTACCTGAACACACGCCCCCGAATCCAACGGGCTCCCCCCACTCCCATCCTTTCTTCCAGCCCAGCGATTCAAACCAGTGAAACGACTCCTGAATATTGGAAACGTTAAGTATCGGGGTTATTTCCTGCACCTGCATAGAACCTGTCCGTCTGTGAATATTCGCAAACTAATTGTGATTCAGACTAAAGCCGAGTTTCAATTACAGAGTTGCCAAGCGCTTTGTTCAGCATTTAAGTAATGCATTTTACAGCAATCTTACAATCGTAAACTCTGTCTGCAGGATGGCACAAACAGTGCGCACACGACCACAAAGAAAAGCGGACTACCTAAAATACCGAAATAACAACAACAATTTACTGAATGATCTTAAAAATCGATTCAAGTTGTGACATAAACCATCGTTAACAGTGATGCAGGTCTAATTCTTAGAACTGCCACAAGAAAAGAGGTTTCCATGGCTCAAGTAATTGCCGGTGCAGACCAGAGCAACAATCCAGACTCTGGTTTTCGAACATACTTCAAAGCTGTCCGCGATCCTCATCGCTCACTGCTGATGCTGAGATTCTCCCTTCTTAACCTGATTGCCTTTGCGCTTCTCGGTGTGGCGTTCACACAGGGTTATGTCGCCAAAGTGATTCATGCAGATCAAACTTACCTGTCTGTGATTATCTTTTTTGTCTTTTTGGTTGGCCTTGTAATAAGTGTGCAAAAAACCTGGCAGATAAATTTCGAAATCGATGCAATCAATAGTGCACAGGGAATTAAATCTCCCCGCATTAGCCACCTTGTTCAACCGTTCGATAGCAATAAACCTGAAAGCCGCAGTCTACTCAGTGACTCGATGCGCCTGCGTCTTGCGCATCGAATTTCAGTGGTACGTCATCTTGGAAATACTTTGGTTTTACTGGGTTTGATAGGCACCGTCCTGGGGTTTATTATTGCATTGTCTGGCGTTGATCCGGATCAGGCATCAGATGTTAATGCTATCGCTCCGATGGTATCGACGCTGATCCAGGGAATGTCTACCGCACTCTACACCACCTTGATCGGTTCCATTCTTAACGTCTGGCTGATGGCTAACTATCAGTTGCTGACCGGCGGCACCGTACAACTGATCAGCTCTTTACAAGAGGCGGTAGAAAAAGATGCGTGATTCAGATCTTTTTGACGAGGAAAGTACCTCGACGCTTTTTCGAGATGTCATCATGTTGGCTTTGGCAGGCTTCGTCACACTGGTCATGCTGCTTTTACCACATATCAATCCCAGGGCCGTGGCAGAAGAAACTTCAAAGTCTCCAGGCAACCTGACTGTAGAACTGCGCTGGCCCGACGATATCAACGCTGATGTTGATCTATGGGTTGAGGCGCCGGGTGATATACCGGTTGGATATTCCAACAAAGGTGGCCAGGTATTTAATCTGCTGCGTGATGATCTGGGTGATACAGCCGACCTGACCGGTCTTAACTACGAGTTCACCTATTCGCGTGGTGTACCGGAAGGTGAATACGCGGTAAACGTACACCTGTATAGAAATCCCGCAGACATATATCCTATCCCCACCACCGTAGTGGTTAGCCTCAAGAAGCCAGGTTATAAATCAGCCAAGCAGATACTGGTGAGTAAACTGGACCTCACACACCAGGGCGAAGAGTCTACTGTGTTCCGATTTAATCTGGACGACGAGGCAAATCTGGTGACCGGCAGCGTTCATAACCTGCCTAAAAAACTGCGGAATAGAAAATCATGACAGTTACTACTCATTGGTTTGTCATTGGCGCGCTACTACTATCGGTGCTGGCGACCATCTCCATCTGGGCACCACGATCACTAAAGATTAAAATCGCCGCCCTGGTCAGCGTCGCTTTACTATTACCACTGGGCTATACCAGCCTTAACGATATATTGAGCCGCCCCAAGCCAATCCAGCTTGAAACCGCACATCGCCAACTACAGGAAGTTAATGTTGTAAGTTCACTGTTAAAAGAGAACGAAGGCATCTACTTGTGGCTACAGCTACCGGAAATCGACGAACCAAGATCATACAAACTACCGTGGTCTGAAGAGGCTGCCAAACAACTTCATCAAGCAAAGCAGCAGGCTGAGGCCAGCGGTACACAAGTACAAATGAAAAAGCCGTTTGAAAAATCTGTTGATAATCAGGAACCGGTTTTTTATGCAGCACCACAAGCCGCACCTCCGCCAAAAGAAGCGCCGGATGAGTCACCCATTCTTTTTAACGCCGCCGCGGAAATGTAAGCTACTCAACCAGCCAGCTATCACGGCTGGCAGTCTCTATATTGAGGGTATGCAACTGACCGTCACGCGAAATCAGCAATTTTATTTCCACTCCGGCCTCTCCGGCCTGCCACAACGTCTGGTAAAAGTCGCGCATGGTGACGACCCGTTTATCGTTAATGGCAAGGAGTGCATCTTCAGCCTGTAACCCGGCAACGGCTGCGGGACTTGCGATTGCAACCCTGACGACTTGCAAATCAGGCAACCTTTCATTGAGGGTTACACCAAGCCATGGACGATCATCCCTGGCGGTACCATTGGTCAGCAAGGAACCCAGGTGTGCACGGAGGTGTTCGATCGGAATAAAAAGATTTCCACTGCGCGAAGCACCCGGTAAACCTGCATAAATATCACTAAGCAGTAAACTGCCTATACCAACCAGTCTGGCGTCTCGATCGAGTAGCGCCGCACCACTAAATTCTCCTATAGCAGGTGTGGTATAGAATGCCCGATCAAGAAAATACTCCCATGAACCGGCAAACTCGCGAACACTGGCGATGCGTGCAACATGAGCGTTTTGCGGTCCACCATGATTCAAAACCACGACGTCCTGATCCACCCCGATGTCTTCAGACTTTCCAAGCAGGATTGGCTGTATATCAGCGGGCAATTCGGCCCGTAACAAAGCCAGTCCGGTTAAATGATGATTCGCAACTAATTCAGCTGCCACTGTTTCGCCGGTATCCAAAATTACACGTATAGAATCTGCTTCAAGCACCAGGTAACCAATCGTCACCATTAGTCCGCTGGCATCGATGAGCACAGCACTGCCACGTCGGGTAGATCCCAGGGTCGCAACAGTCCTTCCATTGGCTGCAATTTTTGTCTCGATGCTAACTATGGCCCGTGAGAAGTCAGCGGCGTTGGGCTCTGCCGTTGCAATTCGGGAACAAACCAGAGCCAATACAACAATCAACCCGACGTGTAGTTTTTCAATCATTAGTCGTCAATTTTGCGTTTCACCGCAATAGTCTGCCACGCACACCGTGGAAGCGAAAGAAAATTGCAGTGGCCATCACTGTACTTATTTGTTTCTCCACCGCCTGCCAATCATCAGTCGCCAGCGAACTTTTGGCTCTGCCTCGGCTGGTATCGCCCATTTGGCAATTCAATCACTTTCAGCACGATTCGAGAACCCACCCTTAAGCATTTGAAAGCAATGAATAAAAAGCAGTTTCGTCATGACACAGAAGATTTGCACCTTTATTGCTCCAAAAAAAGCTTGAGGCGTTCAGAAGAGTGCCGTTATTACCACCGACAAAACAGCACGTCACAACCTGCGATGAATTGCATCTGGAGAATTTAGTTATGCGAAAGCTCACCTTAGCCATGCTTTTGATGGTGGTGACCTTGTGCACGCCGGTGCACAGCGCCGAACTAAAAGAACAGTTTAGTTTCGGCATCAACTACGCGTGGAAGAACTATGCGGGAGACTTCGGCGGTATCACAGGCTGGGGCAAGCAAGGCGTTGCAGCAGACCCCGAGGCCTACCGAGCGGAGTTACAGGATATGGCGGCCAACGGAATCAAAGTGGTGCGTTGGTGGGTATGGCCTGAATTCTGGACTGATGCAATCACCTTCGGTGCTGACGGCACCCCCAATCCGCTTGGTCAAGCAGCTATCGACGACGGCCTGAAAGCACTTGAACTGGCCGATGAAGCCGGCCTTCGACTCATGTTGTGCCTGTTCTCGTTTGACGGGTTCAGACCCAGTCGCGAATCTTACGGCATCAAAATGACCGGTTATCACGATATAGTGATCGACGATAACAAGCGTACCGCACTGATGGAAAATATAGTCACGCCTTTTGCTCGCGCGCTGCAGGCAAGTCCGCATATCGGTAGTTTGCATTCCTGGGATATCATCAACGAACCTGAGTGGGCTATCACGGGCGCTAACAAATATGGCGGCACACTGGGGGGCGATAGTTTCGATCCCGATCATGAGTTAGAACCGATTACTCACGATCAGATGGAAATATTCATATCAGAGACCATTGAATCACTGCGCGAAGAAACACCGGATATACCGATCTCGGTTGGCGCAGCAGCGTTGAAGTGGATCACCGCATGGTCACAACTCGATGTCGACTTCTACCAAACTCATATCTACAACTGGGTGGACGACTTCTGGCCATACTCTAAATCACCAGCCGATTACGGACTTGACGATAAGCCTCTTATCATGGGTGAGTACCCGGTTGAAGGTTTAGACAGCGCTGACCATACAACCTTGCTGGAAAGCTGGTACGCAAATGGATATGCCGGTGCTCTGGGTTGGGATTATCGAATTACCCACAGTCCCGGACTATCCGATAGCGCACTATCCGCTACACGAAATCTTTATTTATCCGAGTACAATGAATTTGCCAGTCGCACGGTGGATCCAGCTGATACTGCGGTCGAAGATAACAATAACCTTCGAGTTATAGACCCTGGCCCACCCGCTGCGGCGACACCTAAACCGTTATCAGCGCCCGGCAAGCCCGGTCTGGAGATAATCCAGAAATAAGTAACAAAATAGATCTACAGTTAAAGTGTAGTCAAATAGAACAACCGCGTCAGATAGCGATCAGTTCAGGAAGAATGCGGACACAAGACCGATCAAACCACCAAAGACTGCCCCCCAAACCACCAGCCAGCCCAAGTGTTTCCGGATCATTCCCTGAATGATTTCCTTGACCATTTGCGGGGTAAGTTCGTCCAGACGGTTTTGTACAATCGCACCCATCCGATCGACAAAGTCATCGCTTTGAGTAACACTCTGAAGCTGTTTTTGCAGATTTTTCTGAAACGATGGAGAACGGACTGTTTTCAATAAAAACTCATGCATTCGGTTTTTAAATGGATCACGCATGGCATCAAGTGCTTTCTCACCCCCGACCATACCAAGCATAGGACCCAGGGAAGAATCCATCACCACAGACACCAGCTGATCAAACGCATCATCCATATCCAGGTTTTTAACTACCGGCTCGATATCCAGCATTTTTCCCTGATTTTCTTCTTTGCTAAAAAAACGCTCAACATTATCTCGATTAAACAACTCGCGAGTGACCAGCTTGTGAATACCTGTTTTAAATTCTTCGAAGTGAGTTGGAATCACACCTGAACCATAAAGCCCGGGGACTTTCTCAAATAACATGTGTATCGCCAGCCAATTGGTAACCGCACCCGACAGGGCAAACAAGCCGGTGTAGAAAACAAATCGTGCGATGGGCTCAGGCAACAACAGTCCGACCACAATCAAGGCTATCGCGATGATGTTGGGCAGCAAGTGTTTGTCAAATAAAGGCATAGGGGTAAATCCGCGGTCTGTAAATTGAAGATAGCTTGACGACTACCACATTAAATCGTCAGGGACCTGATAGTCGGCGTATTCATCATCCACGGGACTATCACCCGAATCATCGTGGCAGACCAGCACACGAGTTTCGTCACGCTCGGCAATTTTAACGGCCACTTTACGCGGCACAATGTCATACGAATCGTCAAACTTAACTACTGCAAGCTGTCCGTTGATCACTGCCGTCCGCTGCCGTTCAGTTAATAACAGAGTCTTAACCAGGTTGTCCTCTGGAAAGCGAAATTCGATGTCGCCTCTTTCAGATATACGATTCAGACTAATCAGCTGTTTGATTTGTGCCTGTATTGCTTGCTGGTTTGCGCGCTCGGTTTTTTGCCGATTGAGCTCGCGATCTTTCGCCAGCTTCTCTGCTTCGGCCTGCCTGGCCAATTGTGATGCCTCGTCTGTGACTTCTACGCCAGCGCGTTTGAGTTTTTCCTTGCTGTTTTTGGCCTTCTTGGCCCGCACTGCCTGTTTTTTGTTAGCAAGCCCTGCTTTCAGCAGTTGGTCCTGTAATGATTTAGCCATGAGATATCCAATTACTTTGCTGATTGAATAGAACGTCTGGTGGAAATAGCACGATTGATCAAACCATGCCTGGGTGCAAATAGAAAGGTGATAATAAACACGACCATAAAGGCCAGTACAATAGTGGGTGCGGGCGCACTATCAAGGAAAAAGCTAACCATGACACCAGCCACCGCGCAAACCACACTAACAGCCACTGCGATAACAAGCATGATATCAAATCGATCGGTTAACAAGTGCGCAATTGCTCCCGGCGCGATCAGTAACGCGATCACCAGAATAATACCTACTGCTTTTAAACCGGCCACTATGACTACGGAAAGCACCACTAATAAGCCATAGTGCAACAGGGCCACCGGCATGCCGATAGTACGTGCGTGCTGTGGATCAAACGCAAGCACCAACAAATCACGACGCTTCGCTAGTACCACTGCACAACAAAGTACGGCAATAATCCCGGTCTTCCAGACATCAGTCCATGATAACCCCAGAATATCGCCAAACAGAATTTCATGCAGATGAACATCGATCTTAAACACAGAAAACAGCAACACCCCGAGCCCGAACATACCGGAAAAAACAATACCCATGACAGTGTCTTCTTTCAGTCGTGAATTTTCACTAAGAAATCCGGTAGCCACCGAGCAAAACACACCTGCTACAAATGCACCGACGACGACAGGTATACCGGCTGCATAAGCCAGCACAATGCCTGGCAATACCGCATGCGAAATTGCATCGCCCATCAGCGCCCAGCCACGTAAAACCAATAAACAGGAAAGCACCGCAGCAACGATGGACAACAAGACTGCCATCAACAGAGCCTGCTGCATAAAGTCTATCGTTAATGGTTCCAGTAGTGCTGTGAACATCAGGCGATCTCTGCCCGGCCACGCCTTCGAGACGCTAATAATCCATGCACCGGTGCGAAGAGAAACGCCAGTAGCAGCAGGATAGTCTGTAGAACTACAATCACACCGCCGGTTACCCCATCAAGGAAATAGCTGAGGTAACTGCCTAATGCGCTGGTCGTCGCCCCGATCACTACACTCAGTACGATCAGGCGCGGAAAGCGATCTGTGAGCAGATACGCAGTCGCCCCCGGTGTCACCACCATCGCTATCACCAGAAATGCACCAACCGCCTGCAACGCAGCAACGGTACAGGCACTCAGCACGGTAAAAAATACGACCTTTAGAAGCTCTGGATTGATACCAATCGAACGAGCATGGCTCTCATCAAAAAACACCACCATCAGGTCTTTCCACTTAGCGGTAAGAATCATCAGTGAAATCACCGCAATGATCACCAGCTGTATTTGTTCCGCTGGTTCGATGTGCAGGATGTTGCCGAAGATTATGGTATCAATCTGAACTGAGGCCGGCCGAATTGAAATCATGAAAAGCCCGAGCGCAAAAAAACCACTGAAAATCAGACCGATGACTGCATCTGCTTTCAAGCGGGAGTGGTTGCTAATAAAAAGCATCGCCAGCGCTGCCAGCCCACCTGACAAAAAAGCTCCCACTGAATACGGCAGCCCCAACATATACGCACCGGCAACACCAGGCACAACCGAGTGCGAAAGTGCGTCGCCAATGAGTGACCAGCCTTTCAACATCAGATAGGCAGACAGGAAAGCACAGACCGCTCCGACGAGTGCACTGACCCACATGGCATCGACCATATACTGGTAAGCAAAAGGCTCGAGAGCTCTTAACATGTTTTAATCATTCGAATCTGATGACCCTGTGTTGTCTTTTTGATCGCTCTCACCATAAAGCACAAATGGACGTTCATCATCGGTGACGACGGTAACCTCACGAGAATCATCATCATCATGCAGGTCATGACCGCCCAGCACATGGAACCGCAATACTCCCCCAAACGCTTCTTCCAGATTGTCCAGCGTAAACACTTCTTTGGCGGGACCGCTGGCCAGCACGGTTCGATTGATTAACACCACATGATCACAAAACTGCGGAACGCTACCCAGATTGTGTGTGGACACCAGCATGACACGCCCTTCGTCACGCAGGCCACGCATCAGTTCAATGATCGATTCTTCGGTTTTGACGTCGACACCGGTAAATGGCTCATCAAGCAGAATTACCCTGCCCTCCTGAGCCAAAGCACGGGCTAAAAATACCCGCTTCTTCTGACCACCCGACAGTTCACCAATTTGTCGCTGCCGATAGTCCTGCATGCCAACCCTTTCAAGTGCGGTCGTTACGTGTTCATGATCCGCCTTTGACGGGCGTCTTAACATCCCCATATGGCCGTACCGGCCCATCATCACTACATCTTCGACCAGAACCGGGAAGTTCCAGTCGACGTCTTCGTTCTGCGGCACATAAGCCACGGTATTGCGTTGCAATGCGCGGCCAGCCGGACTCCCCAGAATTTGCACCGACCCCAGGGCCAGTGGCACAAAACCCATGATGGCTTTAAAGAGAGTAGATTTGCCTGAGCCATTGATACCCACGAGCGCACATATGGTGGAATTGGGTATATCAAAGCTGGCGTCACGCAGTGCCGTGTGTCCATTGCGATAAGTGACCGTTACATTTTCAGCCCGTATCCCTGGTGAATGCTCACTCATCGACAAACACTCAAAGCACCGATCACTTAGCTGCCTCTTGAGTCAGACCACTCACGATTGTCTCTGTTGTCAACCTCAATAACTCCAGATAAGTCGGCACAGGACCATCGGGCTCACTTAGCGAATCAACGTACAACACTCCTCCATAAGATGCGCCTGTTTCGCGCGCCACCTGCCTGGCCGCTTTATCCGAGACAGTACTTTCGCTAAAAACAGCTGTAATATTATTTTCACGCACAGCATCGATCATTCGACGTACCTGCTGGGGTGTTCCCTGCGAGTCTGCATTGATTGGCCATAAGTAGATTTCCTGTAAACCGAAATCCCGGGCCAGGTAGCTGAACGCACCTTCACTGGTTGCTAACCATCGCTGGGCTTCAGGTACGGTCGACAGCTGCTCCTTTAGCGGTGCTATGGTATCGAGTATTTGTCGCTGATAGCGACTGGCGTTGGCCGCATAAGTCTCTGCATTCGCAGGATCAATGTCTGCAAGCGCACGACGAATGTTCTCGACATAGATTAGTGCCGCAGTCGGTGACATCCATGCATGCGGGTTAGGCTTATTGCGATAAGGCCCCTGAATTATAGGAATTTCTTCCACTCCCGCCGAGATCACCACCTCTTCAGCGTTCTTCAGCCGGCGCATAAATTTTTCAAACCAACGCTCCAGACCCAGACCATTCCAGAGAACAATATCTGCTTTGCGGACCCTGAGAAGATCCCGAGGCGTAGGCTGATAGTTATGTATTTCTGCACCGGGTTTGGTGATCGACACGACATCGGCTGCCTCGCCCGCCACATTGCTTGCCAGATCTGCAATGACAGTGAACGTTGTTGCAACAAGCAATCGCTCCTGCGCGTTGCTGACGCCACTAAGACCAAGCAGCAGCAAAAGTGTACAACCGGCCTTAAATAGAAATTTTAAGAGTATTAAAATAGTAAGATCCAGTGAATTTAGCCAAGGCTTAGTTTATACTTCCCAGCAAAGAATTCAAGCCTGTGGCATACTTAATAGGCGCATACTCACAAGGATTAACCTCATTTCCGGCAAAGTGCACAAAATTTCGGTCGAAAGAACCCTGCCCGACGTCAGCGAGCAAGCAGAACGCTTCACACGTGTTCGCGAAGCGCACAAGCTCGAAGCGATCGAAGACTATGTTGAACTTATCGACGATCTCATCAGCGTCAGCGGAGAAGCGCGGCTTGTGGATGTAGCAAATCGCATGGGGATTTCCCAACCCACGGCCAGCAAGACACTGGCACGCTTGCAGCGCGATGGTTACATTAGCTCTGAACCGTATCGCTCAATTTTTCTAACGACCAAGGGCAAGCAACTGGCAGATGAAAGTCGCGCGCGTCATGAAGTCGTGTATCAGTTTTTATTGGCAATCGGTGTGACTAAGGACGTTGCAAAACGTGATTCAGAAGGCATTGAACATCATGTCTCTGAAGAAACGCTCGGCGTATTTCAACGATTAACGGAATCCAGGTTCACCTGACCCGGTTGTTCTGATACTTATTAAATACCATAAAAACCTACTTATGCTGCTGATAAGCGGCTTGCAGTTCTGCGCGGAGAAAATCACCATAGTGCACTGGCTCGAACTGCACCGGCCGATCAGTGGTGATACATTCTGACAACGGCTTAACTACCGTATCGACGTAGGGATCATAAAAAAATGCACAGGAATATCGCTCTTTGCCGGTTCGATTAATTACCCTGTGCGGCGTCGACTTTAAAATACCGTTACTCCATCGGTGCAACATATCCCCAACATTAACGATAAAGGCATTTTCGATCACCGGCACATCCAGCCATTGCCCTGCTGGCGTCAGTACCTGCAGACCTGCCACGCTATCCTGAGCAACAATCGTAATCGCACCAAAATCTGTATGCGGCGCAGAGCCAAACAGATCATCCGGTGCATCCGCCCGCTGCGAGGGATAGTGCAACAGTCTAAGCCAGGATGTAGGACATTCAAACGCAGGCAGCAGATGCTGTACTGAAACCCCGATAGATTGACAGGCAATCCGTACCAGACGGTGCGACAACTTCGCCACGGCATCATGGTAATTGTTTAACGCAATTTGAAAACCGGACAACTCTGGCCATTGATTCGCACCGGCCAGATAAGCGTTGTTTAACACCGGCTTCGAATAAGCTGCGTCCTCCCGCATCATCATAAAAGACTCGGACTGGTTCGGTCGGGTGACTTCAGCCAGAGTCGAATTAACGTCTGTCGATGTATTTACCGGAATATAGCCTCGATGATTAGCATCAAGCGCCACTTTCATTTTTTCGGCCAGTGGCAGCGCATGAAAACGCCGAGACGCATCGAAAACCGCCTTTGTGATTTCGGGATCAATTCCGTGATTGATTACTGCGCCAAATCCCAACCGTGTGTATGCAGACGAAAAATCATTCGCTACCGATTGCATTCCATCTTCAGCACCAGGCTTACCCAGATCTATGATCGGTAGTGTTTCATAACAGTTTTCCATCAAAGATAAAGACTCGCTTCTGTAACCTTGCAGGTTCTGTGG
>CAZNOB010000014.1:0-28560 GCA_964574535.1 uncultured Granulosicoccaceae bacterium | reverse complement strand
AACAGTTTTCCATCAAAGATAAAGACTCGCTTCTGTAACCTTGCAGGTTCTGTGGCTCAGTCACCGATTGTCCACAGCTAATGCGACAAGACCCGAGCGGTTTCTATGTCTCGTGCTACATCAAGCCCGCCACTTTCACTGAATGCAACATAACCTGATTAAAACTCAGTTGATAGATCTTGCATTATATACCCTGATGTTGCATAAAATTTTGAGTACAGAAGCATATAGAGCGGTATATGAGGCGCGGCACGGAATTTTATGCAACACCAGGGTTATACCTAAGGTGATAGCGCTGGCTCGGAACCGGGTTTGCGTCCACAGAGTGGGCTGTCATTTCATCAAAATGTAAAACTACAGGCAAAAATCGCGAAAAAGATCACATAAAACCAGTTAATTTTCGGACTTAAACAGCATTTTTAGCGATAAACGGCACAAATACGCACAGCTATTGCATTAACCAGACGACTCCAAAGCCAGCGAACCGCTATGAAACTACAAAACCTGCCGAAAAAGGTACGGCTTTCAACCAGCTCAGACCGTTTTTCAGTACTTTCAAAAAAAGGATTGAAACCAGTTTTAGCCTGTATGCTCGCCACTTTCAGCGTAAGTACTCTGGCAGAAAACACTACTAGCAGCGATTCCACGGTAATTACAGTTGGGACAACGATCACGCAGCTGAGTGATTCCCCCTTACTGGTACAGATACAAGAGAAAATTAACTCAGATTCAAACGAAATCGATGCGATGGCGCTTCGAATGAAAGAAATGATTCGCGCAAGGCACAATGCCGACGCGATCAACGTACAAGCAACAGCCACTATAGAAGAGTTGCGTAACCGACTCAGAAATTTCGAAAAGGAACGCGAAAATGCTCTCAAACAGTCGAAACTTCTGTTATCAGCAAAAGACGACCTGCAAAAGAAACTCGACGCTTTACAGGATAAACACAGCGCTGACCGCGAGCTTATTGCCTCATTAGAGGGCGCTGCCAGAGAACGCGATTCTGCACTCAATGCCCTTGAAGAAGAAATCAACGGCATCAGAAATAACTTGCAGGCTAAACAGGTTGAAATCGCACAACTCGAGCAAAACCTGGATAGTTTAAATGCAGACTATGATGATTCTAAAGAAAAAATTGAAGGACTAAACGCAAAACTCAGCGCCGCAAACAGCACGAGCGACAAATTACTGGCAGAGAGACACAAGCTGTCCGGCGCGATGGATCTCATGGAAGACCGCGCTGGTGAGGCAGATCAGTCGTTGATCAGAGAGCAGATTGCACATGCTAAAACACGTGATGAACTCGCGGCAGTTCAAAACGCACATGCTCAAACACAGGACGAACTAGCGACTGTTCAGAGTGCACATGCTCAGGCACAGGATGAACTGGTAGCTGCCCTTAACGAACAAGCAAAAACTCGAGACCAACTGGCGGGTGTGCAAGATGAACTCGCGGATACCCGAAACCAGATAGCCACACTGGAACAAACCCAAGATGCGCTGTCGAAGGACAAAGCGACGCTACAGGCATCGGCAGCAGATCTTAATAATAAGCTGGGTTTTCTGCAATCTGAACTGGACAACCGAGTCACTGAAATTCAGGCAGCCGGTTCTCAATTCGCTGACCTGGAAAAACAGCTCGATAAGAAAAAAACGGAAATCATTCAGGCTAGTGGCAACATCGCAGACGCAAATGGTCGCATTCGAAAGCTTAATAAGAAAATTGCCTCACTAACAAAAGAGCGTGATGATGCAAACCGGGAAATCGATCGATTGACCGCGCATGTCGACAAGCTAAATTCAGAGTTTGATCGAAGCACGAAAAACAATATGGCCAAGGCAAAAGCTACCCAGTCAAGCCTGCAGGCTGAAATTAACGCGAAGACCAAAGAAATCGATAAGCTAAACAGTCAACTCGCCACTGCACACAATGAGTTCGATGACATTAGCAATGCACAGAAAAAACTCAACGCCAATCATTCCGCGCTTGGCAAGAAAAACAAAGAGCTTGAAAAAGATCTTGCGGAACTCTCAAAAAAACACGAATCACTCACCTCTGAAAGGGACAACCTTGCTTTATTACGCAACACACTGTCCAAAGAACTGAATGGCCTGAAAGATCAAAACGATTCACAGACATCAACATTGAGTGAGCTTACCGCTGCTCGTAAAGACCTGACAGAGCAGCGTGATCAACTCACACAAAAACACGACAAAGTAGCAAAATCACTTGCGGACCTGCAGTCACAGCATAGTGCTTTAGCCTCCCGGGCAAAAACCCAACAAGCCGAGAACAAGTCTTTAGCCACTACACTGGAAAAACTAACGGCAGAGCGTGATTCGCTGAACGCGGCATTGACGAAACAGAAGTCGAATAGCGATTCCTTGTCTGTCGCTTTAAATCAGGAAAAAACAGAGAATGAATCTTTAACAAAAGCAGTTGATACTCTGCGCAAGGAACGAGACACCATTTCAGCCAAAGCGAACAAGCTTAGCATCGAAACAGACAAGCTGGCGAAAACCAGCCAGGATCGCTCAGCAACAATTCAGGCACTTCAGAGCCAAATCAGCGCACTTAAATCCGAGGCCGCAGACACTGAAAAAGCAATGGAGCTATCGCAGGCACAAAGCGCAGAGAAAATCGATCAATTACAGCGGCAACATGCATCTCTGCAAAAGCAGCTTGACGCCAGCAATACCCAGTTGCAGGCGCTTCTGCAAGATAACGATCGAATAGAGACAGAACGGCAGCAACTTATTGCCGATGCTGAAGCATTGAGAAAAAATCTGGAAGATGAGTTAGCAGCAGCTGAGCTTAATTTTGTCACCGTCCAGAAGGCTCGTGATGACAGCTCGATACCTTTGCGGTTAGGTACTGCCGATTTCTTCGCTACCGGTAGTGCAGATCTTACCCCACAGGGACAGGAAAACCTGCAAAAGCTGACAGATATTATCGCCAAATTTAACGATCGCAGAATTGTGGTAGCCGGCCATACAGATTCGAAAAAAATCGGTTCTCGCTTAAAGCAGCGATTCTTCAGTAACTGGGAACTATCTGTCGCCCGTGCAGCAGCTGCGGTTAGATTTATTCAGAGTAATTCTGATATTGAAGCGACCAGCCTGTCCGCAGCCGGTTACAGCGAATACGCCCCTATCGCTGATAACGCCACTCCGGAAGGTCGTCAGAAGAATCGCCGTGTCGAAGTGGTCTTATATCCTAAAGTGGTCAAGGAACGGCTGTACAGCGAACTTGAAGATTAAGTTAAATAACTTCCTATGAACGAATAAGGCCGGCGTTAGTCGGCCTTTTTCGTTGATATCTGGCGGTTCAGAAGTAGAAAGATCAGGGAGCAACGAATGCTACTTCGTAGTACTGGTCGAATTAAGAATATCACTCAGCCAACGACTTAATCACTGCAGTTATAGCTTTAGTCTGATCCGCTAAAGACATAGAAGCAAGATCTGATCGATGTTCAAGTTCACTGGATTTTTTCTCTTGCACCCTGGAAACCAGATCCCTCACCTGAGAAGGCATATAGGGCAAATGGATAAACCCGCAACGAGTATCAGGGTAATGAACAGCACAATAATCGAGCGCATGATACATCACGGCATTACACAGAAATGTCCCCGCGCTATGTGACACACGTGCCGGTATACCGCACTCAAGTAACGAAGATTGCAATTGATCTAAAGGCAGTGTTGTTTGATACGCTTCCGGACCACCGTCAATGATTGGCCCATGCTGAATTTCACCGGCATTGTCTGTAATTTCAAATCTGGAGTAATTTGCAGCCACTCGTTCAAGCCGAATCATGTTCTCACCTGGCGCCAGGCCGAGGCATAGAACTACATCCGGTTGATACTTTTCTATCAACGCAACAATATTATCCCGCAAGTTATAATTGGTGACTGGCAACACTGCAGCATTGATCGTGGCATCATCAATCACAGCGCCGTTCAGTGCTCTTGCGATTTCTTCTGACGGATTGTCCCGTCGCCCCCCATACCCTTCAAAGCCAGTAATTAACAATCTGTTGTTTCCTGTATGTCCGCAAGCATTGGTTAATCCACCGTCACCGAAAGACTAACATCGAGGACTGTACCGGGTTAGCTGGAACTTTTCACTACACAAGTGACCACGCTGGCATCTGCGTCACTGACAAGTCCACCTGCCCCCGGGGAAAAGAGACTGACCATTAGCAATCTATCGGCAACTGGCTTATACAGTCATGTTCAGGATCTCGTTTCGATAGCGTGCAATTAACACAGAGGACAAATATTGCGAAACCTGTGGAGGCTTGGGCAAAGGACCACTCATCACTCCTAACAAACACCGATACAAACTATCCGCCTCATCCCCGACGCAGCTGTACAACAGGTCGGGGGGAATATATTCAGGATAGGCAACGCGATTTGGTGCGACAGGTACGCAACCACGATAAATTGCTTCAAGCATACTCAACCCCTGAAAATCATGTAACGCGGTCGATACCACAATATCTGCCTGACGAAGTATTTGATTGTATGAGTCAGAGGGCTGGTGTCCCCAGGTTGATATTCTATCAGCCAAGGTTACCCGGGCCTGATCGAAACATTCCGGCACTTTGCGAAAGGATTGACCCATGACATGCAAACTGAAATCCACTCCCGCATTCTGAAGTTTTTCCAGAGCAGTAAAAAACACTAATGGCTGCTTATCAAATTCCCACCGATGATTCCAGACAATCTCCGGGGCCTTCCCTGACACTTTATCGTTGACTGCACCATTACCCAATGTTTCATCCGTATGAATAGGTACCGGAAGAACACTCGAACACAGCTCTGCTTTTTTCAGTAGATCGGCAGGGACACCATCAGGCATTCTCTTTAAAAGGTTTTTTGCTCCGTCAAAAAAGGTTGCTCGATTATACTCAGAGTTAAATAGAATCCGTTCAGCACACAAGGCAGCGTATATGCTGGTGAGCTGTGCATTGATAATGTTCCCACTCGAAGACCCTCCGGCCTGATTCACTGGATAGTCAAACTGGTTTTCATGGAAATAAAGCAACGTAGGTACAAACGCGAGGTGAGGCGCAAAGCCACGAAGTGTGCATAGATCAACCATGGAGGTCGCTATCACCAGGTCAAAACGATCAGACAGCTCTGCTCGATGGGAAAATGCAATGGTCATGGCATTGCTTCTGGCACGCCAGTAAAAATGGCGATCGGGCAGCGCTAACACCTGCCAGTTGAACTCCGGCAGGCTGTTTTGCAAACTCTGCCGCCAGTGTTGATGACTGCGGGCATCGTATCCCGACAACAACAGGATTCGTACATTTCTCAAAGGAACAATTTACCGGTTTTCCCAGACACGCATTCCCGCGGCAATGCAATGAGACTGTGAGGTCAGGTGATTTGATGTCCAGATTAACCGCTTATGAGGAACTTTCAACCAACGTTCGGCATGTTTGGCAGCATTTCTCCGATAATCTGCTAATTTAATAGCTTCGGGATTGCGTGTTCATCGCAGATTTCGAAAATTCCGGTACATGCGGCTACCGCTGAACGAACTTCGGCCTTATAATGGCGAGTCCCGTTTTGAAGGCTTTTTTAGTACAACGACAGAAAATGCGTAAAATGACTCATAATTCTATCGCCAGTTAATTTCTGATTTTTCTATAACTTTTTGTTTTTAATAGAATACCTTCAGAATTAACAAGAATAGGGTCTAACACCATTTGATGGATTTGTATGTAAATAAGTTAAAATCCTATTTGCGGGATTCCATGAATTAACCGACTCTACAAATTCCAAAGAAATGTTTAGTCACAAGATAACGAATCATTGGTTTCCGGGAGGAACACATGAAATTACTACGTAAAACAGCTCTTACTCTGGCACTGGGTGTTGCAACTGCAACAACAGCGTCTGCAGCAGAGCTGACCATCGCGATCGTCAACAACGGTCACATGATCAACATGCAGAAAGTTGCGGAAGCCTACACTGCTGAAACCGGTACAAAACTGAACTGGGTTTCACTGGAAGAAGGCGTTCTGCGTGACCAGGTCACTTCTGACACGGCCACTGGTGGTGGTGAGTACGACATCATCAACATCGGTATGCAGGAAGCACCTATCTGGGGCGCTGCTGGTTGGATCGAGCCTCTGACCTTCGGTGATGACTACGACGTTGACGACATCCTGCCTGCAATGCGAGCCGGCCTGTCTCATGACGGTACTCTCTACGCAGCACCATTCTATGGTGAATCTTCTATGGTC
This sequence comes from uncultured Granulosicoccaceae bacterium, assembly GCA_964574535.1. Lineage (GTDB taxonomy): Bacteria > Pseudomonadota > Gammaproteobacteria > Granulosicoccales > Granulosicoccaceae. The sequence goes on along the minus strand of CAZNOB010000014.1, from coordinate 22,297 downwards.
ATGTACCGCAAGGACCTGACTGACGCTGCAGGCGTAACTATCGGCGATAATGACTCCTGGGATAACGTTAAAGCAGCCGCTGCCGCGATCCACGATCCGGACAACGGTGTTTACGGTGCATGTCTGCGCGGAAAGCCTGGCTGGGGCGACAATGGCGCATTCATCACTACTGTTGCAAACTCATTCGGCGCTGCATGGTTCGACAAAGACTGGAAGCCACAGCTTGATTCAAAAGAGTGGAACGCAGCTGTAAACTTCTACGTTGATCTGCTGAGCTCTTACGGTCCTCCAGGATCTGAAGGTAACTCTTTCAACGAAATCCTCGCACTCTACAACGAAGGCAAATGTGGCCTGTGGATCGATGCGACTATCGCTGCTTCTTTCCTTGAAGTTGACGGTGTAGCTTACGCACAGTCTCCAAATGCTGGTAACCCGGTAGGTGCAAACTGGTTGTGGGCATGGGCAATGGCTGTACCTGCAGGCTCTCCAAACGCTGAAGAATCAATGAAATTCATCGAGTGGGCAACTTCAAAAGACTACGTCCAGGCAGTTGGAAACCATCCTGACTTCGGTTGGGGCAAAGTACCAACTGGTCAGCGTGCTTCAACGTATGCTCTTCCTGAATTCCAGGCAGCAGCAGGTTTTGCAGCAGCTGAAATGGCAGCGATTGAATCTGCAGCTCCTGAAGCAACTGATCTGAAACCTTACCAGGGCGTTCAGTTCGTAGCGATTCCTGAGTTCCCTGAAATTGGTGGTGCTTTTGGCCAGGAAATGGCAGCAGCTCTTTCTGGCGCGAAGTCAGTTGAAGAAGCTCTGGCAGCTGCACAGTCTGCAGCAGACGCTATTATGCGTGAAGCGGGCTACTACTAGATCCGGTAACCCCCGGATTTAAGTAAGACCGTTAAAGCTCGGTGGTATATCCACCGAGCTTTTTATTAACAACCAAATCCTTTACGTACAATATTCACCAATCCTGTCTCGCTTCGTAACGGCCTCTACACAGCTGAGCGTTCCCAACGTAATACAGAGTTTTTAAAGAGCTATGTCTAAAAGAACGCTACCCCGGTTATTACAAACTCCAGCCGTCATACTCCTGCTGCTTTGGATGTTAGTGCCTCTCGGCATGACGCTGTATTTCTCGTTTATCCGTTATGTTCTAAATAACCTGCGAAGGCCTGAATGGACTACCCCAAGCTTTAGCAACTGGCGCGGATTCGGAAACTACGAATACGTTTTATTCCACGCCAAAGACTTTTGGTTTGCAGTACAAAACAGTGTTTTTATCGTTGGCTTCATCCTTATACTGACGGTGCTTCTGGGGCTCGCCCTTGCCATGTTGGTCAACCGAACATTTCCCGGACGCGGTATTGTTCGCGTACTGCTGATTTCGCCCTTCTTTGTAATGCCTGCGGTCAACGCAGTTCTTTGGATCAACATGATCCTTGACCCGGTACTTGGTCTCAATGGCATTGCGGTCGACGCAATTAACGGGATAGTTAATGGCCTCAGGGACTTCCCAGTCCTGGGAGCGTTCTTTTCATTATGGCCAGAACTGGTGCCGATATCTTTCCGCGCCACACAAACCGCGGCCTATGCGGTAATTATAATGGTGACGTGGCAATGGACACCGTTCGCCGTACTCATTTTTATGACCTCTTTGCAGTCGGAAGACGAAAGCCAAAAAGAGGCTGCCATACTTGACGGTGCAAATGCCTGGTCGCGCTTTCGCAACCTCACCATCCCTCATCTGGCTCGCCCGATCGCAATTGTGGTGATGATTCAGTCGATCTTTCACCTATCGCTATACGCCGAAATCGAAATTGTCAGTCGCGGCAACGGAAACAAAAATCTGCCGTATCTCATCGGCGAATTTACGTCAAATAACATCGGAGCCGCCAGCGCTGCTGGAATCTTCGCAGTAATTCTTGCCAATATCGTAGCAATCTTCCTGCTACGGATGGTCGGCAAGAGCATGATGGATTAGGAAACAGATTATGGCAGCAGTCGCTCAATCATCGAGGTACGGCAAAGTATTCTGGCCAGTGTTGGCATGGATTGTCGCACTGATATTCTTCTTCCCAATTTTTTGGCTGGTCTTCACCAGCTTTAAAACGGACGCCGATGCTGTAAAGCCCGAGTTCTTATTTAAGTTCACACCGACGCTTGAAAACTACACCAACATGACCGAAAACTATGATTACTGGCGCTTTGCCATTAACTCGGTCATTACATCAACATTCGCAACCACTTTTGCGTTAGTTGTTGGAGTTCCGGCAGCCTATGCGATGGCTTTTAACCCGAGCCGTCACACAAAAGACATTCTAGTCTGGATGCTTTCGACAAAAATGTTGCCGGCCGCCGCGGTGCTATACCCGATGACTTTTTTAACCAAGAACTTTCTCGGTATCTTCGATACGCACTTTCTCGTCATTTTGGTCCTCAGTCTGATCAATCTGCCTATTGTCATATGGATGCTCTTTACGTACTTCAAAGAGATTCCAAAAGAAATTATCGAAGCAGGCAAAATGGACGGTGTCAGCACCTGGGGTGAAATAAAAGACATACTTATACCGCTCGCCTGGGGCGGCGTCGCATCAACGGCACTTTTATGTTTCATTTTTTGCTGGAACGAGGCTTATTGGACTGTCAGATTAACCACCACCGAAGCCGCAACGCTCTCCAAACTGATTGAAGGTAACCGAGCACCGGAAGGATTGTTTTTCGGCCGACTATCGGCAGTGTCAACTGCTGCTGTGGGACCCATAGTTGTCCTTGGTTGGTTTTGTCAGAAACAACTGGTACGCGGCCTGACTTTCGGTGCAGTGAAGTGAGTAATCATAACGCTTTTACCACTGTTATCGCGGGCGCCGAACTCTCTGAAGAGACGTTTCAGATCAGTGGTCGTCCGGCACAACAGTATTAAGCTAGTTTATGTCGATTATTGAACCTGAAATTGAAAAGGTTGATCGCAGCACACGGTCTATACGCTATCTTGAACACGGATGGCCATCAGACTTATGCAGATGGCACGCACACGAAGAATATGAATTGCATTTAGTCGTCGAGACACGAGGCAAGGCATTTGTAGGTGACTACATCGGGGACTTTAAAGCCGGCGACCTGTTCATGACCGGACCCAACCTGCCGCACAACTGGATCACCGATCAGGTTTGGTCAAGACCCGTTGAAATTCGGGACATGCTGATACAGTTTAGTCATGAGAGTGTCGAGAAACTCGCCGAAGGCTTCCCTGAATTCTCACAGGTGATAAAACTGCTTCACCTTGCTCAGTCAGGTATCTATTTTGAGGGATTCAATCCGACTTTTGCTCGTGGACACATGGAATCTATTCGGGATAATACCGGGGCTGAACGTATTCTCGCATTTGTGCGCTTCCTGGTAAGACTGAATGAACACGCAGAAAAGAAAACACTGTCAATCACAAAGCTAATTCAGCCTGAAGGTGGAAGTAAACAAGCACGCATTGCAAGGGTCGTAGACCATGTCACCAAGAATTTCTACGAAGCATTCTCGGTGGCACAGGCCGCAGAGATGGCAAACATGACGGAGATTACGTTTAGCAGAAACTTCCATGCAGTGACCGGGCACAGTTTCGTTGAGTTTTTAAATCGAATTCGGATCGGACAGGCGTGCGGCATGCTCTACGCTTCCGACGATCAAATCACATCGATCGCCCAGGAAGCTGGATTTAAAAACCTGGCCAACTTTAATCGACATTTCCTAAAAGTGAGAGGAATGACACCTTCTGAGTATCGTGAGACCGCACGTAAAGACCTCGCACCAAAGAGGGATGCCACATCATGATTGATGCAAAAAACGACCAGATTACAATGCCTGACATATCAGCAACCCGCTACGACAGATCCGCATGTCAGATCGGGGTGGTTCATTTAGGGTTTGGTGCGTTTCATCGCTCTCATCAAGCCGTCTATCTGGACGACTACATGGACTTGTCCGGTGATTTGCGCTGGGGCATTGCAGCGGTCAATCTCCGCGAATCCGAAGCAGATCAATTTAAAGCTGCCGACAACGATTGTCAGCGCCATGACGGCTACTTTTTGAAGTCGTACTCGCCAGATGGCAACGTGGGCCTGCGCCGCGTGCGAAGCCACGTACAATTCGCCGACTGGAGTATTGCACGAAGCGATTCTGAAGCTCTGCTCTCTTTGCCTTCGGTACACCTGGTGACTGTTACTGTCACTGAAAGCGGCTACTACACTGATCCTAACGGAGACCTGAATCTGGCCGACGCGACTATCAAGGCAGAAGTCGCCGGAGAATCTTCCAGCACTGTTTATGCTTATCTGCGTGAGGCACTGGCCAAACGTGTCGCTGCCACCAATGCCCCGGTGACAATAGCCTGCTGTGACAACATCCGTCAGAACGGCAAGATGCTGCGTCGCAATTTTCTGTCGTATCTCAACGCTTGCCAGCAAACAGATCTGGCAACCTGGGTAGAAAATAACGTCGAGTTTCCTTGTTCGATGGTAGACCGTATAACGCCACGAAGCCCCGCCGAACTCAGCACAGAATTATCTGCACTCGTCGGGGAGCCTGTCACCTCCCCGATCATGGCAGAGGACTTTACCCAATGGGTTTTGCAATCACTGTCTGCTGCGCCGATGCCGGAAGTTTCAAAAGTGGGAGTGACAGTTACACCAGACGTGGACCCCTACGAAGAAACAAAAATCAGAGTACTGAACGGTGGGCATACTGCTCTTACCTACCTTGCAGCACTTGAAGGGATAGAAACATATGACGCGGCTATTCGCGAACCTCACTTGCTCGAACATTTTCAGAACTTTGAAACTAATGAAGTGCTGCCGGCACTGACGCTGGACCTGCCATTTTCAAAAGAAGACTATCTGCAATCAATCATTCTGCGCTTTGGCAACGCTGCTATTGGAGATACCGTAGCGCGTATATGTGCAGATGGTATGGTCAAATTTCCCATCTTTATTCGCCCGACTCTTGAGGGCTGTCTACAGCAAGGGATTATCCCAGTCTATTCCATTCGCAGTATCGCCAGCTGGTATGTCTTTGCACTTCATGTAGAGGCTGGCAAAATCGGTTTCGACTACGTCGAGCCCTCCTGGTCCGAGTTGCGCGCTCTTTTGAGAACAGATTCGTTCATCACTAATCGTCAGCTTTGGGGCGACCTGCCCTCGACTTATCCTGAATTCGCCGATACTTTACGGCAAGAAATAAAAGAAATGGAGTCAATATGGCCAGTCTGACGCTGCGCAACGTTCGCAAAAGCTACGGCAATGTACAGGTTATGCACGGTGTCGATCTCGACATTGAAGACGGAGAGTTTGTTGTCTTTGTCGGACCATCCGGCTGCGGAAAATCAACTCTGCTACGAATGATTGCAGGCCTGGAAGAGATTTCTGATGGCTCGGTTTCTATTGGCGACCGAGAAGTCAATGAAGTTGCAGCATCTAAACGCGGCGTGGCGATGGTGTTTCAAACCTATGCTCTGTATCCGCACATGACTGTTTATAAAAACATGGCTTTTGGTCTCAAACAAGCTAAAACGGATCCCGCCGAAATTACCCGACGCGTAACCGACGCCGCAGAAATCCTCCAGATTACAGACTATTTGGACCGCAGCCCTCGCAACCTTTCCGGTGGACAGCGACAGCGTGTAGCGATTGGCCGTGCTATTGTTCGTGACCCGGAAGTATTCCTTTTCGACGAACCACTTTCAAACCTGGATGCGGCCCTGCGCGTTCAGACACGCCTCGAGATAGCACGCTTACACGAACGTCTTGAAACCACAATGATTTATGTGACACATGATCAAGTAGAGGCAATGACACTGGCCGATAAAATTGTGGTTTTGCGCGACGGACTGATTGAACAGGTTGGATCACCCATCAATCTTTACGAACGTCCGGAGAACGCGTTTGTTGCCCAGTTTATTGGTAGTCCCAAGATGAACTTTTTTGAAGCAAAAGATCTGACTCCTGCTGGTGGCATGCAACTGGGCCGAGAGATCACTGCAAATATGCAGATTGGTCTGCGTCCGGAACATCTCATCACGACAGATCCGGCCAATGCTGTGGTTGAAGGCACCCTGGAGCTTGTCGAGAACCTGGGCGAGTATGCTCTTGTCCATTTACGCACGGCATCAAATGCTGAGTTTATTGCTAAAACTGAAAAACCACCTGAAGTTCCTAAAGGATCAACCATAGGCTTTACTATCAAACCTGAGCTCGCACACTTCTTTGACTCCAACTCCGGAAGTCGTATAGCTTAACTTGCACCGCCTTTCTGCGCATTGACAATGCCCATCAGAAACCTGATTCTGATGGGCGTTAAGATTCTGAAACCCTGCCACTGACAATTACCCGCATCGTGAAATGCTGCAGGCCAGATATTGGCCTGGAACACCTGCCAGCGTGCGAGCACCAGCTCCGACAAAGCAAAACCTCTCTCTTTAGTATCTTGACATTAAGTCAATACCCCTCCGTGAAATCGCATATTTTACTTCCTATGTGCTTATCTTAGTCCCTCTGCTAGCTAATCTGTTCCTTACTTAGAAAAGTAATTCGGAAAAAATCTCTTAGAGCTCTCCCAAATTCAAACCCTTCCAAAAGGTAATGGTAATGAAAAACCTGTTTTCTTAAAGCCTCATTGTAAATAAACTCGACATCTAGTTTCAAAAATGAACCACAGGTAAGGTTCTTATTCACTGAAGGTGCACGAGCGATGTCAGGACGTTTATTAACAAGGAATTCCCCACTCATTGGCCTGCTTTTATTTGGTCTTAGCGGGTTCACATACGCATCAACACCGGTTTGCCAAAATCCGAACGCGGATCCCGACCGAGACGGATGGGGCTGGGAAAACAACCGAAGCTGCATAGTCGACGGCAACAACACAGAAAACTTCGCAAGCACTCGGAACAGACAAATCTGTAAGTACCTGTCAAGTGACAGCAACGGTGACGGGTTTGGCTGGGAGGACAACGACACCTGCATTATCGGATCGACATCAAGCGGCAGCGCACCGACAGCGACCAGCGGCAATACACCTGATCGAGTCACGGCTGCCAGCGATTCCAGCAAGCCCGTTTGTCGATCCAGTAGCTCAGATCCGGACGGTGACGGCTTTGGCTGGGAAAACAATCAAAGCTGCCTCGTCACCGGAAGCAGCACGGTAAATACAAACTCAGACAGCAGTAGCAACAACTCAAAGCCATCATGTAGCAGCCGCAGTTCTGATCCCGATGGTGATGGTTTTGGCTGGGAAAATAATCGTTCTTGTATAGTCGATGCATCCTCTACTGGTAACAGTGCTTCCAGCGGTAGCTCTGGTGGTAACACAACAAGCGGCAACAACAATAAAACCTATTCCGCAGCAGATATAACCGATCTGTTACTCGTCACTGGTCAGTCCAACACCCTTGGCGCAGGCACCCGTATCGACAATTCTCTGGACAGCTCTCATCATCGCGTGTTCGCCTACACAGATGAGGGATGGCGTGTGGCAGAGCTATATCAAACCTGGGACCGGGGCTCGCACCCTGGCAACGGCGACCCCAATCGCTCAAATAGCGAGTACCACAACAATCTTGCCCTACACCTGGGCAAAAGGCTCGCTACGCTAAACGCCAATCGAGTGGTTGGAATTATATTGGTGTCCGAACCGGGGGAAGGTATTTCTCATTGGGACGCCGGCGCCACAGGTATGAACCGAGTGAGATCAAAAGTACTCTCGGCGATAAACGAGTTGCCACAAAAATCGGCGCTTGACGGAATTATCTGGCATCAGGGAGAAACAGATTGGCTGCGTGAAGGGACATCTGATCCGGATATACCCCAACCAGCCCCGACAAACTATTACCCGCAAAAACTTAGCGCGCTAATCAGAAATTTCCGATCAGAAAACTGGTTCAACAGCAGAAAACCGTTTATCTGTGGTGAAACCATTGCAGCAACCGGCGTCAACACGCACTTGATGGCACTGAATTCAGACAACGACTCACAGACAGCATGCGTGGAAGGTTTCGGCCTGCCGTCCGTAGACGGCGGTAGCCATTTTAATGCATCAGGACTACGCACCATCGGCCAGCGATACGCAGACCGGTACTTTGAGATGACTGGACGTTAGCCACAGGCATTGCACAGCTCCCGACATCAACACTTACCGGCGCGCACTTTTCGGTATGCAGTGCCTGCGGGAGCTCGGCCTTTACCCAACTACCGCGGAAAAGCTCTTGATCCGGGACAACTGCTAAACAGCCTTCGCACCAGCCGAAATCGCTGCTAATTTGGCATAAGCTATGTCGGGATCAACCGCGCCAAACCCCGCAAACGTTCCGAACCCGCAATCAGATCCCGCGATCACTCGCTCACGCCCGACAATATCCACAAAGCGCTGGATGCGTTGTGCCACCACTTGTGGATGTTCTACGAAATTACTGGTGGTATCGACCACACCCGGTATTAGTACTACATCATCCGGGATCTTTGCTCGGGCTTCTTCGAATACCGTCCATTCATGTGCGTGCCTTGGATTAGAGGTTTCGAACAACAAGTAGCGCGCTTTGCTATTCAATAAGGTGGGCAGTACTTTTTCCATACCAATATCGCAAGTGTGTGGCCCTTCGTAGTTTCCCCAGCAAATATGAATTCGAACCCGCTCCATCGGGATGTTTGCTAACGCATGATTCAAAGCCTCCACATGGCTCTGGGCTATTTTGACAAACTCGGCATCAGAGAGATCAGTGAATAACATATGGCGTGACAATGCCAGATCGGGGCAATCCAGTTGCAGATCAAGCCCGCTGGCAACAATGGTTTCATACTCATCCTTCATCGCGTCAGCCAACGCCGCCAGATAGGATTCACGGCTCTTATAATATTGATTTTGCAGAAACAGCGATATCACACCGGGAGACGCAGCATTCATAAAGCCACGTTCGATGCCATGTTTTTTCATTGCACTTTTTAAGTTATTAATATCTTTGGTGAGCTCACCCTGCCCCCGGGACCTTACTTCACCGGTGCACATCGGCCTGGCATATTGAGGCGTACCGCCACTGTCTGCAATGCGTTTAAGAAAACCGGGATACTGCAGCAAGTCGGCCGGAGCGTTGCGCTCACTGTCTCCGGAGAAACCCGTGTATCGATCTTTCACATAAGTCGCGTAAGATATCTTCGATGTCTCCCCGTCGGAGACAATATCGATACCCGCCTGCTTTTGTCTTTCAACTGTTTTGAGAACAGCTGCTGTCATTGCTTTGTCAAAATCCTGCTGGTCAAACGGCTCTTCATTTTCGCGTTTGAAAATAAAATCTACCACCTCTTGAGATCGAGGTAATGAACCAACATGCGTTGTAAGTATCTTGCTCATGAGATAGTTCTTAATTTTTAGCTTGGTGGATAACAGACTACAATTCGAGCCACAAAACAGCCGGATTTTTCCGCCGCGCTGTCGCTACAACCACTGAGTTGCGCCAGCTGGATCATCTGTGTTTGAAATTCTAAAAACACTTGCATGGCCAGTCATTGATGGCACTAAGACGTGTTCAATACCAGGCGGTATTGCACAGGTATCACCGGGCGCCAGCACGGTTTCACCTTGCAGCCAGCGCAGGCGCCAGTGACCATGCATCACCATCAATATCTGGTGACGATCAGTTTGTTGCATCTCCACTGGCAGCGAATGACGAGTTATCATTTCAATGGTAAAGCCAGGCTTATCTTTAAGCATCCCGTGCTCGCCCAAGACCAGTGAAGGCTGCTTATCTGACATGGCCACCATATCCCAATAGCGCGCAACAAAACGCGGCACCACTTCGGCAGCAACGGGTTCAATGAGTTGATTGATGTCCTCATCACTCATCAGCGGCATTGGTTCAATGCCATCAGGTAAAAACTCATCTTTCTTTGAATCATACAGAACACCGTTGTTACCCAACACCAGGCCATGCGCTGCGGCTTCCTGTATGACCTGTGGCGCCCAGTCAACACCACCTCCGGCATCGTTACCGCCAAGCACGGCCATTATCATTCCGTAGTCGGTGCCAATATTTTCAAAACCGCGGAACATACCAGTAGGGATATTGATCAAATCGCCCTCTTCCAGTGTCACCTCTCCGGTATCCCCCCAGCGTCCCCAGAAAAATCTCCAGCGACCTTTTAAAACAAAAAACACTTCTGCAGTGGTATGAGTGTGTAATGAATTGCGACAGCGTGGTGGTTGTCCTGCTGCGCCAATATTAAAACCGGGCGCATCACTTATATGAACATGCTGATCCGGGCTTTCAGACACGCCCGCACCGATAATTGTGAAATTTTCTTTTTGATCGGAGCCGGGTGTATGGGCGTCAATAAACGCGGTACGACACGGTTTCAAATCACCGTAGCGCACAATGCGTGCTTCCATTTCCTGCGGTGTCATGTGCTATCCCGTCTGCAGAAGAATCTGTTTCCAGATGGCAGTCTCATCGATCACCACCCATTCACGTCGAACACCATAAGGCCCGAATTCAACATGACTGATCCCCAAAATATAAACCTCCGCACCTGTGGGCACACCGAAAGCGCCCCAGCCATCGTGCCTGCCATGCAACGACCAGCGTATTGCAGCGCGTGGCGCATACATGGGATCTTCACGGCCAATACAATGATCAATGCTGAATTCTGCACTCGGAAACGCAGCACGTAATCCCATCCAGAATTGATCAGCTGACTCCCGCCCACTGGCACTGACGCCACCCGGTAGTTCAAGACAACAGGCACGATCATACTCTGACCCAATAGCAGCCATATCAGCTCCCATAATGCGCTTCAGGATATCGCCGTAGCGCAGCCCAAATTCATTGTCGTTACCTTTCTCCAGATAATCACCTTCTTTGTCATTCACCGGTGTTAGCGGGCGGGTGCAATTCTCTACCCCCCCTTCGCGTGCAATTAGATCACGTGCATACTGCTTGGGATCAAGATCAAGCTGCCGGACAATAGCACCCTGATCGCGGATCAACCATTCATCATAAATCTGGTTTTTCATTGCCGCACAATCGGCAATCACCCTATAGCGAAGTTTCCTGCCAGTGGGCTCACCATACACACCCGGCCTATTGTGTGTTGCAGTAGTCATGATCCGATGGGACGACAAAAACCCTGTATCGTGTTTACCACTCCAGATCACATCTTCACCCAGCAGCTGGCGATCCGGGAACTCGGCCAGAGTTGCCATCGTTGCGGCAATCACACCTTTATTGCCAACAACCACCGACCCCGGAGAACGAACAATAATGTCGTCTGCGTAGTAGTGGTGAAGCGTCGCTATTTTTCGAGACTCCCAGATCTCATGGGTGATACCAAGAATATAATCAGGGAAATCTTTCCATTTCGGATCAAAGCCCAGGAGGTTACTGTTTTCAGTCATCGTTTATTATTCCCATAGCTTTTAAAGCTAACCCGCTGTCCAGCCGCCATCGACAAGCAGAGAAGAACCGGTAACCATCGCCGAGGCATCGCAGGCCAGGTACAAAAGGCTGCCCATGATATCTTCTACCTCACCAATACGGTCCAGTTTGATTTTGGATTTTATCCACGCAACTCGTTCAGGGTTATCAAATGTCACTTGAGTCAGCGGAGTTTTTATAAATGTCGGGCTGAGAGTATTCACACGAATATTATGCGGCCCCCATTCAATCGCCATTGATTTAATCATCCCCTCGACCGCATGTTTTGATGCGCAATAAACCGCCCGATCTACACCACCTGTATGACCCATCTGTGAAGAGATATGAATAATAGAACCACTCAGGCCTGCTTTAACCATACCTTGCGCTGCTCCCACTGATACAAAGTAAGCGCCTCTCACATTGGTATCCATGACTTGCTGATAGTCTGCAAGAGTGGTTTCAAGCGCCGGGCTGTGTATTGCCATGCCCGCAGAATTGACCACCACGTGGAATGCTGCCTGTGACTTCATTGCCGTGGTTATGGACTCGACATTACTGACATCCATCAGCATTGATTCAGCGGAGTAACCTGCGGAGGTTAAAGTATCAACCGCTTCGGCCAGTGGTCCGTCACGGCGTGCTGCAACTACAACATGGGCACCCGCTTGTGCAAGCGCTGCTGCACAACCAAAACCGATACCACTGGACCCACCGGTCACCAGAGCACGTCTGCCATCCAGTTTGAAGGAAGGTGTCACAGGTAATTTCATGATGTTTTAGTCATTAAGGATGATAAGAATCTGACTAGTCGACCGGATCAGCTGCGGTCCCGTAGTCGATATTGCGACCACCATAACGACGAACCCGCACATTGCATTGTTCTGCATGCCCGACAAAGCCTTCAAGCATACATAATCTTGAACCGTATTCACCCATCAGTGTGGCAGCCTCATCAGTAAGTACTTTTTGATAGCTGTGCGTTTTAAGAAACTTGCCCACCCAGAGCCCGCCAGTATATCGACCGGCCTTTTTAGTGGGCAATGTATGATTAGTGCCAATGACCTTGTCACCATTGGCAACGTTGGTCCGGGCACCTAGAAACAAGGCCCCGTAACAGGTCATATGTTCAAGAAACCAGTCATCACGATCGGTCATTACCTGCACATGCTCTGAGGCGATATCATCGGCTACTGATAACATCTCTTCGTAGCTATCACACACAATCACTTCACCATAGTCGCGCCAGCTGACACCCGCGGTCTCAGCGGTTGGAATGATCTTTAATATCCGCTCGATTTCAGCCAGGGTTTCTTTGGCCAGCTTTTCCGAATTGGTAAGCAGCACCGCTGGCGAGTTATAGCCGTGCTCTGCCTGACCCAACAAGTCTGTGGCGCAGAGTTCCGCATCAACAGTATCGTCCGCGATCACCATGGTCTCAGTGGGGCCCGCAAAAAGATCAATCCCAACACGACCAAACAATTGGCGCTTGGCTTCAGCTACATAGGCGTTACCAGGACCGACGACCATATGACACGGCTCTATAGTTTCAGTGCCGAGCGCCATCGCACCCACCGCCTGTATCCCCCCCATGACATAAATTTCATGAGCTCCGCCCAGCTTCATCGCCGTGACAATAGCCGGATGAGGCTCACCGTTTTGTGGCGGCGCGGACGCGACAATCCTTGGCACACCAGCCACCGATGCGGTAAGCACAGACATATGTGCCGACGCCACCATCGGAAACTTGCCCCCGGGCACATAGCAGCCAACCGACTGCACCGGAATGTTTTTGTGACCCAGAATAACACCGGGCATGGTTTCTACTTCGATATCGGTCATTGATGCCCGCTGCGCTTCTGCGAAGCGGCGAATTTGTTTTTGGGCGAACTTGATATCATCCATCTCGCGCCTGGAAACTTTGCTCATGGCAGTTTCAATTTCGCTCTCACTCAAACGAAATGCCGGAGGCGAATACTGATCAAATTTCTCTGACAAGCGCCGCACCGCGACATCACCATTGTTATCTATATCTGCAAGTAAATCTTCAACCGTCGCGCGCACCTGCGCGTCATCCTCTGCCCTGGCCTGGGCGCTGATCGATGTTTTCAGGTAGCGAATCATGATTTATCCAACGTAAAATTGAACTCCGGGCCCAACAGTCTGCATCGCGAGAACGCGCCATGGCAGAGACCCTGCTATTGGACTTACAGGGTACGTTCATTTAAAGCACATAGCTATTCCAACGTCACGAAAACGATCCGTAAACCCAACCGTCAGAGCCCGCCCTAAATAACAGAGATTCTGCCACGCTTGCTTTCATCTAACAAAAATATTCCCATCAACGGCCGACTTAAAAAACGAACCGTTGCAACAAAAACCCCAGCAACGCGGCTACCAGCAATATTCTGCCAATCCCCCAATGCAGCCCAAACGCCAGCCACGCACAAAACCCGGTCAACGCAACCACCAGCCAATTAATGCTACCCCACACCGGCGCCCAAAAACTAAACACACCGATCCTTTGATTTTCCACTGAATCAAAAAAGACGTGCAAGGCAAACCACAACGACAGATTTAATATCACCCCGACCACTGCTGCCGTGATTGAAGACAGGGCACCTCTGAGTCGCGCTTGTTCCGCCAACCGGTCAATATAAGGCGCGCCCGCAAATATCCACAGAAAACATGGAATAAAAGTCACCCACAGTGTCACCGCCGCCCCTGCCAGACCCAACCAGAATCCGCCTTCGCGGAATGCCGCGATAAAGCCGACAAACTCTGTTACCAGAATTAAAGGACCAGGGGTAGTTTCGGCAAGACCGAGTCCATCCATCATTTCGCCAGTACTGAGCCAGCCAAACTGGTTCACCACATCCTGAGCCAGATAGGCAAGCACCGCATAAGCCCCGCCGAAAGTCACCACGGCAAGTGTTGAGAAGAATTTCCCCAGCTCTAATAGAATAACCGGAGCGTTAAAGGCTTTCATCGCCAACAAAGGTACCCACCAAAGTGCCAGCCAGATAACAACAGTTCCGATGGTTGCCAGCCATTGTCTTTTTGCGGGCTGTGAAGCACTGGCGGTCTCATCTGCTGTACCCTGCCCGATAAAAAAACCAGTGAGGCCAGCGATCAATATAATCAACGGAAACGGTAGATTTAGAAAGAAGATACCCACAAAAGCCGCCGCCGCAATACACCAGTGTACGCGGCCGTGCAGCGCTTTTTTTGCTACCCTGAGCAGCGCTTCTATAACAATCACAATCACTGCGGCCTTAATACCCAGAAATAACGCCGTGACTAAAGGCACATCACCTACGATCGAATACAGCGTGGCCAGAGCCAGAATCACAATCGCACCAGGTATAACAAACAGCAGACCTGCAGCCAGACCGCCGATCACACCATGCAATCGCCACCCTGCGTAGGTTGCCAACTGCATGGCCTCAGGCCCGGGCAGCAGCATGCAAAAACTTAGCGCGTTAAGATATTCCTTCTCACTGAGCCAGCGCTTTTCATCAACAACCACTTTGTGCATCAGGGCAATTTGTGCAGCCGGTCCTCCGAACGATAAAAGGCCAATGCGCCCCCACACCAACAATGCCTGCCGCAGCGAAGGCTCTCTGCAGTGATCCGTCGTCTTTTCCATTACCGCTTACCACCACGGACCGAGCCGTCAGTACGTGATGGCGGACTTGTCGGCCAGTTATGTTGTTCATTCAATCCATCACGGGCCCAGCGATACAGGGCATCGTAAAAAACCATTCCTGCATCCAGCTGCAACAGGTCATCTTTATACATGCGTGACAAACCCACCGACATCGCTAACAATCCTGCTGCCTGCGGTGCCAGATCAGAATTGTCTGTATCCGCTGCACGAATCGCTGTTGCCATTGTTTGCAGCGGTTCAGTGGTTAATTCAAAATCCTGAAGCATCGTGTCAAAGGTACAAAACGTACCACGATGACTCCAGAAAGCGCCTTCAACATCAAATGCAACGGCATTAAACAATGCAGCAACTTCATCGACCGTCGCAGGAGGAACAAATAAAAAGCGCGCCGCCGGATCGATAAATCGTCTAATTAACCAGGGGCAGGCAATACGATCAATCTTCGGACGGTGTCGAGTCACCCACACAGTAGATTTGTGATTACTCAGCGATTGCCGCCGAGTATCTGTTTGAGCATTCTCGGACAGCGGAGTTGCGAGCGGTATTTTTTCATAAGGTACCAGTGGCAAACCGGCATCACGCCATGCCACAACAC
Source organism: uncultured Granulosicoccaceae bacterium (assembly GCA_964574535.1). Classification (GTDB taxonomy): domain Bacteria; phylum Pseudomonadota; class Gammaproteobacteria; order Granulosicoccales; family Granulosicoccaceae. Next base: position 6,589 of record CAZNOB010000014.1, on the reverse strand, counting down.
CGCCCTGCAGCACTTGCGCCCGCACATCCATTGTACGTAACTGCGCTGCACCACCTTCACTGATCTTTTTACCTTTCTGACAATAAACTACAACGCTTCTGCCGCAACACTGATCTGCCAGATTGTTTATCTCGGTATACGAGTGACGAAATGCCGCAGGGATCACTCTAGGGTCAAGCGAAAAATCATCATCGATACAAAGATCAATGACAATTGGTGCACCGGGAGTGCCAATAAGTCTGGCCAGTTGACGGGGAGTAATTTGGTTTGGTGTCGGCATGTGTGCATCCTCTCTGTGCAGGCTTGGTTCACACTGAAGGCTCGCAGGTTTTTTCCTGAAAGTTCAGCGGACTCAAGCAAGTAAGTAGTGTATGGATGCGATTCTTCGGCTGGCGCCTCACGGGGTGTTCGCAACCCCTTGCGCAACAGTATGAAACCGGCGCTTATTTGAGTCAATAAAAATGCACAGTGATCAATACAAATTAGTGCCCATCCAGAAACAAGCGCTACCGCTGTTTCTGGATGAGCACTAATTTACAGTCAGGTATTCGCATCAAGGAACCCGCACCACATTGTTTTCGGCCAATCCCTCGATGATCTCTATACGGATTCCATCAGATAAGCCGGTGATGACCGGTTGGCGTTTAAAAGCGGGTTCGTTTTCAGCGTCCTGAGTCTGAACCAATACAAACACGCCATCGTCCGTGAATAACAACGCTCTTTCATCCAGTGTTAATACTTCATCACGCCGTTCAAGAACTATATCTGCATTAGCACTATATCCCGCGCGCACGGTCGCATCACTACTACTGGCCAACGCCGCTCGTATTTCGAACTGTACCGTGCCGTCCGTTTTATTGCCTTTGGGAGAAATAAATTCCAGTACGCCATCGAATGTCTGGTCTTCTATTGCGCCAATACTAATTTGCAATGCCATCCCCTCCCTGATTCGACCAACTTCAGATTCATCCACGGTACCGATGAACACCATGTCTGTCATATCTGCGACAAAGGAAATCGTCGTGCCGTCATTAAAGTTATTAGTCTCTGTAACAGTCTCTCCCTCCCTGACCGGTACATCGAGTACAGTGCCGGCAACGGTTGACCGCACTTCATTGGATACAGCACCACTGTCTGTGCTTCCGCCATCACGTATCAGCCTTAGATTGCTCTCTGCACCCTGCATCTCTTCACTTTTGAGATCAAATTCATACTGATATCTGTCATATTCATCTTTAGAGATCAGTTTTTCCTTAAACAACTTGCGCCGGCGGTCTCTCTCAAGCTTAGCATTCGACACACTGATACGTGCCGTTTCATAGCGAGCCTGGGCTGAGTTCAGCGTCACCGCATCGGGGACTACAGTAATTTTCGCGATTAACTGTCCGCGATAAACGATTTCACCCGGCACCACGTGTAATTTCTCAACCACCCCTGACACTCGCGATTTAATAGTGACTTCACGTCTGGGCACAATTGCACCTGAAGCAACCGCTTTTTTAAGGATACTTCCGGTCGTCACGGTCTCGGTGGCGAACGGTTCAGGCTCGGTTTCATTGCGCTTAATGAGGAAGTATAAACTGCTTGCCAATAGAGCCAGCACCACCAGTACCAGTAGAATTTTTAAAAGCTTCTTTATCATGATCTCTATTCGCTTCTCAACGCTTCGACAGGGTTAATTTGCATCGCATGCCGCGCAGGTATCAATGTGGCCACCAGTGACGCAAGTGCCAGCGCTCCCAGTGCTGCAATAACCACCTTTAAATCCACGGTCGGTGAACTGAATAAAACTTCAGCGTTTGCATCAGCGGTTACTGAACGGGTAAGTATATCCACCAGGTAGAGCGCAAGCAGGCCAAAAATCAATCCGAATAACCCGGCCACGCCAACCAGCGTCGATGTCTCAAGGAGGATCATTTTTAATACCGCTGCCGGGGTGGCACCAATAGACTTGCGAATACCAAATTCACGTCGTCGTTCTCGAATTGCTATAAGCATAATATTACTTACACCCAGCACACCGGCTAACAAAGTGGCTATTCCCACAGTCCAGATAAAAGCCCTGATTCCAGTAAACAAGTTGCTGATGCGTGAAAACTCATTTTCAGAATTCCAGTCTCCAAACGCTCGATTATCGTCAGGTGATACTCTGTGCCGTTTCGACAACAGAGCTTTGATATCATCACCAACTTCTCGGCTTGTCACACCGGGTTGTGGCACCAAAGCGTAAAACCCGACCGTTCTACCTCGATTAAATACTTGTTGAAACGTAGACAACGGCGTAAAAACAAAACTACTCATGCGTTCACGGTTAGTTCCATAGCGCTGAGGCTTAAATATGCCAATCACTGTGAAGCTGATCTGTCGAATCTGAATCTCGCGACCAATCGGATTGACGTCTTCACCAAATAATTCACGATGTATTCGCTCACCAATAACAGCTACCTTGCGCTTCTCTGCCACATCAAGCGGATTGATAAACCGACCGGTATCGATTGCCATGGGCAATATGTGCTGATACTGCGGCAAATCGCCCGATATCTCCGCGTCAGTAACCTTTGCACCATAGGTGACATCACTGCGCCCCCGAAACCGACCTAAGCGAATACGCGGCGCAAGGTATCCAACGTTATCTACCTGGCTACGGATTGCTTCGGAGTCATCATTCTTTAGAACGATATTACGCCCGGGGGACAGCCCCTGATACGGTACAGAGGTTTCGTTGGCCCAGATATAAATTACGTTGTTGGCATAACCGGCCATACTCTTTTGTACGCCACCTTCAATGCCGTTTCCAAAACCCAGCATGACAATCAGAATAAAAATCCCCCAGAATATGCCGGACGCCGTCAGCAACGTACGCATACGATTGCTCTTTAGTACCTGAAACACCTCCATCCATGCATCGCGATCAATCATGCCGGCGCCAATGCCTCGACCGGATTAATAGAAGCGGCTCGCCTGGCGGGTAAATAGCCCGCAAGCGTTCCAGCAATGATCACCAACAGGGTAACAGCCACCACCACTGCGGTATTCACATCGGGCTGGTACATATATTCATTTTCGGCAATTGTCGACTTCAACAATTCAAGCAAACCCAGACTCACCACCAGCCCCAGATAACCGGCTACTGCAGTGATAATGATCGACTCAGTCACTACTAATCGAGTGATTGACGCAGGGGTAGCCCCAAGTGCTTTGCGAATGCCGATCTCGCGTCTTCTTTCTGATACTGAAATCACCATGATATTACTCACAGCCAATATGCCGGTCAGTACCGTACCTGCCCCCACCACAGCCACAAACACCCGCACCCAATAAAATAAATCGGTGATTTTTTTATACTCATCAAGGTTGTTATAAATCCGCACTGCACGATTATCTTCTGGTGAGAACTGGTATCGCTCGGCAAACAGAGTTCTGGTTTTTGCTTCGGCGGCCTTGCTCTCTTCATAACTGGCTTCACCAACAGTGAACAGGATTTGATGAATTCGAGACTCGCCGCCATACACCAGTTGAGCTGTAGACACCGGCAAATAGATGGTTTCTTCTTCGGACCGACCACCCTCGTCAGTAAAAACACCAACCACCTGATAGGAGATATCGTTAATGAGCAATCGTTCACCCAGCGCTGACTGATCACCAAACAAGTGCTGTTTTACCTGTTTGCCAATAACACTGACTTTACGCTTGTTTTCGATATCAGCCTCATTGATATATCGACCGGAAATCAGTTGTGTTTTTTCCAGATACAAGTGATCCGGATGCACTGCACGTAAATCGAACGAGGCATGTTGTCCACCATAACTGACTGTCTTTTCACCACCGGGGTAATATCTGGCGGTGCTTTTATCAACGGTTTCTACTTCATCGCGAATTCGGTCAAAGTCGGTATTGTCGAATTGAATACGGCGTCCCCGGGGGTGGCCACCGTATGCAATTGAAGTTCGGCCCCGGTAAACACGGATGCTGTTTATTGCGTCATCTTTAAATTGAAGCTCGACACCGTTTTGCAACCCCCGACCAGCACCCAGCAATAAAACCAACATAAACACACCCCATCCAACTGTCAGCACGGCAAGTGCTGTGCGAGTTTTATGTGTCCGCAGTGTCTGGGCAATTTCCTGGAGTGTATCAACATCCGGCAGCATGTTAGTGATTCCTTTCATCACTAACGATATCACCGTCACGCAAATTGATTGTGCGCTTTGCCTGTGCAGCAATTTCGTCTTCGTGAGTCACAATCAACACTGTCACACCATCGTTATTCACTTCTTTGAAGCTCTGCATTATTTGTTCAGAGGTCCGGGTGTCAAGGGCACCGGTTGGCTCATCAGCCAACACCAGAGATGGCCGTGTAATCAACGCTCGAGCAATGGCGACCCGTTGCGATTGTCCCCCCGAAAGTTCCGCAGGCTTGTGATCGGCACGGTCCCGCAGCCCCACCCGGTCAAGATACTCTAGCGCCAGTAAATTGCGCTGCCTTCGCGAAACTCCCTGATAGTAAAGCGGCAGGGCTATATTTTCCACGGCCGTTTTGTGGTGAATTAAATTAAATGACTGGAAAACAAACCCGATAAACCGATTGCGGTACTGAGCCGCCAGCTTTTCATTGAGTTGACTGATCGGGGTATCCTCTAATGTATAGCTGCCACCATCACAGGAATCCAGAATACCCAGGATATTCAACAAGGTTGATTTACCAGATCCGGACGACCCCTGCACGGCTACAAACTCTCCGGCTTCGATGTCAAGGGAAATGCCCTTCAACGCTTCTACCCGAGTTTCCCCCATGACGTAGTATTTTTTAATATCGCGCAGCTTGATCATCATACCGATCTAAACAGTTACCCAGAGACTCAACCCACATTCAGGCAGCCAATAAGCATAGCTTCTCCCGGCACCACAGCGGTGAGAATTGTGGCTAACTTTTTCACAAGGTTTAGTCACTTTCTTCATTTTTTTTACAACGCGCGGCGAAAAACACCGCCGAAAATCACTTTATCTGGCCAGCAGAGTCCGATTGCCGCTACCATAAGACAAACAGACTATTGCGCAACCCCGGAGACACGAATGGCGCTAGCCAACGAACCAGCAACATCGCTCAACACCCCAGAGTCCGCCCGGGCAAAGCCTGCCCGCCTGCAGTGGGAAGATCCCTTTATGCTGGATCAACAACTGACAGAAGAAGAGCGGATGATCCGAGATACCGCACACGCCTATTGTCAGGATAAATTGATGCCCCGGGTGCTTGAAGCCAATCGGCACGAGCACTTCGATCGTGAAATCCTTCAAGAGATGGGTGAGCTAGGCATGCTGGGCTCAACACTGCCCGAATCGCTTGGCGGCATCGATGCCAACTACGTATCCTACGGGCTTGTGGCCAGAGAAGTCGAAAGAGTAGATTCAGGGTATCGCTCAGCCATGAGTGTGCAGTCGTCACTGGTAATGCACCCTATTTTTGCCTACGGCACTGACGCCCAGCGCGAAAAATACTTACCCAAACTTGCCAGCGGAGAATTAGTAGGTTGTTTCGGCCTGACAGAACCGGATCATGGCTCAGACCCGTCATCGATGATTACCAGAGCCAAAAAAATCGATGGAGCATATTCAATTTCCGGAGCTAAAAACTGGATCACCAACTCACCAATCGCCGATGTGTTTGTGATTTGGGCTAAATCTGACGAACATGATGGCAAGATCAAGGGCTTTATTCTGGACAAAGGTATGAAGGGCCTCACTGCACCGAAAATAGAAGGGAAGTTTTCGCTGCGCGCCTCCATCACCGGCATGATCATGATGGATGAAGTAGAAGTACCAGAAGAAAACCTGCTGCCCGACGTACAGGGCCTGGCCGGACCATTCGGGTGCCTGAATCGTGCACGTTACGGAATTGCCTGGGGCTCCATGGGAGCGGCTGAATTTTGCTGGCATGCCGGTCGCCAATACACACTTGATCGCAAGCAATTTGGAAAACCACTGGCGGCTAATCAACTCATACAGAAAAAACTGGCCGATATGCAAACCGAAATTGCGCTGGGTCTGCAGGGTTGCCTGCGACTGGGCAGATTGATGGATGAACACCAGGCACCCGCCGAATTAATCTCACTAATGAAGCGTAACAATTGCGGCAAAGCGCTGGATATCGCACGCTTGTCCCGAGACATGCATGGCGGTAACGGAGTCTCCGACGAGTACGGCGTAATAAGACACGCCATGAACCTGGAAGCTGTCAATACCTACGAGGGCACGCACGACGTCCATGCATTAATTCTTGGTCGGGCGCAGACAGGACTACAGGCGTTCCAATAGAGCGGTCCAGCAAGAGAGATTAACAGACGAAAAACGCAAAGCGTTCGCTCTTGCTCTTTCGCTCTTGATCTACCCGCGTTTAATCAGTTTTGAGAGTGATCGTGGAAGTGGGTCAGCGCGCCAAGAATGGCTCAAAGAGCGCTGTCAGCCATGGATGGCTGTTTGCGCGACCCACTTCCATGATCACTCTCAAAATGCCGCAGGCACCCAAAGGGCTGAGTGGTCGCAAAAAGACTTTTGGTTACTTTTCGGCTTTTGAAAAGTGACTCCGCCTGAA
>CAZNOB010000013.1:17651-57006 GCA_964574535.1 uncultured Granulosicoccaceae bacterium | reverse complement strand
GAGTGGTATTAACAGAGACAGAGCAGTCTGTCGCTCGCTATAACGCCAGGCGATTCTTGTAGTCAAGTCGCCCCGACGACTAACTACCAGCTGGTTGCGATTTTAGCGGGTGCAGACTTCGCTGACCTCTAGCTTAAACCCTGGTGTTGCATAAAGTTCCGGCCCGGTACCGCTGCGCTGCCTTTATAGCAGCATCTCTAGCTGCATCTAAGGCGCTGTACTCACTTTTTCTGAATCTCACTTAGAATGACCAGGTTCAATCCAGTAAAAATTCCGTGCAGCGTCTGATATACCGCTCTATATGCTTCTGAACTCGAAATGTTATGCAACACCAGGGTTAAATTATTATCTCTGCTTATGATCGGCGTGTTGTGTGGCCGATAGGTTGCGGTTGGCAAGGTAACAGGCAAGAGGGCTATCGTTAGGGGGCGGGATCAGGGGTGGTTAAATATCCAGTTCCAGTCGTTTTGAATGAGAACGTGAGCAACACACGGCAATACGATCGTTTCTGGCTTTTTCCGTATCTGTCATCACAAGATCACGATGATCGGGTTTGCCTTTCAATACGCCAGTAAGACAGCTTCCACACACGCCGTTTTCACAAGAGGTGGGTACATCAATTCCGGCTCGTGTCAGTGCATCCAGAATAGACTCATTGGTGTCGACGGTTATTGTCTGGCAGGTACGGCTGGTATAGACCTCAAAGGGTTCTCCATCCGCATCAATCTCTGCAGCAAAAAACTCTGTGTGAATTTGCTCGGTGTGAAAACTACAAGCAGCTGCTTTGTCAGTGACGTGCTGTATATAACCTTTTGGACCACACACATAGACATGTGAACCCTGCGGAGTCTTCCTAAGGATTGATGGGACATCGAGTTTTTTCTTTTGATCTTCGTCAGAGTAAGTAATGATATGTTTGCTGAACGGCAGTTCCTTCAGTGCCTGGCCATAGGCGATACGATCTTTAGATCGCGCCGAAAGATGCCATTCAAAGTTGCTTCCGGCGTCATGAAGTTCCCACGCCATTGCAAGTACAGGTGTCAGGCCGATCCCGCCTGAAAACAAAATGCTATGGGGAGCGTATGGTGTCAGCGGAAAAGAATTACGTGGCTGCCCTATTTTTATACGTGATCCAACCTTGAGTCGCTCGTGAATGGCGGCAGAGCCGCCGCGCGATGCAGCTTCCTTTTGTACTGCAATTTGATAGGAGTCTGACAAGCGACCGGTCAGTGAGTACTGACGTACCAGGCCGTCTTGTATATGAATATCGATATGCGCACCGGCCCTAGCGCGGGGAAGTTGTGTCTGGTTAGATGACTGCAGACTGATACTAACGATATCCGTCGCTACCATCTCACGAGCGATGATTTCTACATCCAGCAAGTTGACTTGAGCTTCTGACGAGGCATCACCCGGTTTTGGTTGTCGCACCTTGCGATGATCAGCCACAAATGTTGTCGGTAGTGCCGAGTAGGCCGAGATTGTATTGTTCAAAGCTACCTCTGGCGTGCCAACGATGATCTTGCCTACTCGGGGAATCATTGCCTGTAACAGTGATATCATTTCAAGTTGTGCCAGATGCATACCGACACACATGTGAATACCACTGCCAAAACCCAGATGATCTTTAGGGTTTCGGGTGATATCAAACTGATTCGGGTTGCTAAAAACGCGTTCGTCGCGATTGGCAGAGGCAAACAACATCATCACGCGCGCGCCTGCCGGTATCTCTACTCCGGCCACTTGCACTGCTTCTGTTGTCTGGCGTGTGAAACTTCGAATTGGCGTGCCGAGGCGTACTGCTTCGTTAACGGCGTTGCGGCACAGGTCAGGGTGGTTGCGTAACTGCTGCCACTGATCCGGATTGTTGGATAACTGCCAGATGAGTTGGCCAGTTGCGGATATCGTCGTGTCCAGGCTGGGGTTGATGTAGTCGCGAATAGCAAATGGCGCTAGGTCGGCGTCCAGTTGCCCCTGTTCCACCAGTTCCAGAACACGGTGTGTCCAGCTGCCGGGTTTTAGTGTTTCCGGCGTGACTTTGCCTGCGATAAACTCACGCATCTCTGCAATGGCTTCCAGTCCTTTTTTGCCACGCTCGTTTTGTGCACCCAGCACATCAAAAGCAGCGGCTGCCCACTTCAGCATGTTGCTTTGACCGAAATCTGGCAGCCCCACCATTTCGGTGACAATCTTCAGTGGAAGGTGACGCGATAAGTCTGCGATTGCATCAAAATCACCTTTATCCAGCAGGCCGTCGATTAATGCTGCGGCAACCCGTTCCACCTGTGGCTGGATGTCTGTCAATGCTCCTGGCAGTAGAGGGGGTGCCATAGCGCGACGCAGCATGGTGTGCCGTGGTGGGTCGGAGGCAACTGTGTTGCCCTGCAGATGGTCTGATCCGAATTGATCACCCGCGACACCGCGGGCACTGCTGTAGCGTGCAGGATCACGTAAAGCGTTTTGCACAACGGTGTGCCGGGTTAGCGCGTAATTGTTCAGTCCAGGCAGGTAAACGACCGGCCCGAGGGCTCGCATAGCGGCATAGTGCGGGTGGGGATCGCGGATGAAATCGTCTGAATAGAAATCAGCATCGTATTTAGGGGCAGCGCGTGCCAAGTCAGTTTCTCCTTGCAAATTCTATAGGCATGTTAAATAATTTAACTCATGATAAATGTATTTATCAATATTAAAATAGGAGAGGAGCAGCTATGAATGTCAAATCACTTTTTCTTGGTACTGTTGCCGCAGGCTTGTTTGCCGGATCTGTGCAAGCTCAGGAAACGACCTTGACGATGTCGCATTATCTGCCGCCAGTATTAGGACTGCATGTCGATTTTCTGGAGCCATTTGCGCGTGAAATCGAAGCGGCTACCGGGGGGAAAGTCAAAGTAGATATTCAAACCGCTGGTTCTGCATTAGGGACGATCACCAAACAATGGGATCAGGTCGCAGATGGCATCGCCGATATCTCTTTTGGTTTGCATGGCATCCCCCGTGGGCGCTTCACCTGTACGCAAGTCATTGAGTTGCCCTTTTTAACAGACAGTGCGAAAGAAGCTAACGAGGTGCTGTGGAGCGTGTTTCCGGATTATCTGGCGGAAGAGCACAATGGCGTGAAAGTGCTGGCATTGATGGCCCACGATCCCGGTGTACTGGCAACAGCTGGTGGTAAGCGGGTGGAAAAACCCGAAGATCTGGCGGGCTTACGCATTCGTGTGCCATCACCGTTTGTTGCGGCCATGCTTGAAGATCTGGGTGCTATCCCGGTAGGTATGCCCCCCGGGCAAGTTTATGAGAACATGCAAACCGGCGCGATCGATGGCGTTGTGTTGCCGTGGGCGGGGTTAAAGGAATTCCGTATTACCGAGGTCACAACCAATGCCGTTGAAATTGGTGCTTACACCACACCATTTTATTTCATCATGAACCAGGATAAATTCGACAGCCTGCCGGCTGACGTACAAACGGCGATTGATAATATCTCCGGAGATACTCTGGTAAAGAAATTTCCAGAGTGGTGGGCTAAATGGGGAGCAGCTGGTCCAGCCCAGATCTCTGATGCTGGTGGTGAAGTCATTACAGCGAATGCAGAATTGCGACAAATGTGGGTTGATGCTACTGCAGACACAGTGACTAAGCTTGAAGCAAGCTTGGCTAGCGAGTGCGCTAACGGCGCAGATCTCATTGCTGCAGCGCGAGAGCTCGCAAAAAATTAAATGTGCATTTGATAACTAATAACTGCATGTAATGTGCAGTTATTGGCTTGTACAATCATCTCATGGCCAGAGTACTTGATTTCCTGACACGTCTCTTTGTATGGATCGGAGGGGCATTGATGATTGGCGTAATACTGGTCACCATTGCTGATGTTTTTGTCCGAAAATTTTTGAACACAGGTTACCTGGGGCTTGTCGATACGACTCAACTGGGCGTGGTTGCGTTTGCCTGGTTTGCCATGCCAAGAGCTTTCCTGAAGAGCGCCCACGTAGCAGTTGAACTTTATGATCATCGGCTATCCAGGGGGGCTGATCGAGCGCTTAAGGGTTTCGCGCTGGTGTTGAGCATTGGTATGTTGAGCGTATTGCTTTGGTATGGCTGGACACAGGCCATGCGGGTATTACGCTATGGCGATGTCTCTCAAAACGTTGAAATCCCGATGATCCTGTATTGGGTGCCGCTGCTCGCAGGCACAGCACTTAGCTGGTTAATCTGCGTGGTGCAGCTTTTTCAGAATCTTGCGGTTGTAGAGCTCACTTCATCTGATGCTTAATGGTATCGCTATAGAGCTTTGGGGTGTTATTGGATTCGCAAGCCTGTTGGTTCTTATATTTTTAAGGGTCCCGATCGCAATAGCCATGGCAACGGTTGGTCTTGTTGGTGGTACCTTGTTAACTGGCATCAAGCCCACCGGGCTGACCTTTGCGGCCTCGGCATTTGAAAGTGTTTTTCCATATAGTCTTTCGGTTATACCACTGTTTATTTTGATGGGTGTGTTTGTCACACATGCGGATCTATCAAAAAAACTTTATGACGGCATGCATGCATTGATCGGGCATTGGCCCGGTGGGCTGGCGCACGCAACCATTGGTGCCTGCGCTATGTTTGGTGCTATCTGTGGGTCATCGCTTGCCACGGCTGCCACGATGACCAGAGTCGCAATGCCACAGATGCGTGCTCGAGGTTATAACGATGGTCTGGCTACCGGGGCCATTGCGGCGGGTGGCACATTGGGGATATTGATACCGCCTTCCATCATCTTGCTTATTTATGGAATCCTTACCGGTACGTCAATTGGTAAATTATTTATCGCAGGTTTGATACCGGGCGTGATAGGTGCCCTGTTTTATCTTGCTGCTATTGCTTACACCGTATGGCGAAATCCTGATGCAGCCCCGGTAGAATCAAAGGCGGGTTTTTTAGTTCGATTAAAGCAACTGGGTGCAGTATGGCAGGTGGTACTGTTGTTTGGTCTTGTTCTCGGTGGTATCTACACGGGTTGGTTTTCAACCATTGAGGCTGCGGCGGTGGGTGCGTTTGGCGGATTGCTTGCGGCAGTGATTCGTCATAGATCGATATCGTTTTTACCGGATGCACTGGAAAACGCGGCTAAAACGACCGCAATGATCTTTCTAATTATTGTTGGTACCGCGGCTTTCAATGCATTTATCGAACGTACGCATCTGCCTGACATGATTATCGGTCATGTGGCTGATAGCGGTTTGTCAGCCATTGCAGTGCTGGTGTTATTGATGGCGGTATATCTCGTCCTTGGTTGTGTTATGGATGGTCTGTCGGTTATTTTTGTCACAATCCCCATTGTTTTTCCATTAATCCAGTCGCTTGGGATTGATCCTGTGTGGTTTGGTATCTTACTGGTCTGTGCAACCGAGATAGGGTTAATCACACCGCCCGTAGGCATGAATTTGTTTATCATTAAAGGCCTCGTGTCGAATATCAACATTCGAACCATTTGGAAGGGGGTTATGCCATTTATTGTGGCAGATATCTGCAGACTGCTTGTACTGCTGGCCTTTCCGACGCTTACTCTATATCTGACTGGAAACGTTCGCTAAGCCGTATGCCCGAGAATCGCGGATAATTTCTTGCCAGTTGCTCGTAGATTATTCGCCAGTGCTCCGTCAATGCTGTCGTCAAATGCGTCGATCCACCCGAGTGTAGTGATTGAGAAGGCCAGTCGTCCGTCACTGTCAAATGCAGGAACACTCAGGGCGGATATCCTTGGCAAGAGTGCGCCATGTACATGTCCAATGCCGTGTAAAAGTGTTTTCTCTTTGATGGTATCGAGATCAACATCGTTGGTCTGAGGTATGAGTCCGGAAGTAATACTCTCGTTGAGCCAGGTTAAAAAAACATGTCCTGTGGCCGAGCTCAGCAACGGCATAGTTAAACCGGCACGAATCTCAACCGTCAGTGGTTGAAAGCCTTCGAAATAGCGAATGATCGTTGCGCCATGACTACCCCAGAGCGCAATGAATGTGGCTTCGCCATGGGCATCGCGAAACGAACGAGCGGTTTGTACTGCACATTCTACTGGCTCAAGCCGACGCAACGCGCACAACCCCAGCTGCAAGGTAAAAGCCCCTAGTTCATAAGTGCCTTCGGGTCGCTGGCGAATGGCTTTTACTCTTGTCAGTGACACCAGGTAGTGGTGAACTTGAGAGGGTGTCATGCCTGTTATTCGGACAACGTCCTTAATGCCCAGTGGCCGTTCAGAGAGCTCGAATGCATTCAGGATCTCGAACGCGCGGTCCACAGACTGCACACCCTTGCGATTGTCTGTGTTGCCGGTTTCCAGTGAGTTCATAGCGGCCACATGGTTATCATAAAAGTAGTGTTTATACCACAATGGAAATCAATTGATAGAGCGGCCCTGAGCGAAATTTCGATGCGGTGGTTTTCAGGGTAAGATCGCCTGATGTGAACATTTGCTATAACCTGCGGTGTTCGAGTCAGGTGCCTATATCGCGTTTGAATGGAAATTCTGACAGTGCAGATGGCTATCAGGCTGCCTTGTTATAAGGCAGTCAATGTAAGGGAAGAGTGGGTGAGGTGATTCGAATCACCTGGCTGGAAAAATAGCCAGTCAGTAGGTGGTACCCCTGTGGATATTGCATCCACAGGGGCGCTCAGGTTAATTTACAGTCAATGCGTGTTAGAAGTTTGCACTGCCAAAATCAACACCAAATATATCGCACCAGACACTGACTCCGTTGAAGTCATCAAGTGTCACACCGTCTGGCAGTGTCAGTCTAATGGTCTCTCCGCTGTAGCTACGTCCATTGAGTTGTGGACCTATCAGTATTCCACCACGCCCGCCACTAAATTCTCCGTCTGTACCCAGATAGAAGAAAACTGAAGGACCGCCGCCATCGTAGCCAAAGTTGCTGACCTCAAGAGTGCGATCATCGATAATAGTCAGTGTGCCACTAATATCGTGCGAGAAGTTTGAGAATTCGGCAGTCGTTCCTACCAGTGGATGAGTGGCGCTCGCACCTGAACCCGTGTTGGGGTCAGTGCCTGCATCAGGACCTGAATCAGTGGCAGAGGGTCGTTCCTCAATACCTTCAGCAAACAGGGTTTCCTGAAAATGGTCCAGTGCACTTTCACCGTCGATCAGGGTTACATTTTGCGATCCGCTGTTGGCCACAAGATTAATCACCTGGTTGTCAAAATCTGCTGACGCGAAGTCAACCGTTAGACCCGTGGCACTGGCCGCAGCGTCAGCCGACAGGGTAATCCCGTTTTCAGGGTTAGCATCAACATCCAGGGTTTGCAGCAGACGGGTCAGATTAATCACTCTGGTATCGGCAATATTGGTGGTCGAAAATACATCAAGTGGTGTGAGTACCGGGCTAGCTGCAACCGCGGGTAATACAATGTCGCCGAGCGAAAAAGTGACTGCCTCATTGGCTTGATAGTTAAATGATCCGTCACTGCCGGTAAAACCGGATTGCGTCGCTGTCTCGTATCGAATGCCTATCACCGCAGAATCAACAAACCTGCCGCTGAGTAACTGGCTTTCGCCTGTACCGGCGCCGGGGTTAGGTAGATTGTCTTCGGTGGGTAGGTTGTCTGCGTTATCAATAACGGTTTCCACGGCACTGGAAGATGAACCTCCGCCGCCGCAAGCGGAAAGAAATATTGCAAGCACACCGAGGCTGAGTTGATAGTGGAATTTCATTTTATATACCAATAATTAAAAAGTGAGTGTTGAGCTTTAACTGGCGGTAAAGCCAGCTATATTTTGGTCATATGGAGCACGTTCACATAGACCTTCAATTGTTCACAAGGCGGTCGGCGAGGAGCCTGTGCTGCAGAATCGTTGCTGCTGCGAACGCGCCCTGACGGTGCTTTTTCATCGATCTTTTGCATAGCGTTAAGAATGACGCGGGCTAAAAACCATAGCTAAGGGAAAAGGTTCCGATGTTACTGTCGGCTACATTTCTACCAGACAGGACAGAGGCCAGGGAAAAGCCAAAGCCGAGGCCATTGTTCAAACCGTAATTTACTCCGAGTATAAGCCAATCCGAATCCCGGTCCGTTAGTGGAAATTGTTCAACGCCGAAACCAGGGCCGGCGATATCAATATCGCTGTCGGTTCTGATGCCGGCTGCTGCTGCTTGAAAACCCAGGCCCGGTATTGTGGTAGTGTAGGAAGCGCTCAGTAAATACTTAATGCCATCGGCTACATCGCTACCGCGTTGTCTGTAGGTAAGGTCTCCAAACACCGCTATCGATGGCGTGAGAGACTTTCCAGCCAGTATGCTCAAGTCAACCCCGGAAGCCCCGTCACCGATAGCCTCGATCAGATTAGTCTCGTAGTCGCCTCCGATAGTGATACCGGCACGTGCCGTTATAGTGGGCCAACCGTTATCCGCTTCAAACTCATTGATAAACTGATAGCTGACTCCAAAGCTCGTGTCTGCAAAGTCTTCCTGCTCAGGTGCGTCGAAATTAGTAGGCAAGTCGGTTTCGAAACTTGTTTGCGCGTAACCGGTTCGGAAATCGAAGGCCCATACATCGTCATAACCATATTTTGCGTTTAGCCAAAGAAAAGTTCCATCAATATCGCCACCCAGATCCATGCTTTCGTCACCAATAAAAAACTCATCAGTGGAGCCCCTGGTCAGTTCGGCGGAAAGCGAAGTTGACCCGTCTGCTGGCAGCCAGGGAGAACCGTCGGAGAACGCAGGTGTGGTTCCCGCAATCAAAAATAATGCAACCAGTCTTTTCATTTATCTCTGTTCCAGATCGGGGTATTTTATTAATCGGGGTGTTGAGTGTGGGTGATGTCTGCGGCAATCACTCGCATTCGTTGTCGATACTGCAGTATCCGTTTAAGCCCCAGTCATAGTCATAAGTCGGTTTACCGCTATATTTTGCCAGGCGGTTCTGCATGTCTATATCGGTGTGCTGACCCAACGTGCTGAGCACCTCGGTTTGATTTTCTCCAAAGTCGCTCGCGTACCATTCAAAGAGTGTAGACAGCTGGAGATTTTCACCTTCAAAGCGAATGCCACGCGGATGGTTGAGGTAGTCGCTGGCTGCAATATCCAGTTGTTCGTTAAGCTGTTCTGCGGTAAACGCCTGTGGGTGCAAGTTGGGACAGCCGATACTGGCGCAATTCACCGCAAAATGTATTCGGTAATCGTTGTACAGTGGCCGGATAATGCGGTGCTCAATGTCATTCAAACTGAGGTCGATACCGTTTATCTGTGTAGCTACTTCGTTCCACGGTCCGAATTCGACTGGATTGGAACCAAGATTTGTAATAGACGCCACCGGGTAATTGTTAAGGATTAGTTGTACGGTCAGTATGTTATACAGATTAATCCAGAAAGCTTTTTGTTCGTGTTGGTTTAGCGTTAGCGGATCAATTGCCGTCAGCTGATTAACTGCATCGTCCAGCACTTGCCGATCGTCATCGAGTAAACCGCCGTAGTCAAACAGATGAACACCTGAATCTGTGTCACTGATCAGATAGTCGTCAAGTATTAGTTGCCAGCTGCTGTAATCAATTTGCACCTGGCTGGATTCAGAGTAAGAAGACCACCGCTTATCGAGCTCAGCCGTGGTGTCGTTGGTTTTGAACACATAGTAAGAGATTGCAGCAATACACAGCGCAACAGTTGCGATAGCAATACGCATCAATAGTCCCTTGAAATCAGTGGTTCAGGTTTGTTCCCGGCTGGCCGCGCAAGGTGCAGCTTGAATATTGTGCCCAGGATTCCATGGGCAGCGCCAATCACACCGCGCATTGTGCCGCTGATTTTTGACTGGCCAATCCGCCGACGAGTAGTGACTGGCACCTCAACAGTACGTTTGTCCAGTTGCAGCGCGCGGATCTGCATCTCGACTGTCCAGCCGAATCGTTTGTCGCTCATTTTTAATTCTTCAAGTGTAGCCTGGGTCGTGGCTCTGAATGGCCCCAGGTCAGTAACCGCACAAGACCACAATCTACGAATCAAAAAGCTGGCCAATTGATTGCCAAAGCGCTGAGGTATTGAAAGTGCACCTCTTTCGCAGTTACCAAGTGTGCGAGATCCAATGACCAGATCCGCGTCCCCTTTTATCAGTGGGGTAATGAGATCAGGCAACTCAGAAGCAACTACCGAATGGTCTCCATCGACGAACACAATGATGTCTTTTTCTACCGCTACGGCTAACGCAGCCAGGCACGCTGCACCATACCCTTGCTCAGTTTCGCGCGCGACGATCGCACCGCAGGAAGCAGCAATCGTAGCGGTATCGTCTGTTGAGCCGTTGTCGCACACAATCACCTGATCCACTATTTGCTCCGGTGAGGCATCGCTACAGTCACAATCGTATTTGTGATGATCTCTGTCACCTGGATTCTCGGCACATTGGTAGTCGAAGGGAGCGCAGCCTTCTGCCGGGGGGGAAACCTGACTACAATGATGGCACGCGCGTAATTCAAACAAGCCATTTATGACTTTTGCAATAGACGAAGCTTCGTTCAGCGCAGGAATAATTACGGTAATTTGACGTTTAAAATACATACAACCTATGAGCAGCGGTAGTAGCAATGGTTCAATCTGACGAACACAGTTTTTGTTACAGGTCAAACAGTCATAAGAGCCTGTTTTTAGTCAGTACTTTTATAGTGGTAACGTGCTGGTTATTTATCATTTTTTTATCACGACAGCCTGGTCAGTGGGCGCTGCATCAGTTTCTATTCGCAGCGGCACTTATGTTGGCTTTAACAGCGGTTGTCGTATGGCAGTTTCACCGAGCCAGACGTAAAATACCGTTCACGTGGATCATTCTGACTGCCTTGTTGTTGCGGTTGGTCTCTCTCTACGGTGATCCCTTGTTTGAAGACGACTACTACCGATACATGTGGGATGGTTATCAAACGGTCACAACCATGGACCCCTACACGGAGGCTCCTTCGAAATTTTTTGATCGGGATGATTTCCCAGAATCTTTTGACTCTATTCTGTCTTTAATCAATTACCCGGAGATCGCTACCGTTTACGGGCCTGTCACTCAATGGATTTTTGGGTTAGGTTATTTGATTGAGCCCGCCGCAGTATGGCCTTTGCAACTGCTAGCCGGCCTGGCTGATGTTTTATTGATTGTAGTGCTTTATCGGCTGGGTGCTGGTAATGCTTTACTTCTATACGCGTGGTCTCCGCTTATCCTGAAAGAGTTTGCCTTGACTGCACATCCCGATATCTACGCAATGCTGGCAGTGTTTCTTGGTCTATTCTCAGTGTCAAAAAAGCAAGTCTGGCTTACTGGTGTATTTTTGGCGTTGGCAGTTGGCTCAAAAGTCTTTGCAATTTTGATCTTCCCATATTTGTTAACCCGGCGATGGTCAATCCGATATTGGGTAACGCTATGCAGTTGGTTTGTCATTACCATTGGATTTATAACAGCCGTATTCGGAAGCTTAAACATCTGGGTGCCAGACGGACTACAGGCGATGGCTGATAGTTGGCTCTTTAATTCCGCCGTCTACTTGCTTCTGCTTGAA
The DNA here is from genome assembly GCA_964574535.1 of uncultured Granulosicoccaceae bacterium. Classification (GTDB taxonomy): domain Bacteria; phylum Pseudomonadota; class Gammaproteobacteria; order Granulosicoccales; family Granulosicoccaceae. The sequence goes on along the minus strand of CAZNOB010000013.1, from coordinate 45,485 downwards.
GTGTTGTCGTTTCAAACTATAAAAGTGATGTTGCTCAGCTGCTTCGCAGTCGGAGTAATCATTGCCTGCATCAGTCGGCTAATGTCAGCCCGTCACGATGCTTTGAACCAAAACAGTAAAGTGGATGTGTTGAATCCGCTGACCTCGTGGTCTGACTCAAAAATCAGCTTTCGAGGAGATTGGTTGTTTATGGCGTTTTTGCTGGCGCTACCTGTGGTCAATCCCTGGTATGTCGCCTGGGTCTTGCCTTTTGCGGCACTTTTTCCTCGCTGGTGGTCATGGACACTTAGTTATAGCTGCCTGTTCTCATACTGGATAGGCGCTAATACGGGCGTGATCGGTGCGAACTCTCTTGAGTTACCAATTGCTATAATATCGGTTGAATATGCAGCGATATTGCTGACGACGTTTTTTGCGTGGATACGCTGCCGACGCCATCAGTACTACCGTGAGTTCGCTTCTCTGTGACTTAACTTTTGCTCACGCTGTGGACGCAAATTTAAAGGCGCCGACTTTATCGACGCCCTCAAATATACTGTCAGGAGTTTGTGAGTCGAAGCTTGAATCGCTTGTTCAGGTAGTAAAGGATCGCATTTCCCTGTTCATCTGTAACAACATCAGCAATTTTCTGATTGGCATTATCGCAATTGTACAATGCATTGACAAAATCGTTCACTGAGCCTTTTTTAAATTGTTTTGCGGAACGTCGTGATAGCTTCTTGAGACCATTGTCACTTTTGACACAATACTCGAGCCGTGATCCGTCCGATAGACGCGATTTATAGTACGACTTACCGAGTTCGTACTGCTGGTCAATTCGCTGGCTGGAATGCCCGCCTGTACTAAACCCGCCGCCACCGGAGGCAGATGCAGATACGCTGATGGACAAGCAAGTGGCGAAGCCAATTGTGGAAACGATTACCCTGAGTGGAAATTTCATTGTATTTTACCGGAGTTTGCGATTAACCTTTGAAGGCGCAAGGTGCCTAGAGGCAAGGTCTATACCCGACTTGTCATAGTGCTCTGTCAAGCCGGGATTGAGCCCATATCACCATGAAGTATTTCTAAAACCATGGACTAGCCAATTCACCTTGAGTTCCTGGTATTGTCTGATGTTATAAAGTTTTTACAAATTTCCCTGCAGATGGAACCAATTTGGACTGATGCTGAAGTAAGGCCTGGAATTAATTCTATACTTGACCAGGGCGGTGTGCTGGCCGGGCAGCATACACAGGGTCAATGTAGTGACAGTATGTCTTGTGGTATTCGCAACTGCAGACAAGGATAAATGATCATCCAACAAACCAATCAACTCATCGTTTTTGCGCGCGCTCCAATCGTCGGTACTGTAAAACGACGACTGGCGACTGCCATCGGCGACAGGGCTGCGCTGGAATTCTACCGCGAAACGTTATGCTCGCTGCTTATACGTATGAGCAACCGGGCGTGGAAGCTAACGGTTGCGGTGGCATCCGCTGAGTCAGTAGATCATCCTGCATTCGCCTCATATGACACTATTGCACAAGTATCAGGTGATCTGGGTCATCGTATGTGTTTTGCGCTGGATTGCTTTCCGTCGACTAACAGAATAATTATTGGCAGTGATATACCCGACATAGAGCAAGGACATATCCACGAGGCATTTGATGCGCTGCTGAATCACGATGTGGTTTTCGGACCTGCTTATGATGGTGGATTCTGGTTGGCTGGATGCAATGCGGCTTTTGAAGCCGGTAGTGTTTCGGGTGGCCGGTTTATGAGTAACGTACGATGGTCCACTAGTCACTCGCTGACTGACACTTTAAAATCCCTTCCGGCGTCATGTCGCGTTGCAACAGTACGAACGTTAGCTGATGTTGACGACGATGAATCATACCAGAGTTTTTTACAACGCCATGGTCAGGTTCGCGTCAATGATGGCAATTGATTCGGTAGAGCGAAACGATCTGGTTCAGGTTCTTCGATCCCATGCTTGTAAAGTGTAGTGCTGATTATCATTTATTAATCGAATCGACGACATCAATCGGCTTGGATCTATTCGTCAAGTACCTTAATTATCTAACTCAGACATTGATATATAGCCAGGTAACGGATGGACAGAATATCGCGATTGTCATTCTGAAAAAGTATGGGGTATCGATGAAAGGTGAGACACCTAAGAAAGTAATTCGCTGATGGGGGATCGTCTCCAACGCTTCACACGTTCACGGTTGATTGCTGCCGAATTTTATTCATCTTATTGAGTTGTTCACGCCACGCGATGATGATCCCGGCACAGATAATCAGTAACATTCTGAACAGCGTGTCTATCGGTGGCACGCTACCAAAGAATACATTGCCCCAAAGCGCTGCAAAAATCAGATAGCTGAAGTCCAGTGGTGCAGGAAGACTGACGTCGCCGGTTTGATAAGCTTGTGTCATACATATATTGCCGGTCAGATTCAGGAACGACGCCAATACTGCGAACCCGGTACTGCCGCTGTTAATGTTGGCCAGCCAATCGCTACGTAAGGTCTTTGGCTCTGGACGCTTTCTCCAAGTAGCAATACGGTGAGACCGACTATGCCACAAAGCCCGGAAACTAAAAATATCAGGCCAGCCGCAAATGCAAGGGCCAGCGTGCTTTCGTGACGACACAGGCTGCGAAGATCCAATATGTTGCAGGCGAAATCGGGGATGCTATGGGCGGGTGTTTGTCGTGCTTTAATTGTACTATCGGATTGGTGTGAATGCTCTATGCTATGTATGCGTGCGCTTTTACTGTTTTAATTGGAACGAATTCGGGGTTGTATTGTAAAGCAGGTCCTGGTGGTCAATACTAACAACGAAAATCTTTGCGCAAAGTGTTGCTGGCATTATTGGCGTTGGGGATCCTTTGTTCGCAAATGGCTGAGCGGTCTAGTCAATTATCAGAAAAGTGCTGTCATTCCATACTCGAACAAAGACTGGTAGCTCGGTGCTGATTAAGAACTTCAGGGGTTCTTTGCGATGCTGTATGATCGATTTACAAAATGAAGTTTCTTTAAGATTCGCGTGTTGATTTTCCGTCATTAGTTTTAATTCAAGGTCAGTCTATGTCAGAGCTAAACAGAATTGCTCTTTTAATTGATTGTGACAATGTCAGTCATCATTCGATCGAGGGTGTGATAGAGGAATTGTCAAAGCTTGGAATGGTGAATGTACGGCATGCTCACGGAAACTGGAAGGATCCTTCGCTTTCTGGATGGGTTGAGAAGCTGCATCCTCATGCTATTCGCCCCATGCAACAGTTTGCTTACACCAAGGGCAAGAATGCCACCGATTCTGCCATGATTATTGATGCCATGGATCTTTTGTACGGCAATACCATCGACGCGTTTGCACTAATGACCAGTGATAGTGATTTCACTCCATTAGTAATGCGGTTGCTTGAAAGTGGTCAGCCCGTCTACGGTTTCGGCGAGAAGAAAACCCCGCAGCCGTTCGTACATGCTTGTTCAACATTTATCTATACAGAAAATCTGTCTAAGGACAAGGAAGATAAAAGTGATAGTAAACCGACCAAAAGAGCAACCAAAGCAAAGCTCAGACAAGATACAGCTTTGGTGAAACTATTGCGCACGGCGGTGGAGCAAACATCGGGCGACGACGACTGGGCTCTGATGAGCAAAGTGGGTATGTATGTTTCTAACAATAGCTCATTCTCACCAGTTAACTATGGATATAAAAAACTTGGTGATCTCATCCGCGCTACTGATCTGTTTGATACTGAGATGAGAAATGATGGTAATTCTTTATATATTAAGGATTCGCGTAAGTAAGTAGCTTTTGAGCGAGTGGAGCGACCTCTCAATGTTGTGGCAAAGCGGTGTTTGGCTCTCAGTGGGTGCGTACTACAGTGCCGAAAAATATAAGCGGAGGATTAATTCGCTTATTGAAAAAACTCCCGTCGGTAGTGGTACCTGCAATAGTTTCTAAAACAGGAGATACAAAGCCGTCACGACCAGCAATGACCTTGCGTTGGCGGTGGATATCATTCCAGGGCGGCTTGGCGATTCAAGGAGATTGACCTTCAGGACGAATCGAGGTCTGCTTCGGTTTGCCGCCTTTGTGCGGAGGATAAGTAAATCCTGTGCTGGCCATTTTCGAACTGCAGATGCTCGATGTGGGTAGCATCCCACGTGCCTCCGTCGCCGATATTACTTTCTCAGGAATTTCCCTGTGCGTGGGGTGGCAGAGGTTTGCTGCCGCAGGGTTCTTACTTGTTTCAGGCTTTCAAGCAGCCTTATGCTGACACGGCTTGTGCATCGCTGCTATATTTTCTATTACAGCAGGCAGTTTATCTGCGGCTACAGGCTTAGAGTAATAGTAACCCTGAATATAATGACAGCCCAGTTTTAACACTTTGGCATACTGTTGCTCTGTTTCCACGCCTTCAGCCACGGTTTTAAGTTTATAGGTTTTTGCCAGTGATGTAACAGCGTTCACCAGTGAGTCACTGGCAGACTCTGCATCGATCTTTTGGATAAATGCCCGATCAATTTTGAGCTTATCGAGTGGCAGATCTTCAAGATACTGTAGCGACGAATAGCCAGTGCCAAAGTCGTCGATTGCGATACTGATACCAAGTTGTCGAAGGTCATTAAGTCTTTTAACCATGGTTTCCATGCCCTTAACGCCGACGCTCTCGGTGACTTCGAGCTCAATGGAGCTCGCGTCAAGGTGACAGTTCTGCAAAGCGCGCTGCACGGTTTCCACAAAATCGTTTTGTGCAAATTGTTGCGCCGATACGTTGATTGCAATTTGTAGTTCAATGCCCTGAGCCCGCCACTCCGCAGCCTGGCGACAGGCTTCATTTAGTACCCAGGTACCTATTTTTACTATCTGTCCGCTTTGTTCTGCGATATCGATAAATTGAAACGGCGACACCATGCCTTGTTTGGGGTGTTGCCATCGCACCAGTGCCTCTGCACCATCTACTTCACCTGTAATGGTGTTAACTTTTGGCTGATAATAGAGCAATAGTTGATTTTCATCGGCTGCCTTGCGTAAGTCTATCTCCAGTGCAATTCTGGCTCGGTATTTTTTACCCAGGTCGGGATCGAAGACTGTCACCGTGTTTTTACCGTTATCTTTCGCTCTGCGCATAGCGACATCTGCGTGTTCTGTGATTAGATCAGCAGTATGCACTTTTTCATCAAAATGGCATAAGCCTGCGCTTACAGTGATGTTGATTGAAAGGCCTGAAATGTTGAAAGGTTCGGAACATACGGTAATGAGTTCGCTTATCAGTTGCTCTGTAGACTCTGAATCAGAGCGACCATCTGTAATAATGCCAAATTCATCGGCACTTAGCAGGGCAATTATTCCCTGTGACCCCAGTCTTAGCGAAAGACGCTCGGCCAGGGCTTTCAATACTTGATTGCCCATCGGATAGCCCAATGAATTATTGATCAGTTTAAAGTTGTCAATATCCAGCACAGCAACAGACAGGGTTCCAAACTTCACTGGTTGAAGGTTTATAGCATTGGTTAGTAGTTGGTTGAATCTGAATCGATTAGGTAGATTTGTTAGTCGATCGTGATAGGCCTGATGGTTTATTTTTATAACTAAACGTACAGAGGCGAATACAATCCAGAGTGCGATAAAAAGCAGTGCGGTATCAATGATCAGTCTCCGGATACCCTGTGACTCGCTGTCTCTGGCATGCTCTTCCAGGCGGGCAACGCCTGTTTCCAGTATGGTCTGAATTTGTTTTTGGAATTCATCGTTACTTTTCAATAGTGTTGCTGTACCGGCAATAGCTATTGTTTGTTCTGATCTGGCGGAGATCCAATTTTCCGTCAGAGCATCCAGTTGAGCCAGTAAGTGATGATCCGTATTCTGTAGATCCCGAAACTCCTGAAGTGAGATGAGTTGCTGTTGTACTTGTTGCCAGGTCACTTCCCACTTTGACGATAATCTGGAGCGATTAGTTTTCTGGTTGTGTAACCGGATCAATTGAGAGGCGTGTTCGGCGGCAATTTTCTCGCCCAGGTCTCTGATGCCGTTACAGAATGCGCGTAATCGAGAGATCCTTCCGATTTCTATTCGGGGCTGATAGTGTATTCCGGATTGAAGTTTGTGGATTTGATTGATGAGGTGTGATGTGTCGTCAAAAAACTGTTCCTTAAAATTATTTGCTTCTACATCTGGATTGGTGATGGATCTCTTGACGGCTAGCCTGAGTGTCTGCAGCTCGTCCTGTGCTCTGCGAATATCGGCGATCAATGTCGAAACGGCTGATTGAGTGTATCTGAGCCGTGCCCCCAGTTTTTGGGTTTCTATTGTTGCTTCGATAGCTTTTAGAGTTTGGGTGAGCAGTTCGGTGTTTTGAGTCGTCGCCTGCTGCCTGGCGTCAAGCTGTAACGCTACTGCTGTGGTTGAGTTGCTACCCAGAATGACAGATCTTTCGTTCGCCAGTACGGTCGATGCGCGCATCAGACTACGTTCCAGCTGGTTGGTGGCAAGGATATTAGTCGCGTCCACTTTCTGATGGCGTGCGTCAAGCCAGAAGCTGGTCGCTAACCATAGGATGAGCGCCGTCGCCGGGAGGCAGATAGCAGCGACTGTTAAATTGGCTTTGGGCACATGATCGGTCACTGGAACTCCGGTTCAGCAAATGTTGGTGACATGCCAACTTGTTGCTGATTGTGCTCTTTGTAGCGGCGTCAAATCTGGTTTATCCACCTGTTTCTGGCAATTTACCCTGTTCTGTGTGCTCTGAATCAGTTTTATGCTCAGAGGACTATCGACTAAATCCCTGTTGCCGCATTTCTGTGCAATCCTGACGCAGCATAAATCCAAAGCGCATTGACGTTTGTCATGTTTTGTTCATCTTTAGAACATGAGTTCTTAATTTTTCTGTCAGTTTTTGTATATACGCTGGCTCTATATTAGAGTTAGCCTGGGGCTTCTGCGGTAACTTTGCCTCACGGATTCTGGAAACAATCGAAAAAGAGCTAACAACCAATGAAATTAAATAAGAAAGTCTCAGTAATCAGCGCTGGACTGTCCCTATCTCTATTGTGCGGATTTGTAATTGCGGCTGGTGAGACCGGCAAATCCGAGGTTGTGCGCGATGAGGTTATCGCTGCCCAACGTGCAACACTTGCCAGTAGTACAAAGGACGCAGGTTTTGGACCGCAGTCCCCGCGTGATCTGGATACAATGGATGGTAGTAATCCCAGAGTTTTTGAAGCGGCTCCGGCTTACCAGGAAATGAATCTCTGTAACATTCATTTTCACGAAGGTGCGGAACACAAAGGAGGAGAATTTACCAAGTATGCCGGTAATGGCGATGGCAAAGGGTATGGCACCGGTTTTGAGTACGCCGGAGAATTAACTGAGGCGGAACTGGCCCCGATTGATGCCCAGATCGCCGGCGGTGGCCTGGTACCCGGGGATACTATAGAAGTGCACTACGTCCATTCGAGTGCGCAGGTAGTACCGGGTCCAACTTTGGGTGCCTGTTTGAGCGAAGCCATTATGAATCCACAGCTTCGTGTAGAAACACAGGTCTATGTGCTGGTTAATGATACGGATGCACTGGATTTTAAAATGCTCACCGAAATAGGTGAAGTCAACGGCATGCAGCAGGCGTTGAACATACCTACAAACACCGGTGATGCTGTTCAGTATGCTGGTTCTACTACCGGCCCCAGCTACAATGAAAAAGGATCCCCTCTGCAGGTGAGCTGGAGTGTCCGGCCTAAAGTGGCGAAAGTTAATATATTGTCTGTTGGTGAATGGCTTAATGACAATGTATTCAATGAAGATCATGCTCATGGAGTGAGAAACCTGGTTGTTAATCCGGAACTTCTTTCCAGTATCGGAGGATAGGAAAATCAGTTTGCAGCCCGGAAGGTAATTCTTCCGGGTTCCGGTTTCGGATCCTTATGTGCTTGTGTACATCGCATGCCTTGTACATGAGTACACTGCCACATTAGAGGGTGCGAGGGATTAACGAACTTTGTCAACTCAGATCCACATCATTGACTGACGGTACATGTATCGCCTTTATTTGTAGGTGGAATTTTTATAGCGACAATTTCATGGCGAATTTGCGTTTATGATAGTGCAGGTGAAGGTCGATTAGTCGCCAAACCGTTAGCATGATTGAATTACAAGCCTGGGTGTGTTGATATCAGATCGTCTGCCACTGATACGCTAGATTTAATTCCTAAGGAAGCTTTACCTGAAGATGGATTCGACAATTGCGAGCCCGATCCCCACGCATAGCGGCAGTAGTTTTGATGGAAGAGGCAAACATCATGTGTGGATGCCGACTTCGGTAGCATCAACGGCTACCATTGAGAATAAAAAATACTCCCTGATCGCCTTTTATCACCCTGGTCCTGAAACGTTTTGGGATAAAAAATACAATGCGAATTTTTTAGCTAACTATTTTAGCTGCCCTGTGACACTGACTCTTAACGGAGTCAGCGGGAACTTTAAGTGTGCGGAGGCAGCCTATCAGGCACTAAAGTGGTGGGAGAGGGTTGACGCTGATGGTATTGCAATTCTTCCGCAGTTTGAAGCCTGTAAAACAGGCTGTGATGCCTATCGTTTGCGAAGTCGTCTCGCGGGTTGTGCGAACTTCATTGGTGAAGTGCCTGATTGGGATCATAGCTTTATGGGGTTACAGCGCGACGGAGCGATGCTGGCCGTGGCAGCAGCCAAATTTAGCCATAGCAGTTTGAAAATAGCTTTAATCGCGACGGGCAGTGCCTATTTGCTGGAGCATAGTAGGTGGCCTGGCAAAGACTTCTACTGGTCTGATAATCATGATGGTAGTGGCAAGAATAAAATGGGAAAACTGTTGATGGAGCTGCGTGCTCAATTGGGTGGAGTAGGTAATCCGGCACCAGAAGTCAGCGTGGAGCATTTCACCAGCCAGGTCGCATATTAGCATCAGCCAGCTTGCTTCATGCGATTGGCGATATGGCTAAATGCGTGTCAATAGTCAGATTTTCTACGTAGTTTCTTAAGATTGCTGTGTTTGGTTTTGCTGTCCATGCGCTTTCGTTGTGAATTCCTGCTGGGCTTAGTGGGGCGCCTGGTTTTCGTTGTTTTGGTCGCATCTTTTATCAGTTCAATCAGGCGGTCGCAAGCGTTTTGACGGTTTTGTTCCAGTGTGCGGTACTGCTGTGCCTTGATGATCACAATTCCGCCGGCAGTTATTCGGCTGTCACGATAGTCGAGTAGCCGTTGTTTGTAGAAATCCGGCAGCGAGGATTGCTTAATATCAAACCGCAGGTGTACCGCCGAAGAGGTCTTATTGACCTTTTGCCCGCCCGAACCTTGTGCACGAATTGCCTGGAAGTCAATCTCTGAAGCAGGGATACTGATGTTTTTAGTTATAGCGAGCATATTTCTGTATTGTACTACCGGAACACGTGAGAACCATCATCAGCGCTCAGTTACTCGCTTCGGTGAGTGTAAAACTGTAAATCTACGCAGAATCAACTTTGTATATGGCTAAAATAAAAGGCTTGCTGTTGGATAAAGATGGCACTTTGTTCGATTTCACAGCGGTCTGGGGCGTGTGGTGTGAAAGGGTGTTGGGTGAACTAAGCCCGGATAACGCCGCGTTAACGATGCAGCTGGCGGAAGTAGCGGGTTACGATTTACAACATCGAAAATTCATCGTCGGCTCTTCGATTGTGAACGCCGCAGCAGACGAGACCAACCAGTTGTGGGCAAAATTGTTGCCTTCATGGTCTGTCGAGCAGATTGAGGAGGTGGGTTTACGGCATCTGGCAGAGCTCGAGCTTGCCCCGGTCACCGATCTCGCACCCCTGTTTCAGCAGATAAAGTCGATGGGGCTCCAGCTGGGGCTTGCTACCAATGATTTTGAAATAGCCGCCAAATCACAACTTAAGCAATCCGGGATAGAGAGCTACTTCGATTTCATTTGCGGGTTTGATTCTGGCTTTGGCTCAAAGCCAGCGCCTGGCATGATTAACGAATTCTGTCGCGTGAGTGGATGTGCTCCGGGATCAGTGGCGATGGTGGGGGATAGCACGCATGATCTAATCGCAGGGAGTTCAGCCGGTGTCGGATTGCGGGTTGGTGTTCTCACAGGGCCGGCCACTGTCGATGATCTTGAGGACTATGCCGATATCGTGTTGGCAGATATTTCACTTTTACCCGCCTACCTGGTGCAACAGGGATTGCTGTAGAGCGGTGCAAGGAATAGACTTCCGTTTATCTGCGGTTTTACGCTGTAGGTTAAGGCGGACAGTGTAGTGAGGGACAATGACAAATTCTGAGAGTAAACTCGACAAGCTGGTGGCGTCAGCCCGTGCATCTTACCAGTCCAGAGAGGACGGCTATCGCCAGCGAGCATTAAAAATGTACCCGTGGGTTTGTGGTCGCTGTATGCGTGAGTTTGATCAGGCCAATGTACGTGAGCTCACAGTTCATCATCGTGATCATAATCACGACAATAACCCGGAGGATGGCAGCAATTGGGAGCTACTCTGTGTGTTTTGCCACGATAACGAACATCAGCGCTTTGTAGAAGAGATTACCTATGGTGAAGATAAATCAGCTCCTGTGAGTACGCATAATCCCTTTGCAGACTTGAAAAATATGCTCGATAAGAAATAAATGTTGTGATACTCATTTGCAGGCCGGGTGTCTCTTTGTGGCTGCACATTTATCTCTGACGTTATTGATCAGGCATACTTCATTAGCAAAAAAGACAAAATAGATTTGCCGGGGGGTAGCTTGCTGATATTGCAGGCTGCGCTGCTGGGGCTAAATCAAGTGCTGATCAAGCTGGTTAATGCGGGATTGCAACCGGTATTTCAAGCCGGATTGCGCTCGGCCTTTGCCATTATTCCGATACTCGCATTTGCGCTTTTCATGCGCCGCCGCTTAACTGTGCGAGACGGATCGTTGCCCTATGGTCTCGCGTGCGGTCTGTTGTTTTCGGTGGAGTTTGTTTTTGTTTTCCTTGCACTCGACTACACCACAGTGGCTCGAGTCTCTGTGCTGTTTTATACGATGCCTGTGTGGTTTACGTTGGCGGCGAGTGTTCTTTTACCGGGGGAGCACCTTACCCCCAGTCGTGTTGTCGGGCTGATACTGTCCGTTTGCGGAATCACTGTGGCAATGTTTGATCGTCTGGCCAGTCAGACTGATGGTCTGTTGCTGGGAGATTTATTTGCTCTGGCAGCCAGTGTGTGCTGGGCAGCAATTGCAATGTTGTGTCGGGCTACACCACTAAAAAACTCATCGTCTGAAATGCAGTTGTTGTATCAGTTAAGTACTTCGGCAATGGTGTTGTTGCCATTGTCATGCTTGTTTGGCGACCAAATACGTGAGATGACTACCGAGCTTGCATGGATTTTTGCGTTTCAGGTGGTGGTAGTTGTGGCGTTCGGGTTTTCATTATGGTTTTGGATCTTATCAATCTATCCGGCGTCGGCGACAGCATCTTACAGCTTCCTTGCCCCGGTGTTCGGTGTTTTTTTTGGCTGGCTGATTCTGGCGGAAGAGATTTCGTTTTTTATTGTGATCGCACTGGTGCTAGTGTGTATCGGTATTGTGCTAATTAATCGCAATGAGGCAAAATCATCGACGTCGTCTGATTGAGTGTTACGGAATAAGTGGTGAATGCTGATGAGTAATGCAGCTTAGTCACGCCAGCCGGGGTCGTCTTGATCCAGTAATAGTTTTAACTGATCGAAGTGTGCAAACGAGGCGTCGGTGTAGTTGTCCCACCCTGATGCTGTTTTTTCTGCCAGTTCATCGTCCATGACATTAAGCGGCTGACCGGTGGAGTAGGCAAGCACCATGGTTTGTGAGGCTCGTTCAAGGAAGTAGAGCTGGTCAAATGCTTCAGCGACAGTTTGTGCTGCGACGGATACCCCGTGGTTTCCCATCATCATCACCGAGTGATTGCCAAACGCATTAGCAATACGAATTCCCTCGGCCGTGTCATCCGCGATACCGCCAAATGCAAGATCAATTGCAGTGCGGTTGTAGAATCTGGCGGTGTTTTGATCAATTGGTTTTATCGATGGATCTTTCAACCCGCACAGGGCCGTGGCGTACGGAGGGTGGCAATGTAACAGGACTCTGGCATGTGGTACTTGTGCATGTACGCTGCCGTGGATGCACCAGGCCGAAGGGTCAGGGGCATCTACTTGTTCCATCACTTGCGAATCATCTGCATTTAACAACAGTAAATCACTGGCACAGATGGTTGAGAAATGTTTCCACCGAGGGTTGAGTAAAAATGTTTTTCCATCATCTGAAATGGCAGCGCTGAAATGATTGGCGACAGCTTCGTGCCAGTTAAAACTCGCAGTCAGTCGAAACGCTGCTGCCAGATCAACTCTTAGTGACCACTCGGCTTCGCTGTATTTGTTGTTTTTTCTTGCCGTGGATGTTTTGATCGCGGTCATGATATTTCTGCCAGTGGTTATCCCAACGAAGACTGTGGCATATTAGCTTAAAATGTTTCTCTGTCACAGCGCAGAGGTCTTTCAAATGCCAGTCAGCAAAAATACTATCTTCGTCAGAGCGCTTATTGAAAATGATCGTGCCGAATAGCAAGAGAATTTTTCTGCCTATGCAGATTTTTATCCAGTGCAGATGCCACAGAGTTTCACTAGATGCCGTATGGGAGTGGATCTTTGATTCAGGCAGTGACTTCTGGCGTGCGGTTGCTGAAGATAGTGATAGAAAGATTGTTGGTTTTACACAGTACCAATTAATGCACCGATCACTTAGTGGCAGTATGGTTTGTTACCTAAGTGGTTTGTATGTTGATCCACAGATCAGAGGTAACGGGGCAGGCCGTGCGTTAATAGATCATGTGTTTGAATTTGCACGCATTCACGGTATTGAGAATGTGCGCTGGTTAACTCAGGATAACAATTACACTGCACGTAAGCTGTATGACAGCTATGGTCGGAAAACAGATTTTCTTTTATAAAGTTTTGCTGTAGACAAGTAGATTATTTGCGAGAACAGAGGTTAATTTTCCAGTCAATTCGCGTTATTACAGAGGAAGCGGCTCAAGCTCTGGTTCGTTTTTACCCAGCTTTTCCCTGCGCTTTGCAATATAAGCATCCATAGCTTCACTGATGGCCGGATCGGTTTCCGGAGGGGTAAATTCATTGAGAACTTTCTGCCATATTTCAGTGGCACGGGTGGTTGAATCTTTAGCACCGGCCATTTGCCAGTTTTCGTGATTCTGCCAGTCACTTAGAAAAGGTTGATAGAAAGCAGTCTGAAATCTTTCCATGGTATGATCGCAGCCGAAAAAATGGCCGCCAGGGCCGACTTGCTGCATGGCTTCCATACCTATTTCTTTTAGATTGATGTCGAGCGGCCTGAGCATGTAGCTCATGTGTTGTAGCATTTCGCAATCCAGAATGATTTTTTCAAACGATGCAACCAGGCCGCCTTCCAGCCAACCCGCTGCATGGTAAATAAAGTTTCCGTGTCCCATGGTTGAGCCCCATAAGGCCATTTGGGTTTCGTAAGTTGCCTGAGCGTCAACGGTGTTGGACGCATTGCATGCGCTGGTACGATAGGGCAGCTTATATTTTCTGGCCAGCTGACCGCCTGCAATATTTGCCAGTGCGTTTTCGGGAGTGCCAAAAGCAGGGGCGCCGGATCGCATATCCACATTTGAGGTAAACCCGCCGTAGACAACAGGCGCGCCGGCCCTTGTTAGCTGGACCAGAGCAATGCCAAGCAATGCTTCTGCATTTTGCTGGGCGAGAGCGCCGGCCATAGTGCTGGGTGTCATAGCACCCATTAAAGTAAACGGAGTGACAATAACCGCCTGTCCCATCATGGCCATTTGCATTGCACCATAAGCCATAGAGTCATCAAGCTTGCGTGGTGAATTGACATTAATGTTGGTCATCACTGTCGGGTAGTCGACTAGTTCTTCAATCGTTTTACCCAGTGCGATGGCACATAGTTCTACGGAGTCTCTGGCACGACCGGCACCTATACCAGTGGCAGAGAATACTTTGTCGGTTAACGTCAGACTTTCGCGTGTGGTATCAAGATGTCTGGTGTTTGCCGGTAAATCTGTGGGCGCGACTGCCTGATTACCAAAAACAGTTATGCAATTAAAATATTGTCCCAGGCTGATAATTTTTCGATAGTCCTCGATATTGCCTGCCCGGCGTCCAGCTATACAGTCGTGAACATTGGGCGGGCCGGACACCAGACCAAAATTAATAACATTGCCACCAGCGTATACGGTGTTTTCAGTGTTACGGGGTGTTAGCGTGAAGGTCTCGGGCGCCGTGCTGATGGTTTCCAGTACCAGGCCACGATCCATACGCACTATGCCATCGTTGTCAACATCGGCCCCTGCAGTGCGGAAGAGGTCCAGAGCCTGATCACCCATGACTTCAATACCGTGGTCTTCCAGAAGTGATAATGATGCATCGTGAATGACTTCCAATTGTTCTTCCGACAGTGCTTCAATAGGGCTGAAGCGATTGCGAAGCACAGTGCGCTCCAGTTGAGGGATTCTGCTGTCAGCAGGTTTCTCACGTCTGGGTTTTCGTTTTCTGCTGCGCGCCATAGTGTTTACCGATGAGATGAATTCTTCTGGTTCAAAGTATACGGTAAAGTCATTGCTGACAGGGTGCGGATTTAAATGTGTGGACTTTCAGCTTGCTTTTTTCATTAGCAGCCCTGGTTGTCCGTCGGGCAACCGGGGTTTTAACCGCAGGCTGTCGCCCCGTCATCCAGGTCATTGACTTTATCAATTGGCAGGTTGATGCCATTTTTCAAGGCCTGCATGCAGTGAACAGACTCCAGTTCTCTCGGGTAATAAATTCGATCGACGTCGAGTCTGGAGGGCGCTGATCATGTTTTTCTGATCAGTGTTTCCATATCCTGATTAAAGTCTGCAATAGAGCCAGTGATATCAGGGCAGGGTGACACCACCATTGCGTGCGTATACTTTGGCCACTGCGGAGTCATCTTCCCCGCCAAGGCCTGAGCCGGCTGCGGCGATAAATTGTTGTAGCGCCGCGGCAGAAAGCGGCAGTGCAAATTTACTGGCGTGGCCGATATCGCAAACAATTCCCAGGTCCTTGACGAAGATATCAACTGCACTGTGTGGCGTGTAATCTCCTTCGACAATATGTGGGCCGCGATTTTCAAACATCCAGCTGGTGCCAGCGCATTGAGATATAACGTCTACGGTGGTTTTGGCATCAACACCCTGGCTCAGGCCAAAGGTGATTGCCTCTGCGGCAGCGGCAATATGCACACCGGCCAGCAACTGATTAACCGCTTTGAGTGCAGAGCCGGGACCTGCCTGATTTCCGAGGTTAAAAACTTTCTCTGCCATCGCATCAAGGGCTGGTTGTGCGGTGTTGAAAGCGTTTCGCGTACCGGCAGCAAGTACCGTGATTTTTCCGGCAGCTGCTTTCACAGAGCCGCCGGATATTGGCGCATCAAGATAATGTAATCCTTCGTTGTGACAGTTGGCTTCCATCGTTTTAGCAAACTCTGGCGGTACTGTGGCGCAAGAGACCACCACAGCGCCTTCTTTGAGTGTGGCCAGTAAGTTCGGTTGCATTAATATGCTTTCCGTTTGAGCGGCATTCACCACAACTAATATAAGGCAATCAAGTGTGGGTGCAATTTCAAGCAGTTTGCCGGTTTTTCCGCCATTTTGTTCAAAATTTGCCAGCTGATCCTGATTGATATCGAAACCCCAGGTGTCTATACCAGCCTTTACCAGGCTGGTTGCCATGCCAAAGCCCATAGAGCCAAGACCGACGATTCCGGTGTTATATGTTGTTGTCATAACTTTCAGTCTTTATGGTTGTGAGTCTTGAGAAATAGACAATTAGTCCTTAGGACGGTTATCAATAGTGCGGACTGCCTTTCCCTGGCTGCGTGCGATGGCACCCGACTCGGCTACTTTGACCTGAGCAGAGATTCCGATTGACTGTTTGATAAAATCACTCAGTTGTTTTGCTGATTGTTGTTTGTCTGTATCGCTGGCATCAGGGTTTGACGCTTCGGTGTGGACGGTCATTACATCAAGCCGATCATCACGGGTTAGTTCTATTTGAAAATGAGGTGCCAGGCTGGCTATACGCATCAGTTGTTCTTCAATCTGGGTGGGGAACACATTAACACCACGCAGAATGATCATGTCATCGCTGCGGCCGGTGATTTTTTCCATCCGTCGCATACTGCGTGCCGTGCCAGGTAGTAATCGTGTGAGGTCGCGTGTTCTGTAGCGAATGATAGGAAACGCCTCCTTTGTAAGAGAGGTGAAAACCAATTCCCCCTGTTCGCCTTCGTCTACCAGTTCGCCTGTCTCGGGATTAATTACCTCGGGGTAGAAGTGGTCCTCCCAGATGGTTGGGCCGTCTTTTGTCTCAACACATTCGTTTGCAACACCTGGCCCCATCACTTCTGACAAGCCGTAAATATCAACCGCATGCATATCAAATGCCTGTTCTATTTCTTCACGCATGGCATTGGTCCATGGTTCTGCGCCGAAAATACCGACTTCAAGTGAGGAGTCACGTGGATCAATGCCCTGTGCCCTGAAAGCGTCGAGTACAGACAATAAATAACTGGGGGTGACCATAATGGTAGAGGGCTTGAAATCCTGTATGAGTGTGACTTGTCTTTCGGTCATGCCGCCGGAAACCGGTACCACACTACAACCAAGTTTTTCTGCACCATAGTGTGCACCCAGGCCACCGGTAAACAATCCGTAGCCGTAGGCAACATGTACCATATCGCCGGTTCGTGTGCCTGACGCACGCATCGATCGGGCAACCAGTGCAGCCCAGTTGTCTATATCCGTTTTAGTGTAACCCACCACTGTGGGTTTGCCGGTAGTGCCGGATGATGCGTGGATTCGGCTGAGTTTTTCACGCGGTACAGCGAACATACCAAACGGGTAGTTATCACGCAGGTCTGACTTGACCGTAAATGGAAATCCGGCCAGATCAGAAAGCGATGTTAGATCGGAAGGGTGAACACCTACTGCGTCAAAACTTTTCTTGTAATGGTGGACATTGTTGTACGCATGGTTTAGTGACCATTGCAACCGTTCCAGTTGCAGGGCAGTGATTTCGTCTCGGGAGGCAATTTCTATCGGGTCGAGCGTATCGCGCTCCGGGGTCAGATCTTTCACTCTTACTCCTCCACATGGGGTTCTTTTAAACGTGTGTTGTCCGGGAATTTGCGCGGCAGAACCTCCTCGCTGCCACCCTTGTGTTCGGACAGGCTTTTATCATCGAGTATATAGATGAAACTGAATTCCGGCTATGGCATGAGTCAGCCGTGATTGTTATCTCTCGTTTAGTTGACTCCGGATGTTAATTCAGGTGACTGGCAATACGGGCCGGGCGTTATGATAGTGCGCTACTGCAATTCGGACACTGACACTGAAAAATTTTGTCCCTGCAGTCTTGGTAGAAAGTACATGAAAGTTCATGTTAAGTAACAACCATTGGCAACTCCGGTTTTTGACAGAGTTCTCTGGTATTTCTCATGGGTACAGAGAGTGATAATCCCTCAATAGCCTAGTAGATTATGCGAGCTGGCCCGCGGTTTATATTGATGTTCTAACGCGTTACAGTGCCTTTGCATTTTCACCACGCCGGAGTTCGCTATGCAAGCAAAATATTCCCTCGAAAATCATAAGGTGTTAGTCACCGGCGGAGCATCCGGAATTGGACTGGCAACGGTAAAGGCTTTTTTGCGAAACGGTGCGACTGTCGCGATTAACGATTTGCCGGGCAAGAAGCTTACTGAGACAGTTGGTGCTTTAAGGGCAGAGGGGTTTAATGTTATTAGCGCAGCGGGGGATGTTGGTGATCCGAATAGTGTGGATATACTGATGGGTGACGCCATTGCTGCAATGGGCGGCATTGATAGTCTTATAAATAATGCAGGTACACCAGCCACAACAAGTCCGATCCCTCCTTCAGACTTTGATCAACAGGGTGAAGGGTTCTGGAACCAGCTGCTTAATGTCAATCTGCTTGGGCCCTACCGGTGTACTAAAGCGGCGGCGTGTGCGCTGCGCCATACGAAAGGCTCTATCGTCAATACTGCATCGGTCTCTGCATTCGGTGGCGGCGGATCAAGTTCAGCCTATTGTGCAACTAAAGCAGCATTGGTTGCATTGACCCGAGAATGGTCGCGTGCGCTGGCTCCTGCAGTGAGAGTCAATGCAATTGCACCAGGGCTAGTGGAGTCAGGCTGGATGTGCCGCTTTGAAACGACAGACTTCGACGTGGCAGACAACATACCGCTTGCCCGCTCCGGGTTGCCGGAGGAATATGCAGAGTGCATTTTGTTTCTGGCGTTGAGCGCAAGTTACATGACAGGACAAACGATGATCGTCGATGGCGGCTTGCTAGCTTAAGACTCGAGACAACCTGGTAAGAATTCTATTTTTGCATGTCAATAACAACAGAAGGAACAGGATTGCCGGATGGGTTGAACCGGCAGAAGGCGCTTCTGCGCTTTGCACTGCGGCGATGCCAGGTGCGGCGGATTGATTCTGAATTAAATATGCCGGGTTGTCGTTTTGCGGTTCCGGGTTAAGCAGGCTTTGTATCGCGCGATTAGTATTTAGCAGACCATGGCCGCATAGACTGGAATTGCATCTGGTATCAGTGGTATGAGGTGTGGCTGATACACTAAGTATCTTTGCCAGGCTCTGATTGCTGAGACTCGGATCGATAGTCAACAGAGTGGCCAGTGCGGCGCTGACATGTGCTGCTGCCATGCTGGTGCCGAAGTGGTAACCATAACTACTGGCCGGATCTGCTTCGGAGCGACCGCGGTTATCTGTGGTGACAATTCCATCTCTGGCACTGCCGCCCGGGCTGAGTAAAAATACGTTTGATCCGTATGAGCTGTATTCTGCCTGTTCGCCGTTGCGCAATGTTGCGCCAATCGACAAGACGTTGTCGCAGGTCGCAGGCGAGTAAGGATTGGTATCCAGGGATACACCGTTATTGGTAGAAGCGGTGACCAGGATTGCGCCGGCTTTAACAGCATCATCTAAGGCGGTCTGTAGTCGATGACTGCATTGCCCGGGGAATCCCACACTAAGATTAATGATTCTGGCCGGGTAAGGATTATCAGGTGCGCCTGAAACGGACAAGCCGGCGGCCCATCGAATGCCGTCAATCAGATCATTGACATAACCGCCGCATTTTCCGGTGACACGCACTGGCAGCAGGGATACGAAATCGGAGCCTCCGGCAACACCAAGATTGTTTCCCGATTCAGCACCGATAATTCCGGCGATTGCTGTGCCATGCCATTTACTGGGCGTAGGCTGGCAATTCTCTGACACCCGGCGCTCAAGCAAATCGGCAGTGCTAACCCAGTCTCCCGGATCCGTGGGGTCATTGTCGCGACCATCGCCATCGTTGCTGATATCCGGGTCATGCACGAAATCGTAGCCCGGCAGGGCGAGGTAATCTTCGTGATCGAGCAGCATTCCGGAGTCCACAACCGCGACCACGACACGTGACAGATTGCGATTGTGGTCGGGAGGGTTAAAAATATTGGCTGCGCCGGCAAACTGGTCCGGCGTCATAAAATTCCATTGATCCGGAGCGAAGGGGTCGTTCGGCAGAGGTTCTGCGGCTGCCGGTAGCCTGGCGACAGATAATTGTTTTGTGTTTTTGTGGTTTGGGAGTGCTGGTTGGGCGTTCGACTGGTGTATTGTGCCGGACTGTGCTTGGTCGGCGCGAGACAGTGGAACACTGACCAGCAGGTCGTGATATGGAATTGAGGTTTCGGACCAGCCGCTAATGTGCGCGGAAATCGACAAACCCAGCACCAGAACAGAGCGGCTTATTAGAGTTATCAGGGCAGACCCGGTGGTAGATTTTGGGCTAAAATATTGGAGAAGGCGCGCAGGCATCTGCTGTAGGGAGCAAATTATATGCCCCGACAATTCACTGTTTTTGCTGGTATGCCACCTCAATCACTTTAGGAGTGATACATTTTGAATATTACTAATGTATCGGGCCAGGCGCGATGTTAAGCACTGCTGGCGTAGTCAGAGTAATGGTACT
This sequence comes from uncultured Granulosicoccaceae bacterium, assembly GCA_964574535.1. Lineage (GTDB taxonomy): Bacteria > Pseudomonadota > Gammaproteobacteria > Granulosicoccales > Granulosicoccaceae. The sequence goes on along the minus strand of CAZNOB010000013.1, from coordinate 25,395 downwards.
CCTGGGTCTGTTGTTGGGCGGGCGTGTTGGTTTCGCCAGTGACGGACCGCTCAGGATATTTGCAGAACCGGCCGGTGGTGATTTGCTGGAAGTGACTCTGACTAATACCAGTGAAGATCCCGTATCGATCCTCAAATGGGATACGCCATTTGAAGACGTGCTGTCCGCGGATCTATTCACCATTTATCTAAAGAATGGGTCAGCGGATAAGAGGCTGCCATATCAGGGGCGACTGGTGAAGCGAGCAGCGGTTAGTCGCGGAGACTATCTAACGCTTGCAGCGGGTGAGAGCTACCAGGTAGTGCTGCCGTTGTCGATGTACTACGAGATTTCAATTCGGGGTCAGTATACGGTTGAATTCACCGGATCCTTTCATTTAGAGACCAGCGCCACGAGATCTGCCCGAAAGATAAGCAGTAATTTCAAGGGCCGTGCTATTGATCAGCACCAGACGCTGTCGTCTGAACCGGTTACAGTTGAGCTTGTACCAGGGCTTGAGACGCGTGCGGTATTGCCCGCGAATTTTTATTCATGCTCAGCGCAGCAGCAAATCGAGTTGGGGGTTGCTCTGCAAGCTTCCGAAGATATCGCTTTGGTCGCCCGTGAGGGACTCGCTGGTTTACAAGGAGATGAACGTTTAATTTCTCCACGCTTTAGACACTGGTTCGGGGAATATTCGTCAGAGCGATACGCGAAAGTACTGAACACTTTTGAGGCGACTACCGATGTGCTTGCTACACAAACCGTGGGATTCGACTGCAGTTGCGCTGATACTTCCCTGTTTGCCTATGTGTTTCGCAATCGACCTTATCGAATTTACACCTGCCCGAATTTCTGGGCAGCATCACTCAAGGGTACTGACTCCAGGTCAGGCACTATCATTCATGAGTTGTCTCACTTTGCTGTTGTGAGTAATACTGATGATCATCAGTATGGGCAGATAGGTGCCGCGCGACTGGCAGTTTCAGATCCTGATCTGGCGGTATTTAATGCGGATAGCTACGAATACTTTGCTGAAAATACGCCAGCGATCGAAATATCGAATTCTCTCGAGTTCACTGAAATTGTGATTGCTAATGCAGAGTCCGGTCAGTTAGCTGGTGGGCAAAGTTCTTTTTACAAAATCAACGGTGCCGATTATATTGAGCTGTCCAGTATTAGTGGTGATGCAGATTTATATATTTATGAAACGGCTGCATTGGAAAACGTTGTATGCCGATCATTGACACAAAACAATCTTGATTCATGTCGCCATGATCCACTGGTCACCGCCTATATTGAAGTGCGTGGATACACCGACACGGAATTCAGCTTAGTCGCGCAGCTGCTTGATCCGGAGGCTCTGATTATGAAACTACCCGACCCTTCCGATGATACTGAATCTCAATCCGCAACGGAATCGGCTACGGTTGCACTGCAGGACGGCACTGGTGGTAACAGTGGTGAGGAACCAGCCGATGATCAGGGCGGTGGCACGGTGAGTTGGCTCTTGCTATTTTTGATGCCGGGACGGCGTATTATTCTACTGATATCCAAATTAAAGAGCAGTGCACAGCAATATTACTGATGTTGCAGGCCCTGAGACAATGTCTGGCTGTATTTGGCTGTTTTCTGTCGGGTTGTGTGGCTGACACGCTGCCTGTAGCAAGTAAGCAGTCGGATGTTCCCGGTAAAGATAGTGTTGTAGTGAGCCTGGCAGCGATGAAAGCATCTGTGGGCAGAAGCGAAGATTTACAAGTACTATTTTCTATTGCCAATTACTCAAGCGAGACCTTCACGGTTCTGCCATGGGCCACCCCTTTAGAGTCCGTTTTGTCTGCGGATAGCTTTGAGGTGATATATAACGGCAGTGCGTTGCCCTATGTGGGGCGAATAGTGAAGCGGGCTGCGCCGGCTGCATCTGACTACATCCATATTGCTGCTGGCGAGAAAAAAACAGTCACTGTAAATTTATCTTATGCCTATGAACTTGACGCGGTTGGCTCCTATCAGGTGCAGTTAAAAACCGAAAGCGGAAAATACCGTGCTCATTCCCATCTGTTGCCCGTTACATCACAGTCGCTTGTTATTGAGCGGTTATAGCAATTCCTTTGAACACACCGCCGGGCGAATAAAATGTTTGAATCCATAGAGCACTGGCAAGTCAATAAGAAAGCAGTTTTCTCCCGTGAAGGTGTTGTAGCAGCACAGCATACTGTTGCAGCACAGGCAGGTGCATCCATACTGGCCAGTGGTGGCAATGCAGTAGATGCCGCGGTTGCAACCGCGTTCGCACTGGGATGTGTAGAACCCTGGATGTGCGGCTTGGGTGGCAGTGGTTATATGGTTGTGTGGGATGCCAGAGCAGCCAGTGCACGCGTTTATGATTTTCAGGGGGTATTGCCGGGCAGTATCAGTACAGATGACTATCCGTTGGATGCAACAGTGCCAGATAGCATCATGGGGTTTCCGGGAGTCATCAATGATTTGAATACGGTTGGTTATCGGTCTATTGCTGTACCCGGCGCGGTAAAAGGTTTGACCACTGCGTTGGCTCGAGATGGAAAGTTAGGGCTCGACACCGTGCTTAAGCCAGCCATTGCGTTGGCAGAGAAGGGGCTTGAGGGTAATTGGTTTACGACTTTGCAAATAGCATTGGCAGCTCGCTATTTACAACAGGATACTGCAGCCAGAGCCTGTTATTTACCGGAAGGTGTGCCACCACAACCTGAACAGCGTTTATATCTTGATCCGTTGGGAAGTACATTAAGGTGTATTGCTGAACAAGGCCCTGATGTTTTTTATCACGGTGAGTTGTCTGAAAAGATGGTGGCTGATCTGCAGGCGGGTGGCAGTAAAATAGATCAACAGGACTTTGCAGATTACCGGGTGATTGAAAGTGAGTCCTTGCAGGGGTTACATCGCGGTGTTCAACTGCATACCGCAGGACCCACCAGCGGCGGACCACGTTTGATCGAAACCCTGGCACATATTGAAGCCAGCCTGAGTTTAACTGAACAGCCGGGGCCGAATAGCTGGCACGTTTATGCGACAGGGTTGAATAAAGCCTGGCGTAGTCACAACGCACGTATAGGGCGTGCAACAGAGGTTGGGGGATGTACGAGTCATTTATCCTGTGTGGACAGTGACGGGAATATGGTTGCGCTGACTTACACACTGCTTAGTCGTTTCGGTTCGTGCGTGGTATTACCGCAGACCGGTATACTGATGAATAACTCGGTGTCTTATTTTGATCCGCGCCCTGGCTATCCCACCAGCATGGCTGGAAATAAACGCATTAATGCCAGTAATATGTGTCCAACAATAGCAACGCGTGATAATGAATCTTTATTCGCTTTGGGCGCATCTGGTGCTAATTTCATTATGCCTTGTACAACCCAGGTGGCAGCGCTGATGCTGGACTTTAATCTTACGCTGGAACATGCCATTAATCACCCGAGGCTGGATGTCTCGGAGCACGGGACAGTACGTGCTGACCCGCGCCTGGGGGATGCAGTGATTGAACAACTGGGAAAAACACATGCGGTTGAGCGTGCCCAGTTGCTTGTATATCCCAAGTTATATGCCTGCCCTTCCGGGGTGAGCCGCAATCCGGACTCGGGTGAGTTGTTTGGCGCAAATGATCCATCGCAACCAGTTGGTGGTGCTTTCTCTGTGGAAATGGTTCGTAATCCCGAGCACTAAGAACAGTTAGGTGGTAAGGAATTAAATCGGTAAAGCCCGAACCTGTTCGTTCGTTCAATGTAGCCGAATATTTTTGTTTCTAAGTAATACTATTCGCAAAAACATACCCAAAGGCGCTTTGGCGGTAGCAGTGTTTCTACCGCGCAGGTTGCCTGGTCTGGATTATGGTCGGCCAATCGTCTGAGAAACGTGGCCCGCCACCTGCCGAGGAGGATGGGCCGAGATGTGACGCCAGGTTTTCTTCTGGCATCGAATAGACACACTGCTATTTTGAAAAAGGCGCTCAAAAAATGGTTTGGAACTGCATACATAGTATTTCGCTAATATTTACTTGTCGTCTTATGAATAATCCAGGCTAGTAACCAAGTGTCGGGTCAGTGAGGTCTTTTGGGCGCTCGCCATTGATAAACGCCTGCAGGTTTTTAGCAATTTCGCTGCCTCCTGATTTCGGATCAATCAGTGATGCAACATGAGGTGTGACCAGTATTTTTTCATGATCCCAGAAAGGGTGATCGCTTGGTAGTGGTTCGGTGCGAAATACATCAAGTGTTGCATAGGCAAGCTTACCGGTATCGAGTGCGGTCAGTAAATCCTGTTCTACCAGATGCTCACCCCTGGCCGCGTTGATAATGCTTGCGCCGTCGGGAAGTTGTGCGAAGAGTTGCGCGTTCAGTATATTGCGAGTGGTGTCTGTCAGCGGCAGAAGGCAAATTAATATGTCCGCCGATGCAAGAAAGGCGGTCAGTTCTTGTTGGGTGTAGGTCTGGATAGTCGGCAGTATGTGTTTTCGAATTGACCAGCCACTGACACGGAAACCAATTTGCGACAGGCTGATCGCCGCATCGCTGCCGAGTTTTCCCAGACCCATTATACCGACACGCCGTTGATTAGCCGGTGGGGTGATGACTGGTTGCCATTGTTTCGTTTGTTGAGCCTGTGTGAGTTTCATTAAATTGCGGTGTAGGCGCAGGACGTGCAGACAGATGTATTCACGCATCCGCAAGGTAAGTTCGTCACCGGTGGTTCTGATGACTGGAATGTTTGCTGGCAGCTGCTTGTCTTCAAGTACATGATCAATGCCCGCACCGATCGAAACGATACACTGCAGGTTAGGGAAGCTGGCCAGCCAGCCGCTGGGTGGGCGCCAGACGACTGCATAGCGTACGGCTTTGGGATCGGTAATTTCATCCCACAGTTTGCAGTCGATATTCGGTAGCAGTGACTGCAGGTGATCGCGCCACCAGTGTCTGCGTTCGGTTGTTAAATACAGGGCAATCACGGAATTAACCTGTGGTGGCGTTGAGTTCGCTTGCAATAATATCAGTGATGATTTCCATATCGCTTAAGTCAAAAGTAAGAGGTATTCGCATGTCCAGGGTGTTTGAGAGAATTTTTAAGGTGTTTTCAAGTACGGGGGCATCTCCCAGGTAACGCCAGCTATCATAGCGACTGGTGAATCCTTTAGGATCTTTGCTGCCAAACCATTTCAGTTCAACGCCACGTTTCATGCATCGTGAAACAAAATCTGTGATTTGTTCTGGTGTTTGTAAGCTGGAAGGGCGGAATTGAATTGAGCTGCCGACATAGTATTCTGACTTGGGTCGGTGTGATAGTTCGATGCTGTTGATCTTTTTCAAACCGGATTCTGCTGCCTGATATAAAGCATTCCATCTTTCGCAATTATTTTTCAGTAGCGGTAACTGTGATCGGAGAATCGCGGCGCGCAAGTTGTCCAGTCTGCCACTGTAGTTTGGTGTGTCGAGGCGGATGTCATCAAACGTAGATTGTTCTGGCACAGTACCATGGCGGTCATACAACATATATGAGCCCGAGTGCATAATGGCTCTTGCGATAATCTGCGGGTCATTGGTGGTCAGTAACCCACCTTCACCACTATTGATGTGTTTATATGTCTGTGTGCTAAAACACGCCACTGTGCCGAAAGTACCCGCTGCTTTTCCGTTCCAGCGGGCCCCCATGGTATGTGCACAATCCTCGATCAGAATCACGTTGTGCTGATTACATAATTGCACGATGGCTTCCATATCGGCAAGGTGGCCGCGCATATGTGAAATCATGAAAAACTGACTGTTGCTTGATTCCATCATGGATTCAAGGTGATTCAGATCAACGCAATAGTTTTCATCAATTTCAACCAGTACCGGTATGCCGCCCGCGTTGTTGATGGCACCCGGGACGGGCGCGAGTGTGAATGCGTTGGTGAGCACTGCATCACCGGCCTTGAGTCCTGCTGCTTTCAGCGCAACATGCATGGCATAGCCGCCGGAGGCGCAGGCTACACAGTAGTCAGTGCCCAGGTAATCAGCAAACTCGCGTTCCAGAAGTGCCGCTTCGGCGGTTTCTCCTTCGTCGACGTTATAGCGATGCAATTTGCCGCTGCGCATTATTTCAACAGCGCGTTGAATCCCGCTTTCGGGAATGGGTTCCTGCCGGGTAAATGATTTTTCAAAAGAGTCGTTTATCATCGAATATTCTGTTGGTCGCGGCGTTGGTGCGGATTGTCAGAATACACTGAAGCCGGATTGTCATCAGAGCCTGGTGCGTCATATGGTCAATAATACGAACTGAATGGGTAAATTGCTCAGGTCTCTCAGTGATGTGAGCAGAATCTGCTGTTTACAGACAAAATGCTGAAAGGAATCGGGTTAGTGACTACCTCAGTTGGCAGGTTTATAGTCGATGGTGTGTCTTGCTGCCCATTTCTCAGACAGAATATTCTCCGCTCTGAGTACCTGGCAATCTGCTATAACCCGATACAATGTCTTACATTACTTGCGTTGTATTCGAGGCTCGGTCACCATACCTAGTTAGTGGTCGGGCTTTTCCGCAAATCCGTTTATGCATATCCGTTTATTTAGAGGAACAAAAATATGAGTTTGGTTGGAACATTGGCAAAGGTCGCCGTTGGTGCAATGGTCGCGAAAGGCGTGAGTGGCGCTTTAAGAGGTGGCGGAGCCGGTGGTGGTCTGGGTGGCTTACTTGGTAACCTGGCCGGTGGCGCGGGTGGTGGTGCAGGCGGTGGGCTGGGCGATATGCTGGGTAAACTTGGTCAGCAGGGACAAACTGCGGGACAGCCGGGTAGTGGTGGACTGGGTGATTTACTGGGCAGCGCATTGGGCGGTGGTCAGCAACAAGGACAACAAGGACAACAAAGTGGTGGTTTGGGTGGATTGCTTGAGTCGCTCGGCGGTGCACAGCAACAGGGTCAGCAAGCTCAGCCGCAAGGTCAGGCCGGAGGTTTTGGTGATTTATTTAATTCAGCGCTGGCTGGTAATGAGCAACCACCAGAGCCGTCAGCAGAGCAGAAAGCAGAGGTGTGTTTGCGGGCAATGTTGAACGCTGCAAAGGCAGACGGTCAGATTGACGCCGCAGAGCAGGAAAAAATCACAGGTCAGCTTGGAGATATTTCAGCTGAAGAGGCAAACTTTATTCGCACAGAGATGGCCTCTCCAATGGACTTTGATTCGTTTGTGAAGAGTGTTCCTGCAGGAATGGAGCAGCAGGTTTACCTGATGTCATTACTCGCTATTGACCTTGATAGCCAGCAGGAAGCTCAGTATCTGGACAAGTTGGCTAAAGCGATCAATATCGATCAGCAGACCAGTAATGCAATCCATCAAAAGCTGGGTGTGCCGGTTCTTTACAGCTAGACAATTGAACAGTCAGTGAATTCGGGGTTGCAGCAATCCCGAAGCACCAGGGCATTTAGAAAAGGCGATACTTTTATGTATCGCCTTTTTTTGTGGAGTAACGGTGACCAGTGGGTTGGAAAAAACAGCACCTATGAACCATGGATGGCTGTTTGCGCGGTCCACTTGCACGATCACTCTCAAAATGCCGCACCGCATCCGAAGGGCTGGCTCCTAGAGTCCAATTGATCGGCGGATGGTTTCGTCACGAAGCGAGACTTCCTGACCGCTGAACTGTGCGGCGTCTTGAGTGCATAGCCAGGCGATTGCTTTTGCTGGCCAGGCGGGGTCAATATGATCAGATTCATTCATCTGACTGACCGGATTAATACCCGATGCTTTAATCAGTA
>CAZNOB010000013.1:10468-17551 GCA_964574535.1 uncultured Granulosicoccaceae bacterium | reverse complement strand
TGATCAGATTCATTCATCTGACTGACCGGATTAATACCCGATGCTTTAATCAGTACCTGCATTTCGGTAGCGACCGTGCCGGGGCTGAGGCCAATCACTCGAACACCGGTTTCTGCTACTTCCTTGTGAGCGCATTGTGTGAGCATGGCCGCTGCGGCCTTTGCTGCACAGTAGTGGCTCCATCCTTCCAGCGGACTATGCGCAGCCCCCGATCCTATATTGATGATAGTGCCGTGTTGTTGCGATTGCATGAGAGGCAAGGCAGCACGCAGTCCGTGGTAAACACCCTTGAAGTTAATGTCAGTGGCTTGTGACCAGATCTCTGGATCAGAGGTGGCCAGATGCCCGATCGGTTCGATGACGCCGGCATTGTTGATCAGGATATCCAGGCGCCCAAAAGTAGATTCGCAGAGAGAAATCAGTGCCTGAACATCTTTGTATTTGCTGACATCGCAAGTGACGGCTTCTGCCTGACCACCGGCCTCGCGAATCATTTGTGCGTTATGGTTAATGTCTGATTCGGACCTCGCCGCCAGAATTACCGAAACGCCGACACTTGCGAGTTCTGCGGCCGTGGCCGCGCCTATCCCGCGGCTGGCACCGGTGACAATGGCTGCTTTTCCATGTAATTCGTGCATATTAATTATTAGTTTTTTAGTTGGGGAATTTCATTCTACCTGCTGGCGCACTCAACTTGAAACGCAGGTTAGAATTCACCTGTTACGGTCAGAATTTACTCTGATTATTCACCTTCGTATCATAGTGATGACAACGTTCAGGAGAAAACATGTCCACTGTAAAGCCACCGCAAGACCCCGAATCTGATCCGCGGGTTAAAGCCGTTTTTGATGATATTCGTGCTACCCGTGGCAGTGAATTTATAAATAATGTTTGGCGTTATCTGGCGTTTGATCCGCGATTGCTGGAAGAGATGTGGCATGATGTAAAAACGGTAATGGCTCAGCCCACAACGATTGATTTTAAAACCAAGGAAATGATCTATGCGGCTGTCTCTATCGCAAATTCGTGTGATTACTGTGTTCACTCACACACTGCTGCCGCTAAAGCGCGCGGCATGACAGACAAAGAGCATGCAGAGTTGTTGAGGATAGTGTCTACAGCCGCTCGCACTAATCATATTTTAAATGGCTTGCGCCCACCACTGGACGACAGTTTTGATGCGTCTCTCGAGAGGTAAGTCAGATGAACTTTGTCAATGTAGTTTTTTGGTGTCGGGCAGCGTTCAGGTGAAACCGTACCCGTACTACCGCTCGTGTGGAGTTGGTGTCACCGCAATTTTAAAACCCGGGGTGTGATTGACCCCTTGCATAGCACTATTGCGTAAATAATGATGAAAGGCCTTTTCAATTGAATGAATTGTCAGGCCAATGGCGTTAATATGCTGTCACCACGCGGTGCCCTGCCGTAAGTCATAAATCGGGTTAATAATTACTATTGTTTTACCTGCAGTCATCTGTGCCCGTTTTTTGCGGGGTGATTACTGCGCATTCGCTTATAAGAGCCAGCAAATTGAAGATCGATGCAATCCCCAGCGGTAAAAACCCGCCCGAAGATATAAATGTAATTATCGAGGTGCCTATTGGCGGTGAGCCGATTAAGTATGAGCTCGATAAAAGTTCAGGTGCGTTGATAGTCGATCGGTTTCTCTACACTCCGATGCGTTATCCGGGGAATTATGGTTTTGTGCCGCATACTTTGTCTGATGATGGTGACCCTATTGATGTGCTGATTTGCAATACGCGTCCAATCGTACCGGGCGCTGTTATGAATTGCCGCCCGGTTGGTGTCCTGGTGATGGAAGATGATGGCGGGCAGGACGAGAAAATTATCGCAGTGCCGGCTGACAGTATCTCCAAGCGTTATGAGACGATCCGAAACTATATCGATTTGCCAGAAATTACCCGTCATCAGATTCAGCATTTCTTTGAACACTATAAAGATCTGGAGCCTGGAAAATGGGTGAAGATTGATGGATGGCGCGATAGTGCGACAGCACGCAGAATGATTCAGGAAGCGATTGATCGCGTCAATAAACCGTTGTCTCAGGCCAGCTAGTTAAAGAGTAGTTGCAAACGCTTTACGTTTTATTTGTTTATCGAGTCATGTCGATCCTTTTTCTAATTAGCGTCAAAATATCGATATCAAATTTGAGTCGCTATGTTTCATATTTGAGTCATTCGGGCTTTTTATTAAATTTAAATCGCAATATTGGTCCTTTGATTGCTGTCTCTTAGTGTTTCATGAGTGCTAAAATTACAAACTCGATACGCTGATTTCTTGTTCGAGAAGTAACACTGGCGTTCGCACGCGCTGATTAGTTTTTGAACAAAAGAGAAGCCGATTGCATACTTATTCTTTCGCTAGCATGTTTGCCGTTTGTACAGCGGCAGTGAGTTTTTTGTCATTTGCAGTGGCAGCTGAGCCGGATACCCGGCCCATCGTATACCTCACATTTGATGATGGTCCGTCCGCGGATAGCGTGACAGCCGATATCCTTGAGCTGTTGGCAAGGTATGATGCCAAGGCGACATTCTTTGTTACCGGGCAGCGTGCGCGCAAAGTGCCCTCCAAGATTCCAGAAATTCTTTATGGTGGTCATGCTATTGGTAATCACACCCATACTCATGTGCACCTGGTCGACAGTAGCTCCATAGAGATCGTTAAAGAATTAAAGGCGGCAGGTAAGGCGGTGACAGATGCTGGTGGTCCGCCATTAACCTGTTTTCGACCACCATTTGGTGCGACCGATAGCCGCGTGAATTCGATTGCTTTAGAGCTCGGCATGGTAGCAATCGGCTGGTCTGCCGATACCCGGGATTGGGATTCACTGATACAAACATCAGCTATCTACGACATTCTTGATCAGAGCTCCGATGGCTCGATTGTTTTAATGCATGATGGTCCCGCTTATCGCGGTAAGACATTGCAGGCGTTGTCGGACTGGATGGCGGTAGCCGCGCACAGGTATCAGTTTCAAGCGCTGCCTGCCTGTCTTCCGTACGGGGCTGGTTTTGCAGCTAACGATGATCAGGAGCCGGATTCGCTGCTTGAGAAAGAGACACTGGAAACCTTGTTGGCTAAAATTCGCAGTTATCGATTTAGTTTGCAAAGTGAGACTGCCAGTAGAACTCCGGCTTTGATCGAGCCTCATCAATCTGTAACTGCGCGGCTTGATTAGAAATGGCGAGAGCGCGCAGCTGAGGTTCAATAATTTTTCTGCAGTGGACGGGTGGCGCAATCCATTGGTTGTATTAGTCAGTTGCATTCCAGTTAATGACGCTATTCTATAATGTTAATATGAATTAAGTGGTTGATGTCGGCCTGGCAGAGTTACGACACGTATCTCCGGGCTAATTGCAGTAAGGCAGTTTTAAACAGAGAGTCGGTATTATTACGGTGATAGTAAGACCGAATCACTCTCATTCCCCTTGGAATTTACATCGATTTACCTCTGATCCGAAAAATCTCGGAAGTAAAGTTTTAGACTCAATGGCTAAGTAAATAACGGAGATTCTGACGAAGCGTTTCGTCAATAACGGTAATGAATATTAATTTAGTAAATTTAGTCCGTGATCAGTTTAGTGATACTGCCAAAGCTCATCTCGGTGGCCTTCTGAACCGAAAGCCTGAAAGTCTCAACTCCGGTATCGATGATTCTATTGCTGCAGTGCTGGATGGATTTTCCAATGTCGCCGGTGATGCGGATGGTCGCGAAGTGTTATACGAGGCGGTTCGTTATTGCGACGAGAGTGTAGTCGACAATCCTGCCACCTTGTTTGAAAGCCGTGACGCGCGCGAAGTCTTTACTGAAAATAACAATCGATTGTCGGGTCTTGTCGGGTCCGAAAATAAAGACAAGATGGTGAAGGCACTGCAGTCATCTTCAAATCTTTCACAAACTGATGCTGAAAATATGCTGGGTTATGTGACACCCGGCGTGATGGGCGTACTCAAGCGCCAGATAGCAAAAGGCGCTGTGCTTGATAACCCGGATGGAATTGGGCAAATATTTTTAGGTGAGGGCGATATCAATCGCGTACCGTTAGCACAACGACAGGCGGCAAGTGTTGCAGGCGGTGGAGCTGCTACTTCCACAATGGAGGATGGTGGCGATTTTTCGTGGATGTTTCGTTACGCATTGCCGTTTGCCCTTATGGGCGGGCTGACGCTTGCAGGTTTGAATAACTGCGGCAATATGGCAGGCAAAAGGATAGTCGCCGAACAAGAAAATAAAATGCAGCTTGAGATCGACGGCGTTCGAAAAGAAGTCGATTTGGCTAAGGGTGAATTGGCTACCCTCCAGGGTGAGTACGACTCCGCCAAAGCTGCCGGGGCAGAGCTTGCCGCTAAAGCGGAAAGCCTGAACGGTGAGCTTGAAGCAGCCAGGACGAATATTGTGACGCTTGAAGGCGAAGTAGCTGATGCCAAAGCTGAAGTTGAGAAAGCGAAAGCGGTATCAGTTGAATTGGATGGGCGGGTACAGCAAGTAACTGCTGAGCTGGAGGAAGCGCGAAACCTGCCTGTCGAAACCAGTGAGTTGCAAGGTCTGTTGGCCAGTGTGACTACAGAGCGCGATTCCTCTGTGGATAGCGCAGCTCAGTTACAGATCAAGCTTGATGAAACGCTTGCAGAACAGCAGGCAGCGCAAGCAGAAAGTGCCCGACTTCAGGGAGAGCTTGAAGCAGCGCAGGTGGCTGTCACCGAGCTTCAAAGTGAGATTGAAAACAACGCGCCGAAGATGGCTGAAATGCAGCGCTTGTTAGACGGTGCGGCAGAAATGCGTACCCGATTGACAGCTGAAAAAGAAGAAGTCGAAGCTCAAAGTGAGAAATTCCAACTGGCAAATACAGACCTGCAGAACCAACTGGAGAGTACCACCCCAAAAATGGCGGAGATGGAGCGTCTTTTAGGTGGTGCCGCAGATTTGCGTACCAGGCTCACGTCGCAACTGGAAGATCTGCAGGGTCAGAACGCTGATCTAACAGCCGCTAATGCTGATTTGCAAACTCAAATTGAAGTGGCAACCGCTGAACTTGAAGAAAAACAGGCTCAGCTTGCGAATGCAGCGAAGTTGCGAACCGAACTGCAAAGCCAAATTGATACGACTTCGGAAGCGCTGAATGCTGAGAGGGCAGGCCGTGAGAGCGATGTGAATCGCCTGTCTGCAGGTTCAGCGGATCTGCAAGAGCAGTTGGCGGGTATGCTTGGGTTGCGTGATGAAGCAGTGAACACGCTGGCTCTTCGCGACGGTGAAGTGAATAGTCTGAGCGATAAGATAGTTACACTTGAAGGTGAATTGGCAACAGCGCAGGAAGCCAACGCCAGCGCGCTGGAAGAGGCAGCAAAACTTGAGCAGCAAATAGCTGCGCTCAATGGTGAGCTTGAAACTACCGTGGCCAGTGTTGATGAAGCGAAAGCTGAGCTCGCTGCCACGCAAGAGTCTTTGGCAACTACTACCGGCGAACTTGAAATAGTGCGCGCAGACGCCGCATCCGTTACGACTGAGCGTGATGAGCTTCTTAATAAGCGTGATGCATTGGCTGCCCGTGTTGAAGAGTTGATAGCAGAGAAAGATGCTGCAATAAACGAGACAGTTCTGCTTAATGAGCAGATCGCCGAATTAGGCAGTGAGCTTGAATCAGCCAGGGCGTCAGATATTGAATCTGCGAATAAGTTGGGTTTATTGAACGAGTCGTTCAGTGGCTTGCAGCAACAGTTAGGCCTAATGACCGGCGCACGTGATGAAGCGAGCGGGCAGGTAACGCAGCTAGAGTCCGAAGTTGCGCAATTGCAAAAAGATGTGGTTCGGCTTGAGGGTGATCTTGCCTCTGCACAGGCGGCCCATGACGATGCGCTTGCCACTATGCAGGGTGAGCGTGACACTGTTCAGGCCGAGCTTGAGTCTGCACGAACTACGCTTGGCAGTGAAATCGGGTCGCTGGAACAGCAGCGTGATGCAGCACTCGCTAAAATTGAGGAGGCCAACTCAATGCTTACGGCACTCAACGATGAAAAGCAAAACGCGCAGACGATGATCGACGAGATGAAGCAGCAGGCAACAACAATGCAGGCCTCACTCGATAAAGAAGCAACTACTGCTAGCGAATTAAAGGCTCAGGTTGAAGCATTGGAGTCCACTAAAGTGGCGTTGACTCAAGAGCGCGATGATTCACTCGGGATGATTGAAGAGCTTAATGGTGAGCTTGCATCATTGCGGGATTCACTACAGAATGAGCAATCGGCGAATGGTGATCTTTCTGCAACCGTCACTGACCTGAAGGAGGCTAATGCGGTTCTGATGACAGAACGTGATGATGCTCACCAGGCTATTGAGTTGTTTGAAGCCAGGTTGCTGGATGCTGGTAAAGAGATTGGTTCTTTAACTGATTCAGGCCATGCACTGCAAAAGCAGATAGACACTGCAGCTGAAGCAGCGCAAGCGGATAGAGATGCCACGCTGGCGGTCCGGTCGCAGATACAGCAGAGTATTGATGCAGCGGGTCTGACAACTGCGACCGTAGATTCCATTGAAGATGATAGCGCCGTTTCAATTGTACTGGGATCAGGAGATCTATACGGTGTGGGCAGTGCATCGTTAAGTCCACAGGGCAATGATATTCTGGCTACCGTCGGTTCAATTGTTTCTCAGTATCCTGATTGGCGGGTAGACGTTGAAGGCCATACAGATTCACAAGGTATCGGCGCGGCACTGCGACAGAAATACCCGACAAACTGGGAGCTTTCAACAGCCAGAGCTGCCGCCGCAGTTCGTTATCTGAATGCAAATGCCACGATCGAGTCTGAGAAACTTTCAGCTCGCGGGTTTGGTGAAACGCAGCCAATTGCGAGTAACGAAACCTCTGAAGGGCGTGAGAAGAATCGACGGGTTGAGATTATTTTGCGTCGATAGCTTGTGAAAGTGAAGTTGTATGCAGGCGGCGGGTTTACCCGCCGCCTTTTTTTTGTCTGCTCGAAACGGATTTGCCACACCTTCTGAGGTAACACAGTCGTAAGTCGCAGAGATTGTTAAGAAAATGGTCGCGAAGTCGCTGCGTTTGAAGC
>CAZNOB010000013.1:0-10368 GCA_964574535.1 uncultured Granulosicoccaceae bacterium | reverse complement strand
TCGTAAGTCGCAGAGATTGTTAAGAAAATGGTCGCGAAGTCGCTGCGTTTGAAGCTCGACCTTCTCGAAGAGCTCTGCTTGGGGAAGAATAAGTACACAGTCAGGGTCTAATTAATGACTTTTTGGCAGTAAAAAATAATCTGCCGGGTCCAGGCAAAAAGCGAACTAACTGCTATTGTCTGGATGGTTATAAAAAAGGTTTTCGGGAGCTTCTGCGTAATGTTTCGCATCTACTCAGCTCGTGACTGGAAGCGTCTGAACTAAGCGAGTTGCTGCCACCCTCAGGATTTGATTTGTATCCTTTTAAGTGCGTGAGGCGTTTAGATTGGACGGGCGTGAATGATTTGTCGGCGCTCGATCCTTCCAGATGAAAATGCTGAACTAACACAGATTGTCGAGTCGCATAATTTGACTGTTAAAAAAAATACTATTGTAGCTGCCGGACTGGTTGGGTTGCTTGCGGCAACTCTGGTTGGCATCGGTGAATTTCTGCTGCACTTTGATGATCTCGCTCGCTACGGCGAGGGCTTTGAGTTTTTCAAGGGCGTTTCGGTAGAGCAAGCCACCACAGGACACTTCATTGGCGTGCTTGGTGCACCGTTATATATTGTCGGGTGCTGGCATCTTTACCAGATGTTACGGCCCGCGAATCGCGCTGCAGCGTTAATTGCCTATTTGGCGATGGCCTATGGTTTCATAGTCGGTGTTGTCTGGATAGGATCGCGAGCGACAGCATCTTTGATTGTAAATACTGTGGGCGCTGATCCTGCCGGTACAGAACTGGCCCTTTACGATGTTCGCTATGAAACCTTGTTAACCGTTATTAGAATTGCGGCGCTGGTATTTTCGGTTATTTTTATCTGGTTGATTCTAACCGGAAAAACACGATATCCACGGTGGTGCGCGTTGCTTAACCCGATTGTATTGATTCTGCTGAGTTTCCTTGTCTACGTGATTGCTCCATCTGTGGGTAAATACATGATGCCTATTGCACTGAATATTGCGTTCTTTATTTTGTTTCTTTTTTCGAGTTTTTTTGCTTTTCGCATAACTGATTTTAATGAGGAGTCCTCTTGAGAATTGTCAGCCGTATGTTAAAAATTATTATTGTCATGATGATAATGATGTTTTCCGCTATGTGGATCTACACCACTCGGGATGCAAAAATAGATTATGAGGTGGCTACTGCAGGCCTCGCTATTCCGACCTACAATACCGTAGAGCTGGACCACAGCCAGAGCCATAAAGACGCCACATCGCTGCCGTTTACTGCCAGTGCTGCAATTGATCTTGACGGTGACGGCGTGCAGGAGCTGTTTATCGGTGGCGGCCATCAGCAGGCAGATGTTATGTACAGGTTCAGTGGCGGAAGTTTCACTCGCATTGCTGATGCGGCGGGTGTTACCAAAGCATCTGATACGTCGTCCACCCTGGGTGCACTGGCGCTTGATGCGGATAAAGACGGAGATGAAGATCTCATCGTAACCCGGCCTGGCGGTGTCTGGTTGTATGAGAACAACGGGGGTACGTTGTCCGGAGTGCTGTTAACGACACCAATGGAATCCGATACCACGCCCTTGTCTGTAGCCGTAGCCGATCTAAACAATGACGGCCACTTTGATATGTTTGTCTCTGGCTATATTCGTAATGACCTGGTAGAGGGGCTGAACGTATTCAGAGACGGTTATGGTGGCACCAGTGCGCTGCTGATCAACACTGGTGACAACCGTAATTTTAGCAATGAAACTGAAGCCAGAGGGCTTTTGTATAAGCACAACACTTTTCAGAGTGCATTTATTGATTTTGAAAAAGACGGTGATCTTGACCTGGTTGTTGCACATGATACCGGACAGGTAAAGACCTGGGTTAACGACGGTAGTGGTAATTTTTCTGATCTGCCCAACCCGAATTCGTCTGTGTATTCATACCCGATGGGGATCGCTATTGGTGATTACGATAACAACGGTTATGTGGATTTCATGTTTTCGAATGTGGGCTCGACACCACCACATTTCATGGTTGCCGGTGATCTTACCGAGGATCAGCAGCACCATTGGAAATGGATTTTATTGAATAACAAGGGTGATGGCAGCTTTGAAGACAAGGCTGTACCGGCAAAGATTGCTGACTACGAATTTGGCTGGGGATTGGTGTTTGAAGATCTAAATCTGGATGGCCGTGAAGATGCTGTGGTAGCGCAGAATTTTGTCAGCGCACCATTCCACAAAATTCCGTTTATGCGGTTGCCAGGCAGGTTGTTTATCCAGACAGAGGACAATGAATTTGCAGAGGTGGGTGCTGAAGCCGGCGTGGTGAACAAACGATATTCGATTACGCCAGTGACAGCTGATTTCAACGGTGATGGTGCAGCGGATATTGTCCACATTAATGTTGCCGGTAAATCACAGGCATATCTTAGTAAGGGTGTTGCAGGTGGTAACGGTTATCTCAAAGTTAAAATGCCGCGTGATATCAGTTCCATTGGTGCAATGGTTGAAATTACGCTTGAAGATGGAACCGTACTCTATAAACCTTATGTTTCGGGCGAGGGGCTCGCTTCAGATTCTTCAAATATGATCATCGCCGGGTTGGGAGCTCAACAAGCCACCTCAATTGAGGTGAAATACCTCGATGGTTCTAACCTGGTGCTTCCGGGTAGCTACCGTGATGAGACTGTGGTGGTTGACGGTAAGTGATTCAAGCACTTCAGCTGGTATTCCGCGGGCTGATTGTACTGATATCACTATTTGTACTGGTTAATTTCAGTCCTGTGGTACTGGCTGAATGGAATGGTGAAGATGCTTGTCCGAAAATTGGACCGCTCCCGGCATGTTACCTGGTGTTTTTGTGTTATGCACTTATGGGATTGGCGGCGGCAATTGCCCCGCGCCGCCTTGTGTGGCTCTTTGTCATTGGTTGGGTGCCTGTGTTTGCGATGGCCTTAACCGGATCAACGCTTGAAGTTATGGGGCGTGGTACCTGTCCGGTCAGTGAGGCCGGGGTACCAATGTGCTACTTCTCACTGACTCTGGCGCTGGTGTTGTTGCCAGTGTTTGCGGTGGCCGCCGGCATGCTGAAAATGCCTTCGAAGAAAGAACCGCTGTAAACTCCGCCAGTCTTGTGTGCAGAATGTTCGAGTTCCAGAACACCGACGAAAACAGTAGCCACTGAACACTGCTAGATTCCCATATAGGCACTCCATAGTGATGACCTTCGTTGTTTTTCTTCACCGACTCCATTCATTAGAAGTGTTCTTATGTCGGGTGAGTCGGCTTGACTATAGACGACTTCCAGTTGAACCATTTTGCCTTCTTCAAAAGCCAGTGAGTCTCCCAGGCTATGAGAGTAAAGTGTGTGGTTTTTGGTGTTCCTGATATTGTCTTCGCAGGGATTAAGCTTTAACGGAGTTGTAAATGTTTTTTCGTTGACCAGGCTGCCTTCCAGTCTTACATTAAACGAATGCAGCAAGTAGTAAGTACATTCAGTTTTTGTTGGGTTTGCATGCAAACGTAGAGTGTACGGTCCATGCCATTTTCTCGAATGATATATTAGCGGGATACCAGAGCTTTCGGTGGATGGAACTATTTGTGCCATCAGGCGTGGCTGCGGTAGTTTATTTGCTTTTTCCGTAGTTTCTTTAACGTAGTAGGTTTGCTGCTTGTGGTAGAAACTGCCGCATCCAGTCATTAAAATTAGAGATGCTAATATCATTGCAATTCTAAATTTCATTGTCATGTACCTCATAAGTTTTATAGATAGAATAGTGACAGTATATTCAGCTGAATCGTAAAGTGTTGGAAACGCGATAAGTACCGTGGAATAACACCGACAGTTCAATAAACCAGTGCTGGTCCGGATTTAGCGCATAGCCAGGATAACCCGCCCCGGCGTGCGGAGCGCTGTCGCACAGCTAACAAGGCATCCTTGCCGGGAGGCCTTCATTTTTGAAAAGACCAAAATCGGAAGCAAAAAGTCTTTTGCGACTACTCAGCCCTTCGGGCGCTTGCGGCGTTTTGAGAGAGATCGTGCAAGTGGATAGCGCTTGCAGCCATCCATGGCTGACAGCGCTTTTTGCGCCATCCATTGCGCGCCGACCCACTTGCGCGATCTCTCTTCAAACTGATTAAACGCGGGTAGATCAAGAGCAAGCGCTTTGCGTTTTTCGTCTGCTTGTACTTACTGGACTACTTTTATATGTTGCCGAAAATATCTCAACACTAATAGCCAGACTATTATGCATTTGTTGGATGAAAGTCTGCGCTGCATAACCTCTGCTACTGCGAACGCGGCCTGACGGTGCGCCAAAGGTGATAGTAATAATCGATCGCTTTTGGGACAACGGAACCACTATGCTCCTCAATTGATCAAAAAACGCCCTCACCATGGCACGTTCTCGCTACGCAGACTTCTGCCGCGCAGGCCAGGATGGCGGCAAGAGCACTTGCTTCTGGATTGGCAGTAAATTGAGATCATTCGGGGCGGTGTTAAATTGCGTTCCGGCTTCTTTTGTAAAGTTCAGATTTATAGGGACTACAAGCCAACTCGACCTCGTTATTTTCGTACACTCAGTCCCTGGCGGAAACTTTTTGCGTCACAGAACTGTCCGAACTAAGTCGGGTCGAAAAGAGAAACTCATGGCGAGGAGAGTTACTCATGGAACGAATCCGTTGATCAGTTACATTGACAATCCCTTTCTGGAGTCAGTACATGTGCGAACTGTTTGCAGTATGTAGCTCAAAACCGGCATCTGTTACTTATTCGCTTCGCGAATTCGCGCTGCATGGCGGGGCGACCTATCGAAATAATTCTGGCTGGGGCATTGCCTACTTCAGAGATCGTGACGCAATACTGGTAAAAGAGGCAGAACCCGCCAGCGATAGCCCCTGGGTAGATTTTATTGCCAGTCAGTCAATCGAATCACAATGCGTCATTGCGCACGTTCGACTGGCAACTGTTGGCGATCCTGCTTTACATAATACGCACCCTTTCAGACGCGCATTAGGTCGGCAGACGCATGTTTTCGCACACAATGGCACACTGCACGGATTGCACGATAACCACAGCCACCGGCAATTAAAAAATAAGCCTCTAGGTGATACCGATTCGGAACTCGCATTCTGCTTGTTGATGGAGCGCATGACCCCGGTCTGGGAGAGCAACGAGTCAAATCCAACTGTAGAGGAACGTTTTGCTGTGTTTTCTGACTTCGCACGTGAGATGGCAACCCATGGCTCAGCGAATTTTTTGTACGGGGATGGTGAAGTTCTGTTTATACATGCGCATCGACGCATGTACGAAGAGGAAGGCGGGTTTTCTGACCCCAAGGCGCCTGGGTTATCGATACGTGACTGTGTTGCCTGCCAGCAGCAACCTGAATGGAGTGTCGAAGGGTGTCATGTGTCATTGGGTGATCAACAATCGATACTGGTAGCGTCCGTTCCGCTGGATGAGGAGGGGTGGAACCCCTTGCCCGAAGGCGTGGCTTTGGCGCTTAAAGATGGACGCGAAATAGTGCGCGCTTTGACTTGTTGATGTTTTGTCATGAGTAGTGGCGAGTTAATGAAAGTCGCGCGCCTGTTTGGATAATCCTTGCGATTGCGTGATCTATCTGTGTGTGTTTTCGACCATGTAAGGTGCTTTTTAGGGTAAATGGAGGTTATAGAGAGATTGCTGTCGCGCTTTTCAGGTGCACTTGCCTTTGAGTGGCTATTCCGGCAATGATGGCGTAAACAACACAGGGCAATTGTGATTGTCAGTCCCTGTTCTCATTTAAGGCTTGAGAGCTGCGGCGCAAATTTTTTGAATGGATCTATAATCCAGCTGACAAATTAAAATACTTATATGTGAATATTGACTCTTCAAATGAAAAAGATCTGACTCCGATAGCCTGTCAGCGCTGTGATTCAATTGTCGATATTCCAGTGTTGAAAGCCGGTGAACAGGCACAATGCCCCACATGCAGCGCTCCTATTGCCGTTCGATCGCTTGGTGGCGCAGGGTTGTCTCTGGCCACTGCATTGGCCTCTCTGGTCATGTTGTTGCTGGCCTGCCGGTACCCCTTCTTAACGCTGGGCTCTATCGGAATTACACATGAGATCTCATTGATAGAGGTTCCAGAGATACTCGTCGAAAATGGTCGCCCTGTTATCGCTGTGGTTTTCCTGCTTCTGACAGTTGTTTTTCCAAGCATTCTGATGTTGCTAAACATTTATCTGCTCGTTCCGTATCATTTCGCAATCGCAGTGCCTCCGGCTGCCGTGGTGATACTAAGATGGAGCCACCATCTTGGGCATTGGAGCATGGTAGACGTTTTTGTCATAAGCATATTGGCCAGCCTGAGTAAATTGATCGGACTGGCGGATCTCTCGTTTGGCGTTGGGTTCTGGGCATATATGTTGTTTTCGGTGTCGGTACTGGTGTCGTTGTGGCATTTTGACAGACCTCCACTGTGGCGTTGGATTCGCCCTGAAGCACACCTCCATAGTGGCATCCATGCGTCGACAACGGTATGAATCGAGTTCATCGGAATGCATGGGAATTGGGTCTGCAGGGCTGTCATGTCTGTAATCACCTTGAATCACTTAACACTGAACGTTGTCGTCGATGTAGTACGCTACTTCGCGCGCGAAAACCAAAAAGTAGTCAGCGCGCACTGGCCTTAACCATGACTGCGACTATGCTGCTGGTGCCTGCGCATTTGTTTCCCATTATGAAAGTGCAAAGGTTGGGTAGCGGCCAGGAAAGCACAATTATTGATGGAGTGATTGTTCTGTGGCATCACGGTTCCTATCCTATTGCATCGCTGATTTTTATGGCCAGTGTGGTGGTTCCCGTCTGGAAGTTGCTCGCGCTATTCTGGCTTGTCCTGAGCCGCAAGGAAATCACCATGGAAGTAGCAAAAAAACAGAGTTTGTTGTATCGAATCTCGCATATGGCCGGGCCCTGGTCTATGGTTGATGTATTTGTAGTAGCTATGTTGGTGGGACTGGTGCAGATGGTCGGGGTAATGCAAATCTACCCCGGATTGGCGCTGGTATCGTTTGCAGCGATGGTGGTGACAACGATGCTGGCGGCCAATGCATTTGATGAGCGGGTAATTTGGGACAGAGTGATTAAGAAATGAGTAACGACCGTCTGCCGGCATCTGTCAAACGTCGTAATCGTATTTCTGCAGTGTGGTTGATTCCGATATTTGCAGTGATTGTCGGGCTAAGTTTTATTTATGTCGACTATCAGCAGCGAGGTGCGGAAATCGTCCTGAACTTTAAGAGTGCAGAAGGCATCGTCGCTGGAAAAACAAAGCTACGGCACTTGAGTATCGATGTTGGAGAAGTGACAGAGGTGGCGCTCAATGATTCACTCGATGCGGTAGTTGTTCGTGCACTTGTGGAGCGCTCAGTGCTGCCGTTGTTGCGAGAGGACACGCGATTCTGGGTGGTACGGCCTCGCATTGGCTCGGGTGGTATCTCCGGTATCGGTACTTTGTTGAGTGGTGCATTCATCAGTTTCAGTGAAGGGGTCAGTGAAAATCCGGCCCGATCCTTTATCGGCTCTGAAGAACCTCCGGTTTCTCCTGCTTCGGCACCGGGAGTTCGGGTTCGTTTAAGTAGTAGAGACGGAGGTGATTTGCATGTTGGTCAGCCGGTGTTGTACAAAGGTTTTCGGGTTGGACAGGTAGAGGGTGTAAATTTCGACTACGAATCTGAATTGCTGATTGCGCAGGTATTTATTGAAGCTCCTTACCACACACTGCTGAATTCCATGTCGAGGTTCTGGAATATAAGCGGCGTGAAAATTCAGTCCAGTGCCAGTGGTATCGAGCTTGCAACCGGTTCGTTGGAGTCAATACTGATCGGTGGAATTTCATTTGATGTGCCGCACGGCGCTGTACCAGGTGAGCCTGTAGGAGATAACACGGAATTCGATTTGTACTCGAGTCGTGAAAAAATTGATCAAATTCCGTATCAACATTCGTTTAATTTGACAATGCTGTACAGCGGTTCAGTGCGGGGCCTGCTTGAAGGTGCGCCTGTGGAGTTCCGGGGAATTCGGGTGGGTAACGTTGCGAAAATAGGTTTTGATCTTATCGACCGGACCCGGATTCAGGAGTTATCACAAAATGTTGTAGCGCCTGTGCCCATAGAGTTACGTATTGAGCCGGCGCGGTTGTTGGGAGAAGATAACGCAGATAATATTGAAAAGACCTTGCTTGGCATTACCCGCTCTGTAAAGAATGGATTGCGTGCCACGTTGCGCCAGGGAAATTTGATCACAGGTGCACAGTATGTATCTTTGGAGCCACTCGCTGCTGTTGGAGACGGTGCCATTGAAGAGCACGACGGGCGCTTGATCATGCCTTCGCAGGACGGTGGTATTACTGCTCTTACCGAGAAGTTGGGAGCGACACTGGATACGATAAACGGTTTGCCACTGGAAGGATTAATGTTGCAATTGCAGCGAACCATGAAAGAGACCCAGAACACCTTGCAAACCGCTGGCAGGGCGCTGACAGGTTATGCGGCCGATGCTCCGTTGTATGGATCTGTGGAAGATTCTTTACTGCAGCTTCGCACTACGTTGCAAACGGTTGATCAGCTTGTTGATGTGCTAAAAAATAAACCCAATGAGATAATATTCTCAAAGCCTAAAGCTGCTGATCGCATCCCGCGTGGTGCAGGGCCAAAAGTGGAATTTCCTAAATGAGATCTGCTGTCCGGTACCCTTGCATAATACTGGCGCGGTTTACAGAAATAATCACAACCGCCATGTTGCTGGCTTTGTTGATTGGATGCGCTTCGAATCAACTGCCAGTACAGCAGTTCTATACAATAAAACCGTTTGCGTCCGATGAACAATTGTTGCAGGGCAGTGTTGGGATAAATAATGCCGAATTGGTTATTGGTCAGGTGACAGCGCCTGCTTATCTGGCACAAGCGGGTATTGTTATAGCTGGCACAGAGGGCAATCTGGAGCTGGCAAACTACCATCTCTGGGTGGAGCCGCCAGCGGTTGCGATCAAACGGTACCTTGAGCGTTGTGCGTTGAGTGATGGCAAATCCAAAAGAAAGCGACAGCGTATAGATATCGAAATTCACCGTTTTCAGGGGGACGGTAGCGGTGGTGTTATTTTTGATGGCGTGTGGAACAAGTATGCTGTGTCCGACGGCGCTGCTCTCGGCACCTTTTTGTTTGACTATCGCGAACCGCAAAGAGGGGATGGCTTCGGTGCGTTGGCGACTGCACTGTCTCGTACGGTAGAGCTCCTGTGTGTCGATATACTGGATAAAACGCTATAAATATGTTCTGCCTGAGCTCTCGGATTAGTGGAGCGACTTTAAGAGTAGCCAAATGATTGATGATCCCCCGGTATTGACTATTAAACGCAAGTTTCATCGACCATCGGTGGAGCAGCTTGAAAAATTTAAGGGTGCTGGTACTGGGGCGATTGTCGATTGTCTGGGTGGTCGTGGCGGAATTGCTTTAACACCAATCAATCCATTGGCAGCAGAGTTTTGCGGTGTTGCTGTTACCTGTTATGCCGGGCCGGCAGATAATCTGGCGGTGTTTGGTGCCATGGAGTTGTCTGTTGCCGGAGATGTCATAGTCATAGCAACCGATGCTTTTAGCAGTACCGCAGTTATTGGCGATATGGTGCTGGGGATGGCGAAAAACAGTGGTGTAGTTGCGATGGTCACTGATGGTTATGTACGCGATATTGCGGGAATCTGTGCAATTGGACTGCCATGTTATGCCGCAGGTGTTACGCCAAACTCACCGGCGCGCAACGGACCCGGATCGGCAGGACTGCCGATAGTATTGGCTGATACCGTCATCGAAAGTGGAGATATTATCGTCGGTGATCGGGATGGTGTGGTAGTGATTCCGTTCCAGCGAGTTGATGATGTTGTAGCCGAACTGTCGCAGGTACTCGCCGCTGAAGCTGCTCTGGAAGCAAAGGTTAAGGAAGGGCTGCAAATGCCCGAGTTCGTGACTGACTTGCTGGCCGGCAGTGGTGTGAAAGAAGTGTAAGTATTTTTGATTAGCTGATAAAAAAATGGCGCTGTTGTTCAGCGCCATTTACATTTACCAGGGTCTCGCTACGCAGACTTCTATCGCGCAGGCTTATATCTAATAAATGTTTATTTAGATTGCACGATCACTCTCAAAATGCCGCAGGCACCCGATGGGCAGGTTAGTCGCAAAAAGATTTTTTGCTTCTTTTTGGTCTTCTTTCAAAAATGAAGGCCCCCGCCAGGGATGTCCTGTTCAGTTACGCAACAGCGCACAGCTAGCCGGGGCGAATTCTCCTGGCCGGCCGTTACTTAGGCAGCGACCCTTCAATACCTTTCACGTACCAGTCCATTGAAA
>CAZNOB010000012.1:0-59633 GCA_964574535.1 uncultured Granulosicoccaceae bacterium | reverse complement strand
GTTATACCGATGATTTCGAAAGAGTACAGTCAGTACTGGAGCGTATTGACTTACGCTTGAAAGAGCAAAATGAGTTGCTAAAAGCAGTGGCCGAGAAGTAACTGTACTTTGCATCGGAGGGCAGGGTTGTATCTCGGCCGCTAAAAGGTCGGTTTTAAACGTTGAATATCAATTTACGCATGGACTCATTCACTTCGGCTGCAAAGAGTCGCGCTTTTTTGCCTCTGGGTTCCAGTGCTTCTGATGCGAAGAAGGCAGGGAGTTCGTCGTCTTGCTCGCTAAAGCCTGCAAGTCGGTTGAATTCTGATTCTTGTTTTAATGTATCGGTGGCAATCTGGAGTAGAGCGTCCGGTGTAATGTCGGTGCCATGTGCATCATTGATCGCATTGGCGATAAGCTCAAGGTTTTCATCAGTGACTGATCTGCCGAATACGCAAAGGCCAAGAGAATCTGCCAGTGCGCTGTTTACCTGCATTCGGAAGCTTTCAGATGCGACTTCAGATACTGATAATTCATCTGTCTTGAACGAAGGCGCATTACCAGTGGTGTGATCAGCACCCTGAGCTGTGACCATCATTGAGATGGCGGTTACTTCAATAATCCGAGGGTCGTAGGCGCTGATCGCCTGGCGCTTAATGACAGGTATGCGTTTGACGTTGAGGGTTTCACCTACTATAGCGGTGCCGTTGGCCAGAAAACGCCCGCGTTCATTGCCTTCGCGTAGATCAGCAAGGCATTTTTTCATGAATGACAGGTCGCCAAACTCTGCTTCACCTGCTTCCATCAATACAGCCAGGGTAGCGCCCAGTTCAATGGTATCGATCCCTAAATCATTAGCGATCTCATTGAGTATTGCCACCTCATCCGGGTCAGTCAATCCGCAATTGGTGCCTAGTAGTCCGATGGTTTCGTACTCCAGCGGAGAGACAAGCTCACGTCCCTCCTTGTCTGCATAAACGTTGCTGCATTTGATCAGGCAGCCAGGCATGCAGGCGTGAGAAATTTCGCCGCCGCGCGCGGAGTTTAACTCGCGAATGTAGTCGCCCCCCATTTTTAGGGGGGTATTTTCTCCGGTGGTGATTTGCCCCTTTGAAAAGTTACGTACTGGTAGCGCGCCTAACTGGTTTGTTAAATCTCCCACCATTGCTGTGCCCGTTGTTTTTAACGCTTGCACAGCCGGGGATTGGTCAAGCAGTTTGCCGTAGTTTTTAACGGCCTGCATAACCTGGCGGCGATCTTTAAACGACGGCATTTTATCTTTTTCGATAACGACAGCTTTAATTTTTTTTGTGCCCATGACTGCGCCAACACCACCTCGGGCGGCTAGTCTTGTTGGTCGGTTGTCTGTATCTGAAAAAGATATGCCCGCCATCAGACCCTGATACTCGCCTACTGGTCCACACAATGCCAGCGAGATTTTTACACCGTAGCGTTCATGCAGTTTGCGCGCACACTCTATGTTGCCCAGTCCCAGGTAATTGGTGGCGTCGACGTATGTGATCGGGCCTTCCTTTGGTATATAGATGATGGTCCATTGATCGAAGCAGCCGTGGAATACCAGGCGCGAAATTTCCAGTTGCCCCATTGCAAACGCAAAAGTGCCGCCGCTGTTTGCTTCTTTGATGCCGCCCGTTAACGGGCTTTTACAACCTACGCTTAGTCGATTGGCGTTGGAGAAATTTGTTCCGGCAAACGGCCCGGCAGAGAAGATGAGAGGATTGTCCTGACCGAGTGGATCGATAGTGGCGGTATCTGAAGCAAGCAGCATTTTTGCTATCAGGTAGCGGCCGGTATCGACGATATCGCGGCCGACAAGGTCAGTCTCTGTGATTTGGCGATTGTTTAGATCGATATCAATCTGTCGTCTCATTAGCGTCCCTCGCGATTTTGGTTTTCTGGCGCAATCAGTGGTTTTCGGATGTGATAGTATGCTGGCAAATTTGTTTGCATACAAACAAAAAATTTTGAGTATGGCAATTGCGTATTTTGAAACTAATCTAATTGACATCTATCAAGATACGTTAGTACACTAATGAATAATCAGGTCGGATTATCTCAATTGCACTGTGGGTTCAAGTTGTCCCGCATATGCAGCCCCTGCAGGTAGCTATGTGCCAGGTAAAGCTGTGCCACCATCCGCCAGGCATGTATCCTAAGGCTGGTCCTGCCTTGGGGTCGGTGGTGTATCGAATTTGGTGCTTGTGTTTGACAGGAGAAAAAGGATTATGGGTTGTGTCGGATTGGCTGAAAATTGCGAAGTTTTGTCGTTTGTTGTAAAGGCCCGAGACTAATCACTTGACCGATAAGTCATCCGGCGTGGAAAAAATAAGGTGCGATGCCTGTCCGGTCATGTGTTACATCGCAGACGGTCGAGCCGGTGCCTGCGATCGCTATGCCAATGAGGCCGGGCAACTTGTTCGTGTTGATCTGTTAACCATTCTTGAGCGTCGATCCCGACTTGATACAGGCAAGGTCGTCCCATTGACAACGGACGATAACTCCTGGGATGGCAGCGCCCTGGCGTCGGCAGATAAATTTGTCACTGCTGTCGGTGCCGGCACAACTTACCCGGACTACAAGCCCGCTCCATTTATAGTCTCCAGTAACACTGATGGTATCGATATAGTCACCGTTGTGACTGAGGGTATTTTCAGTTATTGCGGAGCGAAGATAAAAATTGATACCGATCGTCATTTAGGTGCTGAGTGCAGTGTCGTGCGCGCAGGGGGAGAGCCTATAGGTCATGTAACCACTGGTGAATATGGCTCTCAAATGTTGTCTATTGGTGGCGTCCATCATCTGACTGGCGGAGGAAAGAAAGAGGGGCGGGTGACCTGCTCATCACTTATGGAATTGTGTAATGGTGAAGCGGTAGAGCTAACCATAGATGGTGGCTCCGAGATCGTGGTGCAGGCAAACAAGCCACCGATTATCGAAGGCGTTGTTGAGGACAGAATGCGCGTGGGGTGTGGTTCAGCCACGGTAGGCATGTTTGCCTCACAGTGGAAAGGACTCGTGGATGAAGTCGTGGTTGTGGATGACCATATAACCGGTGTGATGTCCGAACATCAGGCGGGCAAGGTCATTGGCTGGCAAAAGACGGGTATAAAAGTAAAGGGCAGGCGTTCGACACCGGGCCGATATTTCCAGGTAGCGGAGCCAGGTACCGGTTGGGGTGGAACCAACCTGGAAGACCCGCTTACCATCCTGGGTGATTTTGATAAGAAGGTAGCAAAACCCGGGCAGTCAATTTTAATGGTATCGACCACTGGTGAGCATTTCACCTACTATGAACTTGATGACAGCCTTACCCCGGTACAGCTGGAAATGCCACAGCGGTTGCAGCAATCGATAAAAAGAATCGAAGAAAATTGCGAGCCAGCTTTATGCTCGGTGTTGTTCATGGGCGGCGCCGGTGGGTCATTGCGTGCAGGTGTTACCGAAAACCCGGTCAGGTTGACCCGTTCAGTACAGCAAGCTTTAACCAGTGTCACCTGTGGTGGTGCGCCTACTTTTCGCTGGCCGGGCGGTGGCATTACAGTGATGGCCGATGTGTCGCGAATGCCGCAAAACTCTTTTGGTTATGTGCCAACTCCGGCTCTGGTGGCACCGATTGAATTCACCTTGTCATTGGCAGACTACAAAGCGCTAGGTGGTCACATGGATCATATTGTTCCAATTGAAGATGCGCTATTGGGAGCCATGGGGCCACAGAATGATCATGTATTGAAAGGACAGACTGGTGTTGCTTCGCATGCCGATAACCCGTGGCCAGGACAGAGGCCGGGAGAGAAGTCATAGTCTATGTCTTTACTTGATCCGCCATTGATAAATCCTCTTGATGACGGGCGTATTCAGTTACGTCACGGGCCGATCGATCTGATAATCGAGGCTTTTGGTTTACCGGCTGAAGTTGAACTGGCCTATCAACAGGCAATAAATTCATTTAAGACCGTGCTATTTGATTTGGTAGATGAGCTGAGTGGCTTAAGAAAGCCGTATGGTACGAACTCTCCTTTGTTTCAAGGCAATGTCGCCAATGCCATGGCCAGTGTTGCAAAAGAATTTTCCGTCAATCGATTTGTAACACCAATGATTGCTGTAGCTGGTGCGGTAGCAGATCATATACTCAGCGATATGACCAAAGGCAGGGATTTATCCAGAGCCTATGTCAATAATGGTGGGGACATAGCAATATTTTTAAACAAAGGTCAAAGTTTAAATGTTGGGGTTTGTGCCAACCCTTTGGAGGGTGCGGTGGTCTCTACGGCAAACGTTTTGGAGCACAATGACATTCGAGGTGTAGCCACTAGTGGTTGGCGTGGTCGCAGCCATTCGCTGGGCATTGCAGATTCAGTCACTGTTCTTGCGCGCACAGCGGCGATGGCAGATGCAGCAGCAACATTAATAGCAAATGCAATAGATTTGCCCAATCACCCGAAGATTAAACGCAAACCAGCCAGTGAATTGGCTCCCGATAGTGATCTGGGAGATCGGATGGTGACAGTCGATGTTTGCGGGTTAACCATGAGTGAGACATTCTGTGCTCTCGAATCAGGACAACGCGTTGCTCGAACCATGATTGATGCCGGGCAAATTGCAGGTGTTTATGGCTGCCTGAATACACAGACATTTTCACTTAACCCGACTTGCTTTGATATAGATCAAAGAGAACTTTGTAGTGATTATCGTGATAAGGAGCTAGCCTGTGCCTGAAGTAATTATGAGAAAAAGCCTGATATCGATAGAAAGTTTGAATGATGCTCATAAAGCTAATGAAATGCTGGTTGTTCCGATGGTGATTGCCAATGTGCAAGTTCATTATCGCGCTGACGGCCTAAACGCAACAGATATCAAAGGTGAGGACGGGTTGAGATGAAAATACGAAAAATTGTAACAACGGTTGAAGAAACCCACCTGGAAATGCGGAAAAAAATTGATCCGCCAACCCGACGTGCCGCTTCAACAGCTGTGATAGAGAATCCGTTCGCAGGTCAGTATCAGGAAGATCTTGACTCATTAATCACTATAGGTGAGCAACTTGGCGATCTGCTTGGTAAAAGATGTGTTGCCGCGTTGGGTATTGAGCCGCAGCAAGCTGAGAGCTACGGAAAAGCTGCTATGGTGGGTGAAAACGGAGAGCTTGAACACGCCGCTGCAATTCTGCATCCAAAGCTTGGCAAACCACTGCGACAAACAGTAGAAAAAGGCGCGGCTTTGGTGCCATCCTCCAAGAAGATGGGTTGCATGGGGCAGCCGCTCGATGTGCCGCTGGGGCACAAGGATGCTGCCTATGTAAGGTCACACTTTGATGGCATGGAGGTTCGGATCAACGATGCACCGCGCGCCAATGAAATTATGGTGTCGATAGTCGTCACAGACTCTGGTCGGCCACTGCCCAGGGTGGGTGGGTTAGAGGCTGCGGATGCTAAAGGCGAGGACGGTTTGCGCTAGAGCTTCTTTTCTGAAAAAGAGGGAAAAAATGAATTATGTAAAGAATGCCTGGTACGTCGCTGGCTGGTCATCTGAATTCGACGGTGAGCTTCGCCGCGTGACTATCCTCGAAGAAAATATTGTGATGTTTCGCAATTCCAGCTCGAAAGTGATTGCATTGGAAGATCGTTGCCCGCATCGCATGTTGCCTCTTTCGAAGGGCAAGCTTATCGGTGATGATATTCAATGTGGATACCATGGCATGACGTTCGACTGTGAGGGTAAATGCGTGCGGATTCCCGGGCAGTCAAATGTGCCGAAGTCTGCACGTGTACCCGCCTATGTGATTCACGAGATCAACAATATAGTGTGGATCTGGATGGGCGACCCGGATAGCGCGAATACCGATGATGTATTTACGATGCCGGAGTTTAGCAGTCCTGACTGGCATGCTCATCAGGGTGAGGCTTTACACCTGAAGGCTCATTATTTAAATGTGGCCGAAAACCTGGTTGACCCGGCGCATGTGAGTTTTGTTCACCCCACGACCCTTGGCAATGCCTCCAGTGAAAATGTACCGGTAGAAGTAAGTACAAGCGGGGAGGTAATAGTCGCGTGGCGCTGGATTAGGGACTCATCACCGATCGGTTTTTTCAAAGAGTTTGGTACCTTTACCGGCAACGTAGATCGCTGGCATTACTACTACCTGCATTTGCCGTGTACTGCAGTCATTGATTTTGGCAGCGCTGATACTTCTTTGGCACTTGCTGAGGACGAGCGTGACCAGGGGTTCCGTATTTTTGCACTGCATTTTATCACCCCGGTTGGAGAAGACTATTCGATTGACCGATGGATGCATTTGCGAAATACAGCAGTGGGGGATGATCAGGTTTCGCAAACAATGGATACCCTGTTTAAGGTGGCCTTTAATGAAGACAAGGAAATATTAGAGGCCATACAGCTTGAAGAGAAAAGACCACAACGGCGTCGCCCGATACGTATTGCAATCGATAAAGGGCCGACAGTTTATCGCAAGCGTATTCGTGAACTTGTGGAGGCAGAAAATGTTAACGATCTGGGTGATCCAGTTGATCCAGTCTTTGTTCATCATACTTGAGGGCCAATCCCGGTCTCAATTAATCAGGAGGAATTTGTGAAAATTCAAAAACTCATTGCATCGGCTTTGGCGGTCGCAGCATTTAGTGTGACTTCTATATCCGCTAATGCGGCTGATACTATTAAAATCGGTGAAATAAACCACTATAAGCGCATGGCCGCTTTTGCCAATCCCTATAAGAACGGCATTGAACTGGCCTTACAACAGATAAACGATTCAGGCGGGGTGTTGGGTAAGCCGCTTGAATTTATTTATCGTGACGACCAGGGAAAGCCGGGTGAAGCGGTTAAAATTGCAGGTGAGCTTATGACCCGCGATGAGACCATAATGTTGACGGGTACTATTTTGTCTCATGTAGGACTCGCTATTTCATCCTATGCTGCCGAGAAAAAATATCTTTATCTGGCGTCGGAGCCGTTGGCCGACTCATTGGTGTGGGCTAAAGGCAATGATTACACATTCAGGCTGCGCGCATCTACCTATATGCAGGCGGCAATGCTTGCTGAAGAGGCAGCCAAAACCGATGCCATGACATACGCGACTATTGCACCAAACTATGCGTATGGAAAAGATGCGGTAGCGGCCTTTAAGACTGCGCTGCTGGCACTCAAACCTGAGGTCACGTTTGTTACTGAGCAATGGCCGGCACTATTCAAGATTGACGCTGGTGCAGAAGTACAGGCCATTGAACGGGCTAAACCGGATGCAATCTACAACGTGACCTTTGGCGGTGATTTGGCCAAGTTTGTTCGCGAAGGCACCACCCGCGGTCTGTTTGAAGGGCGAAATGTTTACGGATTGCTGACAGGTGAGCCAGAGTATCTTGATCCGCTGAAGGACGAAGCACCGGTGGACTGGATCGTCACAGGTTACCCCTGGTATGACCTCACTGATGAATCCAATAAAGCTTTTGTTGATGCCTATCAGGAAAAATTTGAAGAAGGCCCGAAGATCGGATCACTGGTCGGATACATGACAGCACAATCGATTGCTGCGGGAATAACCAAGGCAGGCTCGACCGATACAGACGCCATGATTGCTGCCTTTAAGGGGCTTGAAGTCGAAACTCCGGTAGGGGGCATAGTGTTCCGCGAACAGGATCACCAGTCTACGATGGGCGCTTTTGTCGGTAAGGTAGCGCTTAAAGACGGCGCAGGTGTCATGGTGGATTGGGTTTATAAAGACGGCGCTGACTACTTGCCATCTGATGAAGAAGTCAAGAAGTTACGACCAGCTTCCAACTAGTGGTAAAACGGTGACCGGAGGCCAACGGCATCCGGTCATTTCTTTCCAGAACATAAGAAGAATTGATCGCCGTGGGATTGTTTGTTGCGCAATTATTGACCGGACTTGCCAATGCGGCAGCCCTTTTTTTAGTGGCGTCTGGTTTGTCACTGATCTTTGGTGTCACCCGGATCGTTAACTTTGCGCATGGTTCGTTCTATATGCTGGGGGCGTTCATTGGCTATAGCCTGATGCAGGTATTGCCCGGTATGTTCGGTTTTTGGGTTTCAGTACTGCTGGCCGGTCTTGTGGTCGGTGTTATCGGTGTGATTGTAGAAATATGCGTGTTGAGGCCCGTCTATAAAGCGCCGGAATTATTTCAGTTAGTTGCTACATTCGGCGTGATTCTGGTTATCCAGGATTTAGCATTACTAACCTGGGGTGCGGACGATGTGCTCGGTCCTCGCGCACCTGGTTTAAAAGGTATTGTGCGTATATTGGGTGAGCCTGTACCCAAGTATGATTTAGCTCTAATCGCAATGACACCGTTTATTCTATTTGGTCTTTGGTATCTCGTGTCCAGGACGCGTGTCGGTATTCTGGTGCGTGCGGCAACGCAGGACCGGGAAATGGTAGGCGCACTGGGTGTCAATCAGGCCTGGTTGTTTACCGGCGTTTTCTTCCTGGGAGCAACACTGGCTGGTCTGGGTGGTGCAATACAGCTTCCCAAAGGTGGTGCTGACTTGTTAATGGACTTTAATATTCTCGCGGCTATTTTTGTTGTTGTGGTGATTGGTGGCATGGGTTCTCTGCCAGGTGCCTATGTAGCGGCTGCGCTGATCTCTATATTAAACGTCTTTGGGGTAACCTATCTTCCGCAGAGCACACTGGTGCTAATGTTTGTTGTTATGGCGGTGGTGCTGATGATCAAGCCTTATGGATTGTTTGGTCGCGAAGAGGTGGCGGGCGAACACGGCCAGGTCGGGGAGCCGGAACGCCCGATAAAACCAGCAGGTCTTAAAGTCAGGTTGCTGGTTGCTATGGGTATTTTGTTACTCGCCCTATTGCCGGTGTTCGGGTCTGGCTTTGCTCAGGTATTGACTGCAGATGTGATTATATTTTGCCTGTTTGCTGCCAGTTTACATTTTATTCTCGGCCTTGGCGGCCTGGTATCCTTTGGACATGCGGCATTTTTTGGTGGTGGTGCTTATGTTGCGGCTCTGCTTGTTTCACATCTGCAGACGCCAATGGAAATTGCATTTCTACTTGCCCCGGCCGGTGCTGCTTTCGCGGCTTTTATAATTGGCTGGCTATGTATGCGACTCACCGGTGTTTATTTTGCCATGCTGACGCTGGCATTCGCACAATTGATATGGTCGCTGGTCTATCAGTGGGGTGAGTTTACCGGTGGGGATGATGGCCTGGTAGATATCTGGCCTTCAGCATGGCTGAATGGCACAACACCCTATTATTACTTCACATTAGTGTTCGGGATTGGTGGAATTCTGCTACTCCGGCATGTTGCTCATTCACCGTTTGGCTATGCACTACGTGCATCGCGGGATTCTTCACGGC
Source organism: uncultured Granulosicoccaceae bacterium (assembly GCA_964574535.1). Classification (GTDB taxonomy): domain Bacteria; phylum Pseudomonadota; class Gammaproteobacteria; order Granulosicoccales; family Granulosicoccaceae. Next base: position 50,284 of record CAZNOB010000012.1, on the reverse strand, counting down.
AAGCAGAAGCAACAGGTATAAACACCAAGCGGGTTCAATGGGTAGCCTTTACATTCGCAGGCGCATTGGCCGGGCTTTCCGGTGCGTTGTTTGTATTCTCCAAGGGTAGTGTTTTCCCGACCGAGCTTGAGATAGCGCGCTCATTCGATGCGCTAATTGTTATTTTTCTGGGGGGAGTTAAAACGTTATCAGGAGCGGTTGTTGGAGGTGCATCACTTGAGTACGCCAAAGATTTTCTAACGCGTTTTGAATATTGGCGACTGACGCTTGGGTTAATTATTATTTTTGTTGTGATTGTAGCTCCTGAAGGTATCAGTGGAACGTTGCGGAAAATGGCGGAACGATTCGGTATATTGCGTGATCATCGGGGTGACGCATGAGCCCGATTCTGGAAGTACGTAATTTGTCCAAGTCTTTTCATGGCTTAAAGGCAGTTAGTTCTGTGGAATTTGAGGTCGGTGAGGGGGAGTTGCTTGCCCTGATCGGACCGAACGGCGCAGGTAAAAGCACCTGCTTCAATATGCTAATGGGGCAATTGAAACCGACCACAGGGGAGGTTTATTTTCAAGGTGAAAGTCTGGTTGGAAAATACCCGAGGGAAATCTGGCGTAAAGGTATTGGCCGAACTTTCCAGATAACGGGAACTTATTCTTCAATGACTGTTGTTGAAAATGTTCAGATGGCGTTGATGTCTTACCGACGTCGCGTTTTTTCCATGTTCCCTTATGCACATAAAATGTATAAGGACGAGGCCATCCAGTATCTGGACATGGTAGGGCTTGCCAGTCAGGCAGAGCGGCATTGTGCGATTCTGGCTTATGGCGATTTAAAACGACTCGAGCTGGCTATCGCTCTTTGTCACAAGCCTTCGCTGCTATTGATGGATGAACCCACAGCGGGTATGGCGCCAACAGAACGCGAGAATGTAATGCAATTGACGGCTGCCATCGTTAAGGAAAAAAACATCAGCGTATTATTTACAGAGCATGATATGGATGTAGTATTTGGTCACGCCCATCGGATATTAGTACTCAACAGGGGGCAGTTGATTGCGAACGGCTCAGTTGATGAAATTAGAAATAATCCAGTCGTACAGGAAGTCTACCTCGGTGGTGGAAACCTGTTTGAAAACGACAAGGCGATATCATGATTGAAGTTCGTGAGATAGACAGTTTTTACGGCAAAGCACAGATCCTTAGAAATCTCGGTTTTTCCATTGGCGCCGGCGAAGTGGTTTCAATTCTGGGCCGCAATGGTGCTGGCAAAACAACAACAATGAAGTCAATCATGCAGTTGGTTCGTCCGCGTTCCGGATCAGTGACCTTTAATGGTACTGAGTTAGTGGGCTTGCCTCCGTATAAAGTTGCAAAAATGGGGTTGGGATATGTGCCGGAAGAACGACGAATTTTCACCGATCTTACTATCCTTGAAAACCTCGAAGTAGGGCGGCAGCCTCCCCGGGAAGGCGTGCCGGAGTGGTCGGTCGATATGCTGTTTGAGCTGTTCCCGAATTTGTCTGAAAGACGCAATAATCGTGGCAAAGCGCTATCCGGTGGCGAGCAGCAAATGCTAACCATCGCGCGGACACTGATGGGAAATCCAATCTGTTTACTTCTTGATGAGCCATCCGAAGGTATAGCACCTGTTATTGTTGAACAGATGGCTGAAACTATCATGCGAATAAAAAAGCAACGACTAACTGTTGTGTTGTCAGAGCAGAATCTACATTTCGCCAGACTGGTTGCCGACCGTGCGATTATTATCGAAAGCGGTCAAAAACGTTTCGATGGCACATTTGCAGAACTGGATGCCCAGCCGGAAATTCAGGAACAGTATCTGTCTGTATAGAGTCTCTTTAATAAAGGCTGCGTGTAGGTTAATTCACAAAAAAGTAAACCTGGATAATTAAGCACCGGGAATTTCTGGCAGGCGAGTGGCTGGCGGGGTATTGCGGCTTCTGTGTGAGCGTATGATTCCGTCAATTACCGTCATGCCAATCCCGGGTAGATTACCTTGATGAATACTCTCAAGCATATCCTTGCCGGGCGCATGCTGGGCTTGATCAAGCAGTATAAAGTCTGCTGATTTCCCTGCTTCTATAATGCCGGTATTTAATTCTCGCATACGTGCGGTGTTGCCAGTGGCAAAGCAAAATGCAATTTCCGCTGGAACATCACCAAGACTCGATAACATGGCGATCATGCGTAAAATGCCCAGTGGCTGCACACCGGAACCCGCGGGTGAATCTGTACCCAGTATCACCCGTTCTGATTGTTCGATTTCGAATGCGGTACGCATCGCAAGAAGCCCGGCGCGCTCGTTGCCATTGTGAACAATCTCAATACCGCGGCTGCAACTTTCGCACAGGCAGGTAATCTGGTCATCAGGCAGAGCAGTATGACCACCGTTAATATGCCCAATGATATCTGCATCCGCTTCAAGCACGACGTCTTTATCGATCAAGCCGGAGCCGGGGATCGATGGACCACCTGTGTGAATAGTGGATTGAATGCCGTATTTGCGGGCCCATTTTACCATCTGTGCGGCTGTCTCACCGGCTTTGACCGACCCCAGTCCCACTTCACCTAACAGTTTAACGCCCGCATCAGCAAGGTCTTTGAAATCCTGTTCTTCCATGCCTTCTTCAAGAACGGGTGCGCCTGCCAGCATTTTCACACCGGACGGGCGGAAATTCTCGTACCAGCGTTGTGATGCAATGGCCATTGCTTTCAGGCCAACAATATCTTTGGGGCGCCCCGGGGCATGAACTTCCCCGGCCGATATCATGGTGGTCACCCCTCCGTGCAAACAGGAATCTATCCATCCAAGTTGCTGCTGTCTGGGCGTATAGTCGCCAATGACGGGATGTACGTGGCTGTCGATCAGGCCGGGTGATAGCCAGGTTCCATTGGCATTTACTGTGGTTGTCGCCTGAGAAGTATCCAGCTCTTTTTCATTGCCAATGGCGGTTATGATTCCATCTTCACAGACCAGGCAATTACCGTCAATTAGCGGTTCTTCCAGTTTGCCCGACAGGATTTGTGCTATGTTGGTGACAACTAACTTTTGCTTGGCTTTACCGGGCATTTGTTGTTCTCCGAGTGACTGTAATGGATGTACCTGTTCATTAGTATACTAATAAGTTATATGGAGGCGTCAAGCGCTATGTGCAGGACGAATTAACGTGTCAGGCTGCTGATTGTGTTTTCACCTGCCTGCCTATACTCTAACTCTTGCACTAGTCTGGTGACTACTCGGCCACCAATGAAACCAATGAAACCAAAAAAACCGTATATTCTGGAAGATCAGATTGGCCATGTTCTCAGAAAAGTCAGTCAGCGGCACACTAGTATTTTCTCCAGTGAAATGCCATCTGATCTGACACCAACGCGGTTTGCCGCGATGGCTAAGTTACTGGAGCTTGGGCCGCTCTCACAAAATGAATTAGGTCGACTGACAGCGATGGATATAGCTACCATTAAAGGGGTGGTCGATCGTTTGCGCGTGCGTAAATTAGTTGAGAGTAAGAAAGATCCCAAAGATGCACGGCGGCAGCTTATTAAGCTCACCCGCAAGGGAGAAGCTGTGATTCTTGCAGCTATCCCTGATGCATTGGAAGTGACAAAGCGGACTGTTGAAGCCCTGACAAAGGCAGAGACAAAGGAGTTATTGAAGCTATTAACCAAGTTGCAGTAGCTGTTCAAGCCAGGATATCCCTGCCGTAGCTTCAGCTTAACTGATGGCACTTTATCTGTAGCAGAATATGTTTGAACAGGAAAAATCAGAAAGTTATAAATTCATTTGATGAAACTCTGCGTAGCGAGAACGTGCCGTAGCGAGGGCCCTTGCTCTATTAGATGACCGATAAATTTGCTCTGTCAAGGCACGTTCTCGGTAGATCATTCATTCTCGGTCTAGACTCGCCAGTCTAAAAGCCGACGCTCAAAAAAACCAATCACTGCGCTCATAATTACGCCAAGTAATGACAAAATAATTACGCCGGCAAACAGGCGCTCCAGATCGTACAGTGACCCGGCTTCGAGGATATAAGCGCCAATGCCATATTCTGCACCAAGCATTTCTGCGGCGACCAATAATATGATTGCGATGGCCAGGCTGATACGCAGTCCCGAGAGTATGCCCGGCATGGCTCCGGGTAGTACTATCTTTCGAACAATTGAGAACCACGAAAGTCCGAAACTTTGCCCCATCCTTATTAACGTGCGATCAACATTATCCACCGCACCATAGGTAGCAACCACGGTTGGGGTAAAAGTGCCGAAAGCAATCAGTGCATACTTTGACCCTTCACCAATACCAAACCAGATAACGAACAGCGGTAGTAACGCTATTTTCGGGATTGGAAATATTGCCGCTACCAATGGCACCATGCCGGAGCGAATAGTTGAAAAAAGCCCGATCAGTACGCCCACCCACACACCGACTGTGACACCAATAATTGCACCGACAAAAAGCCTGCTGAGTGATGGTAATAAGTGTTTAAACAGTAGTCCGCTGATATAGAGTTCTTTGAAGGTTTCTAATACGTCTGAGGGGCGGGGAAGAGTCAGTGCTGAAATCCAGCCAGTTCTGGTTCCCCATTCTGCCAGGCTAATCAAAGCAACAAATACAATAAAGCCCACCCAGCGCCTGGGTTTCGGGGAAAACCCGCCGCCGCGAAACAATACTTCTTTGGTGGGCTCAGGCATTGATCAATTCTGCATCTGCTGCGCGCGCTTCATCACGCATTAATTGCCACAGTTGTTTTTGATAATCGTCCAGGTCTGTGTCACCGAATGATCTTTGGCTGAGTGGTTTATCGATACTGATGATTTCTCTAATCTTGCCCGGCCGTCTTGAGAGCACCACAATTGTGTGTCCCAGTCGTACTGCCTCGGCCAGATTGTGGGTGACGTAAACAGCTGTAAATGGTTTGCGGGTCCAAAGTGCTACTAAATCGTCCATCAGCAGTTCGCGGGTCTGGCTATCGAGCGCCGACAGCGGTTCATCCATCAACAAAACCGCAGGGTTTACTGCCAGTGCTCGTGCAATGGCGACCCTTTGTTTCATTCCGCCGGAAAGTTGTTTTGGCAGGGCATTGGCGAAGTCACTGAGTCGGGTGCGGTTTAATACATCATCAATAATAGATCTGGCTTTTGCACCACGAATACCGTGATCTTCCAGTACCAGAGAAACGTTGCCTGCGACGCTTCGCCACGGTAGTAGTGCGAAGTCCTGAAAAATATAAGTGAGTGGGTTAAGGCATGCCTCAGGTAGTTCGCCTACCTGAAGCACCTGGCCCTTATCGGGTTTTTCCAGTCCGCCTATAAATCGAAGCAAGGTCGATTTACCACAACCGGAGGGTCCTATAATACAAACGATATTGCCATCTGGAATGTCCAGTGTAATGTCTTGCAATACATCGACCTTGTCGTAGGCATGACCTATGTTTTCCAGACGAATATCCATCTATGTATTACCGTTCTGGTGAATACATGTGTATCCGGTGATTGCCGGATATGCTGATTGTGAAAAATCACGGGTAGCAGTTTGCATAATGGATATAGTGTCTAATCCGGTGTTAACCCCCGATAATATCAACGTAGCTTTGATCTACCAGTGTATCGATGGTGATTGAACTATCGACCAGATTCTCCGATTGAAACCACTTTAGTTGATCTTCAATAGAGGTGAGGTTTAGTGCAGCGTTGCTGTTCACTCGCATTGTGCCATTAATAATGGAAGGAGCGGCTTTCTCACGCGGGCGATCAACATAGACATACTTATGAATTAAATCGACCATTTCATTCATACCTTCATCACCAGTGGATTTGTCGATCATGGCGGCAGCGTAGTCATCTATCCCCTGGCTGAAGGCCTTGAGAAATCTTTCGCTTTGATCGCGCTTATTGGCAGCATTTTCAGCAGAGGTAAAAACAGTGGTCACCTGATAATCAGGCAGGTAGTCTGCAACATTACCAATGATGTGCACTGCCCCTGAACCTGCCAGCGGTTTTGCGATGTGAGGGACTATCGACCAGGCGTCAATCTGTCCTGATTTCAATGCACCGATAATAGCGCCGACTTTTTGTAACGGTTTAAATTTAAGTTCAATACCTTCGGCCGCGGCAATTTTTGATCCCATGTAATGGAATGAAGAACCTGCCTGTGTCACCGCCCAGGCGGCGCCATCAAGTGCCTTGGGTGCAGTTTTACCGGCCTGAAACGCGGCATCAGAAACGAGTATTTTTTGACCATCAATGCCTGCTTCTTCACTGAGGGCACCGCCGATTACTTTTATAGCACCTTTTTGTGCCAGACTGATTAATCCACCGGATACCGCGGTCACGGCGTAATCAATATCACCGCTGGCGATTGCAACCGCCATGGGTTGAGCGGCCTGAAAAAAAATAAACTCAACATCCAGACCGGCATCGGCGAAGTAGCCACGCTCAAACGCTATAAAGCTGGCTGCGTGGGATGTAAATCTGAGTGCACCAATCTTGATTTTTTTATTTGCAGCGATAGCCGGTGAGCGAAGAGTGCCAGCGGCGAGGGTTGCACCCATCAGGGCCAGGGCCTGACGTCTGTTTAGTTTAAGCATTGTATCCTCCGGTTTTTCCAGTGTTAATGATTGCGTGCGTTATTCACGGGTTTTTATGAGTTCGTCACGTTTGAGTAATCAGGGCTATGTTATTCGCAATTCGTCGTTGATATCGTCCTGCAGAAGAGACAGTGCCGTGTTCGTTTCACGTGCCACTACCGCTTCCAGCAATGCTTGCTGGCGTTTTTTGCGTCGATTGAAATTCAGTCTGCCTTCGCGTAGTAATGCCAGTCTGAAGCGGCGGCTTTGATCAAAATACTTTCTCTGTAAGTCAATAAGACGCGGGCTTTGACATGCTTCGGTGATCCTCGCAGAGAAAACCCGACATGCTTCATCCCACTCAAGTGCAATCAGGTTATCGACTTCCTGGTTAAGGTTAGACTCTAGTTTTTGCAGGGCATGGTGGGCGGCGATTACACGGCCTTCCCACTGCAGGTCCCCTAGTTTCATCGCGCGTTGCAGCGCAACTTTTTCGATTTCTGTTCGCACCAGCAGGATATCGTGTCGGTCTTCATCGGTAGCCGAAGTGACTCGAAACCCGCGTTGCGCCACGGCTTCGACCAGGCCCTCAGCACTTAAGACTCGAAGTGTTTCTCTCAGAGAGTGTTTTGAACCACCATACCTGACCCGCAGATCATCAATTTTCAGTTTGTGGTCTGGTGGCAGCACGCCAAATGAAATATCACGACGCAACGCCGAGGCAAGTGTGCTCACCACCGTAGCGTCTTTGGTCTTGTCCCAACCAAACATGATGTCCAGTTTTATTTAAAAAGTTGGACATTATTAGAAAGGATGTCCATTTAGCTGTCAACTGAAATTGAGAAACGCGTGTTCTGCAATGAGTGCCGCCCGGATACGCAATTTGCGAGTGGTGCTTGAATGGGGTGTGGCTCCATAGCAGTAGTTTTTACCCGTGATTACGGGCATCAGTCGGACCAGCATGAGAGGCGAGTGGAGGGTGGTGAGATCAAAATCCGGGACAATATTTTCTGGTCCGCGGTGTGCAATTGCCTTATGTAGATGCTGCAATTACCGAGATTCTGCTATACTTTGCATAAGAGTTGTATGGCGACTTGCGTCAAAAAAACCACTCTTTAGTTTAATGACTATTCGCCACAATCGATAGAAATAGCTGACTTAGAATCGTACGCCCTCGCGACGACTCTCATTCCCGGACAGCAGCCTGGCTGATATTTCACCTGCGGTTTTGTTTCGGGTTGATGTTGCCTGCCTGATAATAATCACTTTTAAAGATAATAATTTTGAATATTCCCCCCGATACCTCTGTTGGTGGCTCTGGCCTTCAGTGCGTCTTGTATTTCAGCAAGCTATTACAGGCCATTAGTAATTCTATAAAGGAGCATACCCTTGAAGGCTGATATGTTTGCTCAGATGCGAATTGACTGGCTCGGTAATGTGCGGGCGGATGTGCTTGCCGGACTGGTGGTGGCGCTCGCATTGATTCCGGAGGCCATAGCCTTCTCCATCATTGCCGGTGTTGACCCTAAGGTTGGGTTGTATGCGTCATTCTCGATTGCGGTAATTGTGGCAATCACCGGTGGTCGTCCGGGTATGATCTCTGCCGCCACCGCTGCGACAGCAGTATTGATGGTTACGCTGGTGAAAGAGCACGGACTGCAGTATCTGCTGGCAGCGACGATACTGGCAGGTTTACTTCAGATCATCGCCGGCTTGTTAAAGCTTGGTTTTGTTATGCGGTTTGTATCGCGGTCGGTCATGACAGGGTTTGTTAATGCACTGGCGATTCTGATTTTTATGGCGCAACTCCCTGAGCTAATCGGTGTACCACCGCTGACTTACATCATGATTGCGGCTGGTCTTGCTATAATCTATTTGCTGCCTCGCGTAACCAATGCTGTGCCATCACCTTTAGTTTGTATTGTTGTATTAACCGTGATCACCATCGGACTGGGGCTTGATCTGCGCACGGTAGGCGATATGGGTGAGTTGCCTTCCACATTGCCCGTTTTTTTACTGCCACAAATTCCTCTGACGATTGAAACCCTGATGATTATCCTGCCTTATTCTGCTGCAGTGGCAGCGGTGGGTTTACTTGAATCATTGATGACAGCTTCCATTGTTGATGAATTGACAGACACACGCAGTGACAAGAATCGTGAGTGTATTGGTCAGGGTATTGCGAATACGGCAACAGGCTTTATTGGCGGTATGGCGGGCTGTGCGATGATTGGTCAGTCAATTATTAATGTGAAATCCGGTGGGCGTGGGCGGTTGTCAACTTTTTGCGCCGGTGTGTTTTTGTTACTGATGATTGTTTTTCTGGGTGACTGGGTGAAGCAAATTCCGATGGCGGCACTGGTGGCGATTATGATCATGGTATCTATTGGTACTTTTAGCTGGTCATCAATAAAACATCTGCGTGAACACCCGCGAAGTTCGTCTATTGTGATGCTGGCCACAGTGATTGTGGTTGTTGCTACTCATAACCTCGCTATCGGGGTGCTGGTTGGTGTATTGTTCTCAGGGATCTTTTTTGCATGGAAAATCGCTCAGTTATTCAGGGTAAGCTCAACGGTAACGGAGGATTGCACTGAGCGAACCTATTTGATCGAAGGGCAGCTGTTTTTTGCCTCTGTAGAAGATTTTAATTCGTCGTTTGATTTCAAGGAATCGCTTGAGAAAGTAGTGATTGATGTCTCAAACGCTCATATCTGGGATATCTCCAGTGTGGCAGCGCTTGATATGGTGGTTTTAAAATTTCGTCGCGAGGGGGCAGAAGTGGAGATTATTGGTTTGAATGAAGCCAGTGAAACAATTGTCGACAAACTTGCAATCCACGATAAACCCGGGGCGCTTGAACGCCTGATGGATCATTAACATGAAGAGAATCGTCGCACTGATAGATGGTTCGCGCTATTCTCAAAGTGTCTGTGATCATGCTGGCTGGGTGGCAACCCGTGGTGAATCTTCGCTGGTGTTATTGCATGTGCTGGGCCGCCGTGACGGAGTTGGGAATAATGCCGATCTCAGTGGCAGCATTGGATTGGGTGCCCGAACCGCATTACTTGAAGAGCTGGCAGAGCTGGACGGTCAAAAAGCCCGCCTGGCAAATAAGCGCGGCAGGGCTATTTTAGATGACGCTAAAGCTCGCGTAGAGCAGCTGGGTGCGACCGGCGTTACAACCACACTTCGCAATGGTCAGTTGGTGGAAACCATGCGCGAATTTGAAGTCGAAGCAGACTTGATTGTGATTGGCAAACGTGGCGAGGCGTCCAACTTTGATATGGATCATCTGGGCTCTAACCTTGAGCGAGTGGCTCGGTCGACCAACAAACCGATATTGGTCGCGTCTCGTGCTTTTAATCCCATAAAGAAAATTCTGATCGCCTTTGATGGTGGTGCCAGCAGTATGAAAGCGGTTGAGCATATTGCTGCAAGCTCGGTATTCAGTGGACTTGAATGTCTGTTGCTACACCTGGGCAGCGAAACTTCCGGTCACCGCAAGCAGTTGGGCGGTGCCGTCGCGATACTTCGGGAAGCGGGGTTCGTCGCAGACTACCAGGTATTAGCCGGCCAGCCGGATACTGTAATTTCCAGTACGGTTGAAACTGAGGAATTTGATTTACTGGTCATGGGAGCTTATGGACATTCGCGCATACGAAATCTTATCATTGGATCGACCACAACCCAGATGCTGGGTGCATGCAAAGTACCGGTGATGTTGTTTCGCTAGCGTGCCATGGCTGGTATGTCTGTCGGGAAGTTACCGATGCAGCCTACAGTGTAGTACGCGGTTACTGCGCCAATGCAGATTTAATTAACCCTGAGGTGCGTTCCCCAGACAAGTTTGGCCGCAGCCCCGTTGTATCTGGGGGGCGATGTATTGTGAAACCGTGTCTGATCCCATCGTAGAAATGGCGTTCAAAGTTTTTGTTGTTAGATATTAGAGCTGATTCGAAATCCAGCCGCATGGCGTTAATGCGTTTATCGTCCTCGGTAGACTGGATCACAAGTGGTCCAGTAATCTTTTAGATATCTGCCGCTGATTCTGGTACAGCCCCGTAAAATGGCATACCGGCGTGAAGATCTGAGCCCATTTCGACGGCCCGAAAACTCAGTGGTGTCTCCGCCCCGTTAAAATCCGATCGTGCCGAGCCTGCCTGAAGATAACTCATGGTTTTCCAGAAAGACTGCATTGTTCAGGAAGTCCTGTTTCAGTTTGCTTTGATCCAGTCAATAACGGCAGGCTTATTTTGCTAATAATACAAAGTTGACTCAGATCTTGCTGAAGGGATAGGGCTGTCAGCAATGTTTACATTTCTGAAACCTCTTGTAGAGCTTGTCTTCGCGCGCTGGCCAATGTTTTGACCGGTTTTATGTGACCCGTCTGTCCTTTTGTTTGCACTGAAATTGCACTGTCTTGTTTTTTACTTGGGCAGTGATGGTTGCTGCCTTGAAGCGAACATCAGCCTGGGTTAGTAATAGTGTTTAAAAATGTATCAGCACACCCTCTGCGAGTGGCACTTGCAGTTTCCTGCATTGTGCTTTCCGCCTGTGGTGGTAGTAACGACGACGATCAATCAGAGGGCGTTGATGAAAGCTCCGGTGGTTTGTCGCAAGGGGCTCTGGTGGAGTCGCCGGTTGGCACTGACGGAGCCGACGACAATAGCAATCCTGAAAGCACCGACGATTCGAATGGATCCGGTAGTGAGTCAGAGTCGGATATCACCGATAGTCCGGGCGATTTCGACACTGGCAATAGTTCGGATAATGTTGGAGAAACTGATTCCACGGAATCATCTACAGGCGATACTGTCGTTATAATCGATCCTGCCGATAGCGCCGGTAGTGGTGAAAATACCGATGATTCAGATGTTATCGAAAGCACGGATACTTCTGATGCAAGCGGTGATAGCGAAAGCGACAGGCCTGAAACCATCACTGGTGATACAGAGGCGCCGACGCAAGATAACACTGACAGCGGATCTGACCCCAGTCAGGCCAACAGCGGTGACAATGCTGCTATTGAGACGGACCCTTCAGGTTCGGTTGATCAAAATGAATCTGATCTTCCAAGCGGGTTTACCAGTGTGGCTGTTCTCACCCCCAGTGAAAGCGATCCGTTTAGTAAATTCCAATTGGCTGATGCGCTGTATACCAATAATGTTTACGACGGTCGTCAGTTAGATGCAAACAACAACTGGAAGCTGATTTTTTACGATGGGGTCCAGGATTTTGTTCGATGGGAAGTACCTGCTGTAGGAGCCGCACAGGCAAGTCCCTGTGTACAGTCACAAGCAGATCAACCGGTGGTGCTCAGTTATCGTCTGACGTCGAGAAAAGATTCTCCAACCGAACGAAATACCTTCGTGCGTTCCTACCCTGCGATGGTGGTTGGCACCATGGGTGGACGATTTGAGTCCTGGGGTGTCGAGTGCGGTGCACTACAGACAATATTGCCGTCCGTGCAGCGACACGGCGGTTCACCAGTTTATCAAATGGAAACTGTAGCTGAGGAGACCGGGTTACCTGTACTGGCTGGTGAGCTTGACTACGATATTCGTGTCTCAATCAAGGGAGAACTTCAATCTGAACAGGCTGGTACAGGCATTGCCAATCTGTTTATGGACTCTTATTGGCATGATGTTTCTGATGTTGATCTGGTGCCCGGTGGCAGTCCGGACTTAGTGAATACGATTAACGGTATCAGTTCTGATATCACCGAGGTGTGGAACCTCAATATCTGGTTTGACTATCCACGCTTTGAAGGACGTGCTTCTTCCTGGACCGGCGGTTTCAAGATCGGTTCGCTGACTCTGCAGGAAGGTGGCAACTTTGATGTGTATTTTAAAATTGAAGGGGCGCGTGATGGCCACATCCCACGCTGTGTCACCGGTGAACTGGATAACTGCTTTCTTTATATCGGTCTGGTTGCCACTGATGTCGATGCAGGTCGCAATGGTGTGACTATTAATTACACTGAAATTGCTGAGTGGATGCGTTCCGCAGATTTTCGCGATCTGTTTTTAACCGGTGCATTTGAATCAGATACGCCGTCGGCCCGGGCATATGAGGCCTGGCGTTTAATCGATGGTACTGAGAATGACAATAACCCCGATCCAGCCAAACGCGGCCCCCGATTTCCTGACCAGCAGCACGTGATTGGTGGTATCCACCTTGGAAGCGAGCTTTGGTATAACCCGACCGGTGAGCCTGCCACGATTGTTTTCGAGACACTCGGTGTTGAAGTGGAAGGAAAAGGTCAATTTGGTCGATACGTAAATCACTAACGAAACTGTTTATCACAAGGTAATGCACACGTGAACAACATATTAAAAGCGCTGGGAACAGCAGCGACTCTATCTTCCATCGTCGCTTGTGGCGGGGGTGGAGAGGGAGATACTTCGGTTCGGGGGACTTTGGGATTGCCAGAGCCTGTACTCGGGGAGGCTAACTCTATCGTTGTCAACAACGACGATTCTCAAAGCGACATACAGTCATTATCAATGATTGGTTCTGTGGATACCCAGGCTGCTTTTGATCTCACCATCAACAATGCTCTACCTCAGGCCGCTGGCGCAAATGCAAAAAGCGTAAACTTTCAGTTCAGTGTCACTGATACCGAAGGTGCCACCCTGCCTCTTGACGATCTGTCACTGGCACTGGAGGTGGCGGCGACTGGTACTTTTGCCGATGCCTATCGGATGCCGTTATTTGACATAAGAGCAGCGGATGACAACGACGTTGGCAGCTCGGCAGTGTTAACCGCCAGGGGTGCGGCGACAGACTTGCCATCGGGAACCTATCTAGCGCGATTAGTAGTCAATCCCAATTGGCAAAATGCTTTTGACAGCGTGCCCGCTGATAGTGATCACTCGAAGCCTTTTCGTTATGTAGATGAACGTGACTACAGCAATAATGCGAGCAATACGTTTCAGATACAGGTGGAGAATACCACTGTCTGTGCGGAAGACAGTTTTGAAGATAACGACGATGTATTCAGTGCCAGTGAGATTCCAACTGGTGGACAGATAAACGCATCACTGTGTCTTGACGATGTTGATTATTACTCGGTTTCACTGGGACAGGGTCAAAGTACCTCACTGTCTTTTAGTTATACCGACGGGGATAGCAATCCTAATCCTTCGACTCGTTATGTGTTGCTTGACCCTGATTTTACGCTCTTGTCTTCACCACAGGTTGCGCGCAGTACCAATAACATAGAGATTACAGCAGATCAGGCGGGCGCTTACTATCTGGCGCTATTTGGTCAGCGCTCCAGTTACCGCATGACCCGAGAGCCTGAATTGGGTGCGGCTTTAGAGCCGGGTGTCGCCAGTGATTTTAGTAACACCAGAATATTTTCGGCAGAAACGATCGCCGGTCCGAATAGCTGGTTGCTGGGCGATATTACACTGCGTAAATTACTAATCTCGGAAGAGCTGTTATACGGGCAGGTGGTTAACTGTGGTCGCATTACCACTCAGTTCCGTGGGGAATTTCCGGTGGCTTATATTACCCCGTCGCACTTTGCTGATAATTTTGAATTCCGATTTCTGGCCGATGGCACCTACCTGATTGATGGTGAACAGGAAGCGGGTTGGTCAACTGTGAATGGTGACATCAGTAATGCAGACTGGTACGGAAACGATTTTCCTGGTTATGCAGAACGAGTATCAGACTATGAATGGCGTTACTGGAGTAACGATGGTTTGTCATATGTAGAATGTACACTGGAGTTTAATCAGTAGCGACTGGCTGCCAGGGCAGGTTACTCTGCCTGCAGTTCAAATATGATTTCTTCTGAAGTATCGGGATTGAAAGGACTTCGATCCCAGTCACCGTGGACTGCCTTAACGCTGAGGCCGACATCTGTTGCGGCCTCGGTGACTTCCGCACGATCCCAAAAACGCAGTATGCTATCGGAATGAAGTGTTTCATCTGAGAACGAATAAGTGGTGATGAAATTGATGCAGGTTTCGTTGTATTCGGTGACGACTCTGTTTACCAGTGCTTCGTTTTCCCCTGTGCCTTCTGTGAAGCTGGTGTGATGCCATTTAGACTTCCAGTCTATAGACGGGTTGCGTGACTCAAAAACTATTTTGCCCTCGGGGGTAATCTGTCGGCGCATCGTTTGCAGGCAATGTTGCAGGGCATGTGGCGTCAGCATGCATTGAAAAGCATGTCCGGTCATAGTGATAAGATCGAATTTTTGATCTGAAATAAACTCCTGCACAGAAGTATTTGCCCAGGTGACTTTGTCTCCCTGTGCCTTCGCTTTCGCAATTGTCAACATGCTCTCGGCCGGATCAAGCCCCGTTACATGATGACCAAGCGCTGCGTAAGCATGGCAAGGACGCCGGTTCCGCAACCGATATCAAGGATACGTTGTGGTTCGGTGCCGGCCAGCGAGAGGTAAAACTCCCGGTCGTCGCTCCAGCCATTACCATCATCGTATATTGTGGCAAGTCGCTTGTGTTTATAGTGATTATCCAGCCTGACGCCATCGGTGCTCATTGTTGACTCCGCACAGCCGGTACGCAGTGCACCCGGCACTATGGGTGCACACTTCAGCTGGATTAATTAATCACTCACCCGTTGTGGTTTTTCAAGTATGCCCCGCAGGAACATAGGAGCAATAAATCCGACGACCGCAGCGATCCAGAAGCCGATCGCAATGGGAGAGGAAAACAGATATAGAAAGTTACCGTCGCCAATCACCATGGCCCGCCTCAGAGCGTCTTCCATATGGCCACCTAGCAGGATGCCCAGAATGACCGGGACCGTGGGCACATCGAGTTTGCGCAGCACATAGCCGAGAACACCAAATGCAACCATGAGAATCAGATCGAAATAGCTGCCAGATAAAGAATAAATGCCGACAAACGAAATCATCGTGACACCGGGTAACAGAATCCATGCGGGCACTTGCAACACGCGCACAAATACTCGAACCATCGGAACATTCATTAGTAATAAAACCACGTTGGCGATCAATAGAGAGGCGATCAGACCCCAGACAACTTCGGGTCTGTCAGTAAACAGTGTGGGCCCCGGGGTGATGTTGAGCGTCATTAACAGTGCGAGTAAAACAGCTGTGGTGCCTGAGCCCGGAACCCCCAGCGTCAACATGGGGACCAGTGCGCCGCCGGCGGCTGAGTTGTTGCCTGCCTCCGGCGCGGCAACTCCTTTGGCAACACCAGTGCCAAAGCCGCCATCTTTACCGGCAATGGATTTCTCTGACATATAAGCCAGGAAGCTACCCAGCGATGCGCCTGCGCCCGGTAATATACCCGCAATAAACCCGAGTATGCTGGAACGCAACATAGTCCATCGGGTGTGTACTATATCTTTCCACGGGATACGGACTTTATCTACTTTGACGCCGATCGATGATCCCTTACCGTGACCTTCGATAAAGAAAAATACTTCGGCAATCGCAAATAAACCGACAATGGCGACCAGAAAGTCAATGCCATCCATCAGATGCATATTGCCAAATGTAAAGCGAGGCAATCCAGAGTTATTATCAACGCCAATCATAGCGATAGCTAAGCCCAGGCACGAGGCAATTGCGGCTTTTGCCTGGTTGTTTGATGCAACACCACCCAGAGTGCAAAACGCCAGTAGATATAGTGCAAAGTATTCTGCCGGTCCAAACAGGTAGGCAACTTTGGCCAGTATAGGTGCCAGTAACAATAATCCGATGGTCGCCAGTAGTGCGCCGACAAAAGAGGCCACGCCCGATAGCACCAATGCGTCACCGGCGCGACCTTGTTTTGCCATTGGATAGCCGTCGAGTGTGGTCATTAATGCGGGTTCGTCACCTGGAATATTTAAAAGAATTGAACTGATGCGCCCGCCATACATAGCGCCGTAGTAAACGCTGGTCATTAAGACCAGAGCAGAAGTGGCATCAAGTCCCAGGGTAAACGTAATGGGAATTAATATAGCCACCCCGTTCGATGGCCCAAGACCGGGCAATGCGCCTATGACAGTGCCTAAAAAGCAGCCGATAACAGCAAGTGTTAGTGTGTAAGGTGAAAGCGCGATTGAAAAACCCAGCGCCAGATTGGAGAGTATTTCCATTACGTGATCCAGCCTTGTGGTAGTGGCACCAGTCCCAGTCCCAAAGCATATTTAAAAAGCAAAAACAGCAGGATTGATAAGCCGATGCCGGTGATGGCAGCAATGGGTGCTTTGGGCGAAATCTGGTAGCTAAGAATAGCGGCAGTAATTGCCGTTGGAATTAAAAAACCAAGTGGCTTTAATGCATAGGCGTACACCACCATCACCACAACGGCAAAAAATATAGAAAGTAATTTTTTTCCAACTGGCCAGACTGGATCCGGATCGGGTCTGATTATCATTACCAGTCCGCTGATGCCTGCAACCAGGCCGACTGCCATCGGGAAGGCTTTTGGTCCTACCGGGTCTTGTAAAAAGCTGGTTTGAACCTGGGTGGCGCTTGCAATAAATGCAAGCGCCGTCAGTAGTACTACCAGACCAAATATCCGGTCACTCATGGTTACTGAATAACACCGATATCTTTAGACAGCTGACGAACTTCTGCCACAACGCCATCAATGTAGCTTTGGAAATCACCACCGACTCTGGTGAATGGTGCCAGACCGTTTGCCGCCATGGCTTCTTGCCATTCATCGCTGTCAGCAACTTTCTGCAAGCGTTCTGCCCACATGTTAAACGTGTCATCACTGACACCTTTAGGCACATACAGGCCCCGCCAGTTTACCGCGACAACATCAAACCCCTGCTCTTTAGCGGTAGGGATATCATCAAAGCCTGGTACACGGTCATCAGACAGAACTGCCAGCGCTCGAACATCACCGGATTTCAGAAAGCCGACAATTTCGGACATGTCGCCAGTCATTGCCTGGGTAAAGCCACCGATGGTTTGCGTGATCGCGTCTGCACCACCATCGACACCGATGTACTTAACTTTGGTGATATCGGTGAAACCAACCCGCTGTAACAGCATCAGGGGTTTCAGGTGATCAAATCCGCCCACTGCAGAACCGCCTGCAAATGCCACAGAACCTGGCTCGGCTTTTATTGCGTCGAGCAGTTCAGTCAATGTTTTGAACGGACTGTCTTTCGCTACCACAATCACACCTGGATCTGCGCCGATTGCGCCAACAAATCTAACTTGATCAGCCGTCATGCCGGCATAGGCGTTTTGCGCCAGGCGAGTAGAGGTGGCAGATGATGCCGCAACAATAAGGTCTGCGTCGTCGTTGCGCTCTGATACCACGTGGTTATAAGCCAGACCGCCACCGGCGCCAGCCATATTGGTGACCTGAATCGGCTTTTCAACAGCGCCAATATCAAACATGATCTTACCAATGGTTCGGCAAGTGAAGTCCCAGCCGCCGCCAGGGTTAGCGGGAGCAATGCACTCGGCTGCGTTGCCGGAACCGATCATACCCAGGCTCAGCAGCACACCTGCGGCAATAGATTTGTGTAGGGTTATTTTCATTTAAAACTCCTCCGTCCAGTATTTAGAGACCTGTGGTCACACGAAGATTCGGTGACGTTCACCTTTCTGCGACTCAGGTCAAACGTGCGCAAGTCCCGGGGATGGAACCTTGCAAATGGTATGGTTTCATGAAAATCTGTCATCAACCTGTCATCCGCTTAATCAATCCACCAAAATGCGATTTTTGCTTGTTGAAGATAACTCTGACCTGGCGCATTCTGTCAGTGAGCGCCTGAAACTGGATGGTCATGCCGTCGATTGGGCTGCTGATCTGCAAACCGCGTACGGGTGTCTGGCGGGTGCTGCCTACGATCTGATACTACTCGATATCATGCTGCCTGATGGTGACGGCAGGGACTTTCTGAAATCGCAGCGACTCATGAAACGCGATACCCCGGTGATTGTGATGACCGCTCGCAGTGCGGTGTCTGATCGGGTTGATTTGCTTGATAACGGAGCCGATGACTACGTCACCAAGCCGTTTGATTTTGCCGAACTTGAAGCGCGTTGTCGGGCGGTGTTGCGTCGTCGCGGCGGGTCTGCGCAAAACAGCATCAATTTTGGTGGGATGGTTTTTGACTCGTTGTCGGCGACGATCATCATTGAGGGGCAGACTCGGGAATTGCGTAATCGTGAGCTGCGCTTACTGGAAATATTATTGTCTTCACCAAAACGAATATTTTCCAAAGCCCAGCTGTGTGACCGACTCTTTTCCTATTCTGAAGAATCCTCAGAGAATGCAATTGAAGTTTATGTGGGGCGTTTGCGCAAAAAGCTGGAAGGTTGCGATGCCCGAATTGAAACGGTCCGTGGTGTCGGGTATCGGATAACTCGTTGATGACACATCACGGTTTATCGTCGGGGTCTCTGGGGCGGCGATTGTTAATGCAGCTGTTATTTGTTGCGGCGGTATTGTCTGCCCTGTTGTATCTGGCGGTGCGTTCGGTGGCTAATCAGGCGGCAGAGGCTACCCACGATAATATTCTGGGGGCATCGGCAACCTCGATTGCAGAGCAACTTAGCTCAGCTGAAGAAGGGGTTGTCATTGACATTCCGTATTCCGCATTTTCAATGCTGGGTGCCATTAGTGAGGATCGGGTGTTTTATCGTATCGATGCGAATAACGATACATTAACCGGCTATGATAATTTACCTCGTCCAACGGTGTTACCCACGTTGCAGGCTCCGCGTTATTATTCTACTCGATTTCGCGGTTCCAGAGTCAGGGCTGTCGCGTTGATGCGAGTGATTCCGGTAAACAATAAACCGGTGAGTGTACTGGTGATGGTTGCGCAGACACGTTTAGGGCAGAACGCAATTACCGCACGTGTGGCCAATACGGCAGCCGGGCTTGGGGTTGGCTTTTTTGCAATTGCCGGATTAATGAGCTGGTTTGCTACCCGAAGTACAGTCAGGCCGTTGCATACCGTCGCCGATGCCATCAGTCGTCGAGGTGCTCATGATCTGCGTGCCTTGAAATCACCGATCCCTTCGGAACTGGAACCGCTGGTGAATTCGCTCAACGATTTTATTGTGCGTTTACGGGGCGCGTTGCATCGAACCGAGACTTTCATGGCCGAGGCGGCGCACCATGTAAGAACGCCACTTGCCACGGTTCGCGCGCAGGCCGAAATTGCATTGCGTCAGGCGGAAACCGATGCCAGTCGTAAAACGCTTCGGTCAGTGATTCGAGCGGTTGATGAAAGCTCTCGCTCTGCGACACAGTTACTGGACCATGCCATGATCACTTATCGGTCTGATCAGCTGGCTCGTGAGAAATTTAATTACAGTGCATTGGTATTTGATGTCATGCGGGTGCTAAGTGCCACTGCCGAATTGAAGGATGTTGCTCTTGCAGCGCAGGTAGATGACGATATCCATTTTATTGGTGATCGAATTCTAATTGAAAGTGCATTGCATAATTTACTGGACAACGCGATAAAATACTCATCTGAGGACAGCGCTATTTCGCTTTCCTTATGCAGAGTAGGTGAGCGGGTGCAATTTAGTGTTTCTGATCAGGGACGTGGCCTTGCCGGTATTGGACAGTCGGCACTGACAGAGCGTTTTCAGCGGGGTGAAAACGTGAAGGATGTGGTGGGTTCGGGGCTTGGTTTAACCATTGTCGAGCATGTCGCCGAGGTCCATAGTGGCAGCTTTACCATATTATCAAGAGAAGAGGGAGGTACATGCGCCACCTTATTATTGTAGCGCTGCTTGGTCTGTTGCACAGCCTGGCTTTTGCGTTCGAGCGCGAAGACGAAAAGCTTTTTAGTGTAGAAAATTCACGCAACCAACTGCGTATATTATCTAATACAGACCTAGAGTACTTTGAACCGCTGATTCAGGCGTATCAAAAACGCAATCCGAATATCGGTGTGTTGTACACCGTGGCATCCAGTAAAGAACTGTTCAACGCCATCAATAATGAACAAGCGAACTATGATGTAGTGATTTCATCAGCAATGGATCTGCAGATGAAGCTTGTGAATGACGGTCTGGCACAACCACATAATTCAAATGTAGCGGAACAAATGCCGGCCTGGGCACGGTGGCGCAATCTCTTGTTTGCGTTTACTCAGGAGCCGGCGGTGTTGTTAATATCACGCGCGGGTATGGACGAGCTTCAACTTCCGCAAAATCGTCAGGAGTTGATTTCCTTGTTGCGAGATAATCCGGATCATTTCAAAGGCAGGATCGGCACCTATGATCTGCGTATTTCAGGGGCAGGCTATTTGTTTGCCACACAGGATGCCAGGCAATCAGATATGTTTTGGCGGCTGGCAGAAGTGATGGGGGCGTTGTCACCGAAACTATACTGCTGCTCATCCGAAATGATCGATGGTCTGCAAAGTGGTGAAATTGTACTGGCGTATAATGTGGTGGGCAGTTATGCCTCGGCGGTCCTTGAGCATGATCGTGACGGCGCAATTGTGCCGCTATCCGATTACACTCATTTTATGTTGCGAACGGCCTTAATTCCGGCAACTGCTAAACAGCCCGAACTGGGTGGTTCATTCATTGATTTTTTAATTGATGCGCAAGGACGACGTTTAATTAATGAAGCAGCTGGATTGCCGCCGGTTGATGAAGTAGCGCTGGCGGGATCACAACATTTCCGGCCAATCACTCTGGGGCCAGGCTTGCTGGTGTATCTGGATAAAATTAAACGTCGGCGGTTTTTAAAAGAGTGGACTGATGCGATGGTACAGCCTTAGCTCGTGCAGGGTTAAAGGCTGCCAGTGCCGTGTGCGGCAGATCTTCAGCTACAGTGAACGCGCCGCAACGGCGCCTTTTTTTGATCATTTTCGTGACGGCAGAATATCTATGCGCCCCAGATGATCGTACTATCACCTAAGAAGGCAAGAACCACCCCTTGCACTGTCAGGTTCTTACTTAATCCAGGCTATCAATGATAGGGTCCGGGCAAAATTCGCGTCGCTTGCAGTCATGGCAAAACTCGCCCAGATATAGTGAATCTATCCAATCCATCAGCTGATTAATATGATCGCGATCATCAAACAGGAAGCCCGCTTCAAAGTTGCGTTTGTGCTCGCTTTTAGCGCCAATCCCTGCGCCTGTCAGGTTGGCGGAACCGACAAATGCCTGCTTGCCGTCAATAATAATGGCTTTTGTGTGAACTCTGGGGCAGAGAACTCGCTCAAATAGTTCGTTACTTGCCAGTGATTCATATTTATCAAAGTCTTCGCGGAATCGAGGTCCGGGCTCCTTGGCATGAATCAAGCGTACCGAAACACCCCGTTCAACCAGAGCCGCGAGAACAGCCAGAAAAGGCTCAAAACCAGCGTCTGTCTGGATATGAAGGTCTTTCAAGTCAGCAGTAGATATCCACAGAAATTGCCGGGCCAGCGGTACACGACTGACCAGAAACTCTGTGTAGATATCGCGATTTAGCAGTAGCTGATGCACTGAGTGCTCTTTTGAGGCGAGGGGTGAGTTGTTTTTACAATTCCGCCCCTGGCTAAGACGAAATTACAACAAGATAGATGGTTTAGAATAGTATGATACAGGGTTCATCGCTTTGCAGGGATGCGGAACCAATGATAACAGGACATCGACTCACACAAATGATTGTGGTCACACTGATGCTCGTCCTCGGGTTAGCGGCCCACTCAGCAGATAAGTCCAAAGAGGTTGCTATTGACCGGCAAGCAGAAGGCGAGACTTTCATTGGTTTGGTTGAAAATGTAATCAGTGGCGATCAATTGAAAATGAGGTTAACCACTGGTGAAACTATTATGGTGAATCTGGCAGGTATTAAAGCTCCGGCAGATTCCTCGCCCTACGCCAGTGTGTCGCAACAGTGGTTGGGCAGTCAGTTGAACGGGCAGTTGGTCACTGCTGAGTGCGAGCCTTCTGATACTAACCACTATATCTGTGCTGTCTTCCCGGACGACAGGCAAATCAACCTGGTGAGCCTTTACCACGGTTTTTCTGTTTGCAATGGACAAGGTTCTCTGTTGCACGCTCCCGATTACTACAAGCAGTTTGAAGAAATGGCAAAATCTAACCGCGCCGGACTTTGGCAGTTGGAGGATGCTGCAGATGATGAGTAACTCACAAGATGTTTAAAAAATCGACAATCAGGTTTTTACGTGAGCTTGAAAAGAACAACAATCGCGAGTGGTTTGAGCTCAATAAACAACGCTATGAAGATGATGTTCGAGAGCCTGCACTCGCCTACATAGAAGCGATGGCGCCGCATTTGGCAAAGATTTCGGACAGCTTTGTTGCAAGTCCAAAAAAAGTCGGCGGATCGTTGATGCGGGTCTACCGTGACATGCGATTTTCAAAAGATAAAATTCCCTATAAAACCAATATAGGAATACAGTTCCGTCATGTGGCTGGCAAGGATGTTCATGCACCGGGATTTTATCTGCACATTGAACCATCGCAGGTATTTGTCGGTGCTGGTATCTGGCGCCCGGACAATGCGACCATTAATAATATGCGATTACATATGGATAGCAATCAGACAGAATGGAAAAAGATTGCACGAGGACTGACCACTAAGGGGTTTAGTTTGTATGGTGAGTCGCTAAAAAAGCCACCACGAGGTTATGATGCCGATCACCCGTTGCTGGAAGATTTGAAACGCAAAGACTATATCGCGACGCAGGATTTGAAGTTGTCAACGATTACCGAGGCAGATTTTGTTAAGCAGTCTGCAAAGCTTTTTGCCTCAACCAGGCCGTTAATCAAGTTTATATGTGAAGCTAATGATCTTGATTTTTGATCGCAATATTTAAGAGTTATCTAATCATCATCTTTGCGTAGTTTGTAGCGCTGTATTTTTCCGGTTGCTGTTTTTGGGAGTTCGTCGCAGAATTCAATCCAGCGTGGATGTTTCCAGAGTTCTATATGTTCCTTAACAAACGTTTTGAGTTCTGACTGTAGCTCATCGCTGGCGTTTGCCTGTTCGGTTAAAACGACATACGCAAAGGGCTTTTCATTGCCGCTGTCATCTTTGCAGGGCACCACGGCAGCTTCGAGTACGCCGTGATGTTTTATCAGTGCTGACTCAACTTCAAACGGTGATACCCAGTTGCCGCCTGATTTGAACATGTCGTCGGTGCGGCCGCAGTAAACATAGTAGCCGTCGGCATCACGGAAATATTTATCGCCGCTCCAGGTTTGCTCGCCGACAAAAGTAGCTGTTGATTTAGCGCGCAGGTTCCAGTAGCCAGTGGCTGCTGATTCTCCGGTAACCACCAGTTCACCAATGTTGCCCTGTGCAACTTCAGCCCCGGTGTCATCGCATAGTTTAACGGTGTAGCCAGGAACCGGCACTCCGGAACTACCGTAGCGAACATTGCCCGGAGCATTGCTGACATAGATATGTAGCATTTCGGTGGAGCCGACGCCATCGAGGATTTCTGTGTTAAATCGTTCTTCCCATCTTTCACCGATATCTGCAGGAAGCGCCTCTCCCGCAGAGATGCAAATACGCAGCGAGTCAGCGCCATTGGCCGCGTTGTTATCAGGGTTTGCGAGAATTGCGGCATACAGGGTGGGTACACCGCAGAAGATGGTGGGTTTATTTTTTTTGATGATATCCATAACTGCATCGGGAGTAGGGCGGCCTTCGAGCAGTATGGCAGTAGCGCCCACGAAAAGCGGGAAGGTCATGCCGTTGCCAAGTCCGTAGGCGAAAAATAATTTGGCAGCTGAGTAAATAGTATCCTGTTCGGTAATGCCAAGAACATTTTTGCCGTATTGCAGGCCGGTGGCATAGAGGTTCTGATGCCTGTGTAATACGCCTTTTGGATTACCCGTTGAGCCAGATGAATACAACCAAAACGCCACTTCATCTGCAAAGGTGACAGCACTATTAGTCATGGGGGATACCCTGGCGACCAGGTCCGGCAGTGACAGGTACGAATGTTGATCGCCGTCGACCACGACAATGTTTTCAAGGTGTGGCAATTCGGCCAGTATGGGCTCGAATACCGATAGCAGGGCGCTACTGATAAACAGAACTCGTGCACGGCAGTCGCGTAAAATATAGTCGTAGTTTTCGGCCACCAGTAAGGTATTGAGTGCAACAGGTATCACCCCTGCCTTTAGCGCCCCCCAAAATATGTGGTGGAATTCTCGGGTGTCGTGCAGGGCCAGCGCAATGCGGTCTTCCTGTCTCAAGCCCAGCGCTTGTAGTGCGCTTGCTGTTTTTGCAATATTTTCTGCAAGTTCTGCATAAGTACAGGACCCGGCGCTATCGATTATGGCAACCTTATCGCCACGCTGTTCCTGCAGGTGTCGATCAATGAAAAAGTCGCAGGCGTTGAATTTTTCGGGCATGGTGGCAAGCCTTCTGGACTAACAAACACAGAAAACATACACGTTCTGTATGCAGATGCCAACGGATCTTATGCGACAGTTTCCAATTAGCCGGAGACAGAAATGCAAATATCCCTCTGAGCGCTTACAGTAAACAGATTGGGAACAATTCTCGAGGCAAGATAATGAGTAGTCAATTTTCTCTGCGTGTCAGAGTCGAAGGTGGAGGCACACCGGTATTGCAGGATTGGGGGGCCGACTGTGAATACGGAGTGCTGCAGGATATATTGCTGGGGCCTGCGGATTTTTATCAATGGCTGGAAACCAGTTCGGTGTCGAAGAAGAGCATTCGCCGGCAACTCCCCTTTGATGCAAGCGTTGCCAGAGCTCAGCATGCGGAGATGGTATCTGCCTACGAATCGGCTGATGTGCAATGCCATTTTCACGCGCCTGATCCAGAGCTTCGATACCACATTTTTGCGCGAGACTCATCGGTGATGACCCCTTATGGGGCAATTATCACCAGTATGGCTAACTGGTGGCGGCGTGGTGAAAACTATCGGGCGATCGAAACCTATGAACGTCTGGGTATCCCGATTTATGATTATGTCACCGCTGGCACTTTTGAAGGAGGGGATTTCAATATCATTGAACCGAACACTGTGCTGATTGGCTGGGAGGGAGACGAAGGCCGCAGCCAGGAAGGTTCTGCAGTGCAGTTGAAAAACTGGTTTGAAGCTGAGGGATGGGAGGTCATGCTGGCTGATATAGACCCGTTCTATGTACATATTGATTTAATGGTGGTGATGCTTGCTCCGAAGCTGGCGGCGGTTTGTCTGGAGAGTACCGATCCCAAAGTGGTCGACTGGTTAAAATCAAAGCAGATCGAAATTGTTGCTGTACCGTTTCAGGATACGCTGGACCTGGGCTGTAATGTGGTGGCGCTGGGCAATGACCGAATATTGCTGCCAAAGAAAAGCCATGTGTTGAAAGAAAAAGCCCGCGCCCTGGGTTTGACAATTTATGATCCTGATGTGTCCATGATTACCCCGGGCGGGGGTGGTGTTCACTGTATGTGCCAGGCATTGCGCCGCATGCCTGGTTAGGGGTTGAGCCCTGACCAGTGGTCGGTCGCTGTGGCGTATCTGGTGGGCCGTTTGGAAAGTTCGATAACGCTTTATCTTCGCCATAGCTGCGTTGACCCTTAGTTGTTCAAGATTAGGATCGACGCAGGCCCTGCGCGACCTGTTTAGGGCTATTGACTCTGGACGCCGAATCCTCATGAATAATTTAGGCCGGTATTGCCGTCCGCAGCCGGTGCAATGCAGTTGGTGGGTGACGCTTGATCAGTCCTGAAGGTTCTAAGATGTTGCAGTACAACAGAGATAAAGGGCGTGTAAAACTGCACGATACTCTCGATAGTTTATTCAGTGTAAGGTTTGTACAAAAACGTGAGCTTTGGTTTCAGTGACGGCAGTTATATCGTTGATTCCCGACGATAGTCTGGGCCATACTGGCCGCCTGGTTCCCTGTGATGTTCAGTGATTGAATCTCAATGAATAATGTTCCGGTGGGCTATAATAGGCTGGTAGTCGATAGTGAAGATAAAGGTGTGGCAGGGCCAGCCTGCTAAATTGAATTGTGATGAAATAACCAAATGACAACATCTAATAACAAGATCGCCTATCAGGGAGAACCGGGTGCTTATTCGCATCTGGCGTGTAAGAACGCCTATCCGGATATGGAGCCGCTCGCTTGTGAGTCTTTTGCTTCAGCGTTTGCAGCCGTTGAAAATAATGATGCAAAACTGGCAATAATACCCATTGAAAATTCGTTGGGCGGGAGAGTGGCTGGTATGCACTACCTGTTACCTGAATCTACATTATTTATTATCAACGAACATTTTCAACCGGTGAAGCACTGTCTGCTCGGTTTGCCGGGTGCCAAGCTTGATCAGATTACCCACGTGCGATCCCACCCACAGGCGTTGGCGCAATGTCGTGCCTTAACGGAAGAGCTGAAGGTCAAGCCTGTACCCGTCGCCGATACCGCGGGCTCGGCGAAGGAAGTAAAAGAGCTGGGTGACTTAACTCAGGCCTCTATTGCTTCATCACTGGCAGGTGAAATTTACGGTCTGAATGTGCTGAGAGAACGTATCGAGGATCGTCTGGGAAATACCACCCGATTTGTGGTGTTGTCTTCGAACCGGGCTGATCCCGATTCGCGTGATGGCCCGTGTATGACCAGCTTTGTTTTTCATGTACGTAGTGTACCCGCGGCTCTATACAAGTGTCTGGGCGGGTTTGCCACCAGCGGTGTTAATATCACCAAACTTGAAAGTTATATTATTGATGACCGTTTTCAAAGTGCGCAGTTCTATGCCGAAATTGAGGGGCATCCGTCTGATAAGCTGGTGGATTTTGCGTTTCAGGAATTGCAGTATTTTTCTACTAAACTGAAAATACTGGGGACATATCCGGCGCATAGCTATCGAAAGCGCATCAGTGGTTGAAGCTGACAGGTGTCAGCTGGTCTTGTGCCTGTGCACCTCAAACGATAGTAAAACTGCCCTCGCAGTGGCGCATTCTGGCGCGCGGACTTTCATTAAATAAATTTACAAGTGCCTGATTTTGCTTATTACCAGACTTTCACCAGAACACAAAACATGAGCACAAAAGTGATGGTGGCAAGCTGTGCGACAACGCAACACTCTGCGCGGCTTAATTTCTCTAGTCGGCTTCTTTGAACTGCCGCCGTCGGTCGCGCAACGATTGCACAATTTCCCAACGTTGCTGATTAGGCAGCCGCGACCAGGTAGCGATTTCATTGAGTGATCGGTAGCACCCGGTGCACAGTCCGCTTGCCTGGTCTATCTCACACACGCTTATGCAGGGCGAGGCAACTTCAGGTGCATCCGCTGGTAGTGTGGTGCGTCTGCGGCGTGCTCGACGGGCTGGTTTCGGGCTTTCCTGTTCAGACATCAACTACGGGGCTCAGGGAGGGGCTGGTTATCAGCAACAGAGTATGTCTTTTTTGTGCCAATGCAAGAGTGTTAGTCGTTGATCGACGGTAATAGCGTGTGTTTTGCCTAAAGCTAATGCAAGAGTTGTAGTTCTCTTGTTGATTTTCTGCGCTATTCACTTGAAGATAATCAATATAGCCAATCCGCCGAAGAGCACCTTAATGAGCAGAACAGTTTATGTCAACGGGGATTATGTCGCCGAAGAAGACGCCAAAATCTCTATTTTTGACCGTGGCTTCCTGTTTGCTGACGCGGTCTATGAAGTGACTTCAGTGGTGCAGGGTAGATTGATCGACAATGTTGGTCATCTACGTCGATTACGGCGGTCCCTGGATGAGCTGGGGATATCGAGCCCTGCAAGTGATGAGGAAATCATCGCAATTCAAAAACAGCTTATTGCGCGCAATAAGCTGGAAGAGGGCGGTATCTACCTGCAGGTGTCGCGTGGTGCAGCGGATCGTGATTTTGCCTATGCAAAAAAGATGAAGCCCAGTCTGGTGCTATTTACTCAAAGCAAAAATCTGACGTCGCCATCACAGGTGCAACAGGGGATTGCTGTGGTCTCGTCGCCTGATATTCGATGGAAGCGCCGGGATATAAAAACGGTGGGTTTATTGGCTCAGTCGTTGGCTAAACAGGCAGCGATCAATGCCGGAGCTTCAGATGCCTGGATGGTGGAAGACGGATTTGTGACTGAGGGTAGCTCGAACAACGCATTCATTGTAAATAATGAAGGTATGATTATCACCCGCCAGCTGGGAAATGAAATATTGCATGGTATTACACGGGCATCGGTTTTAAAGCTGGTGAAGGAGCAAGGGCTTGAGCTACAGGAGCGTGCATTCACCATTGATGAAGCCATTGCAGCCCGTGAAGCGTTTTCAACCAGTGCTTCAACTTTTGTTATGCCGGTGGTCAGTATTGATGGTCATACCATCGGCAATGGTAAACCCGGGCCGATTGCGGTTCGCTTGCGCGATCACTATCTGGAAACCGCGTTGCAGGCAGCACAACCATAAGTGATGGTGAACTGATACCTGTTGCCGGTTATTTTGTTTCTTCGTACAGCAGATAGTCAGTGGCTGTCATACCCAGCGCTTCATACGTGAATTGGGCCGTCTGATTTTCCTTTTCAACGTATAGGCGAAACCCGCAAACATCCGGGTTTGTGGCCGCAAGGGCGCGAACCTTGTTGTAGAGTGCGGTATAGACGCCCTGTCGACGAAAATCCGGAGCCACATAAACACTCTGCACCCACCAGAACAGCCCGTCCCGCCAGTCGCTCCATTCGGTGGTAACCATCAACGTGCCTGCAATGGCAGAATCGGTTTCTGCAATCAGATAAAACCCGTATTCAGGTTTTTCCATCAGTCGTTGTACGCCGCGGTAGATGGTGTGTTCGGCAAGTTCTTTTTGTTCTGTTTCCCACGCCATGGCACGGTTCCAGTCACTGATAAGTTGGATGTCACTGGTGACTGCCTGACGAATATTAATCGAGTTCAATGCGCGCTCCGGTAACAGCGTGTGTGGGTCTGAAGAAAGCCAGGTGATTGCCGGATCAGTTGTAAAGCCCGAGGTGGTTTGCCCGATCAGACACGATCTTTGTGCTTTTTTCTGGAAGTTTGTAATACGGTGGTACAGCTGATCTAATTGTCGAATAGCTTATCGGATACCTGTGAGAAAAAATATGTTTAATGCTCTTGTTGTGACCAAAAATGAGGACGGGAAAACCGCAGCGGCGGTGGAGTCGATCAACCTGGAGCAACTGCCCGAAGGTAATGTAACGGTGGCGGTAGAATATTCGACCGTCAATTATAAAGACGGCTTATGTATTGGCCCGGGCGGTGGCCTGGTGCGAAATTATCCTCACGTGCCCGGTATTGATTTTGTTGGTACGGTTGAAGAGTCCGCTGATGATCGTTATCAGGCTGGTGATAAGGTGGTGCTGACCGGATGGCGTGTTGGCGAGGCTCATTGGGGCGGATATGCACAAAAAGCCCGCCTGGACGCTGACTGGCTGGTGCCTCTACCGGAAGGTCTCGATCCGAAGCAGGCAATGGCCATAGGAACCGCAGGGCTGGCAGCCGGACTTGCTGTTATGGCGCTGGAAGATCAGGGCCTGGTGGTTGGCGATGAGCCGGTACTGGTGACGGGCGCAGCCGGAGGAGTGGGTTCAATTGCCACAGCGATGCTGGCCAACCTGGGCTATCAGGTTGCCGCAGTGACCGGTCGGCCGGAAACTGCGGATTATTTAACCGGTCTGGGTGCAAGCCAGATCATTGCCCGCGAAGAACTCAATGAGATCACAAAGCGGCCGCTCGAAAAAGAGCTTTGGGCCGGTTGTGTTGATGCGGTGGGTGGCGCAATGCTGGCTCGACTGTTAGGTCAGTTGAAGTATGGTGCATCAGTGGCGGCGGTGGGGCTGGCTGGCGGGGCTGCACTCCCGGCCACGGTGGTGCCCTTCTTGTTGCGTGGCGTGAATATTCTGGGTATTGATTCAGTGATGCAGCCCTATGAAAATCGGGTCCGCGCCTGGCAAAGAATTGCTCATGATGTACCAATGGAAAAAGTCGAATCTATGGTTCAGATGGCCACGTTGTCCGATTTACCGGAACTTGGAAAAGCCATTCTCAAAGGTCAGGTAAAAGGCCGTGTGGTGATCGATGTTAATGCTTAATCGCTGCCACTCAGTCCGACAGACTAATTGCAGTGACGGTTCTGTGGTCTGGGTATCCGGTACTGGTTGGGCTTGAGTGACTGGTGATTGAACTGAAATCTGTCACTGAGGTTACTACGACAACTTAATCTGAGAGCGGTTAGAACCAAAGAGCTATTGGCTTTGGCTTAGTGTCGGCAGCAACTCGGAGAGAGCCTTATTGATTTCACTATAAGCACTGGCGTTGATATGTAATGTATCAATAAACATATCTCGATTCAGCGTGGAACTGTCTCGGTAGAACACCCTGGACAGATCAAGATAGTTTGCACCTGATGAATTTGCAAAACCTTCAATGATACGATTACTGTTGACTATATCGGTGCTAAGTGAGCCGTGCCAAAATAGTCTTTTTGGTATGCTGTAGGTGCTATTCGGAAAGATTGATGTGATTACCAGTTGTATATTCTGGTCTTTTAATGCGTCGATATAGTACTGCATATTCGAGTGCATAATATCAATCAACTCTTGTGGGTCTTCTATTCCCCTGGTGACAGCGGCAGTTAAATCATTTACACCTGCCTGCATAACAACAATATCTGGCTGATGGCGCAATACGTCGTGTTGAAAACGACGCCGCATTTCAGTGGTGGTTTCCCCGTTGATTCCCGCGTTGATAAAAATGGTATTGTCGATCTCCGGAGCTGGAATCCAGTTTTGTACCCTTGAATCGCCAAATAGTACCACTTTGGTTTCGCCTGCCGGTGATGCTTCATATTTCAGATTGGTGGACTCGCTGGTCCCGATACCGAGGGCTCGAAAATATCGGTAGTCTGTGTAAGAAGATTTGGCTTGCAGAAATAGCCACCCGCATGCAAACAGCAATGCAAGATTGGCTAGTACAGAAATAACAAGCAGCCGGGTTTTCGGGCTGAAAAAAGAGAGTTTCATCAGTTGGCAATATTAGTAGAGTCGCACGGA
Organism: uncultured Granulosicoccaceae bacterium; assembly: GCA_964574535.1. GTDB lineage: Bacteria > Pseudomonadota > Gammaproteobacteria > Granulosicoccales > Granulosicoccaceae. The sequence goes on along the minus strand of CAZNOB010000012.1, from coordinate 18,744 downwards.
GTGTATACCTGAATACGTGCGGCCTGTAGTTCAGGTGTCGTTTGAGCGTGATACCGCACGAGAGATCGATTAGTGAACAATTCGTATTTTAGTGTCGTCTTCCTCAAAGTCATCCGGGTAAGGGTTTAGTACACCGGTGATCACGGTCTGAGTGCCGGCTCTGGTAACTGCAGACAAACCAATTTCCGAAACATTGTAGCTGGTGACGAATTTTTGAATACTTCTGGGATTAGCCAATAAGTTGGTCGCTTCCTGGCGTTGTAGCGGCAGACTAAGCAAATTGCCCTGAACTTCATCGCAGTGGTGGTCCTGCAGGAAGCGCAGTTGTTCTTCTTTTTCCACGCCTTCACAAACCACTTTTACGCCCAGACTGTGGCTCATTGCAATAACGCCGCTGACGATTCTTGCATCGGCCGGGTTTTTACTAAAGTCCGATACAAAGGATCGGTCGATTTTCACCTTGGAAATTGGGAACAACTTTAAATAGCTTAGTGACGCGAAGCCCGTGCCGAAGTCGTCAATGGAAATGCTAATGCCATTGCGATCCAGTTTTTCGAGTGTTCGAATGGCGAGATCCATGTCTTCAACGATCAGTGATTCCGTGATTTCGACCTCGAGCCTGCTGGTAGGAATATCAAATTCACGGGTGGCGTTAAGGATAGTCTCAGCCAGGTTTTCATTGCGCATTTCAATGGGTGAGATATTCACGGCAACACTGAGTTCGCTGTGTCCATTCTCTCTCCACATCGAGATTTGCGCACACACAACACGGGTTATCCACGCACTGATCTCATTGATTAAACCGGTACGTTCAGCGACTGGAATAAAATCGCCGGGAGATACAATACCGAATTCCGGGTGACGCCAGCGAACCAATGCTTCCATACTAACAACTTCACCCGTACGTAAATCTACCTTGGGTTGGTAGCAAACAAATAGCTCGTTGCGAACTAAAGCCTGATGTAACTCTGTTTCCAGGCGTATCAGCTTGCGTGATTCCAGATCCATCGAGTCTGAAAAATAAACGAAACTGTTTTGCCCGTTGGTATCGCGCGCTTTTCGCATCGCGATACTTGCGCTCCGAATTAGTGTGTCAGCGTCTGTTCCATGATTTGGGTACAAGCTGATACCAGTGTCCAGAGTGACGTAAACTTCATGGCCGTCAACGGTAATTGTGCGGTCAAAGTCAGCGATGATTTGTTCTTGTATTTGTTCGAAATCTTCAAAGTTTTTTATATCATGAAGTGTCAGGCAGATTTCTGTATCACCGTATCTGGATATTGAGATGCAATGGTCAACATCGCCTACGAGTCCAATCATATTCTCTGAGCGCAGCGTTTTGTACAGGCGTTTGCAAATACGTCGATACAGTTTTTCATTGACAGAAAAGCCGAGGGTGTCATTGATGCGTTGCAGAGCATCTATCGAAATTAACATTACGCCCACATAGTGAGTATTTTTATCAGCCTGTTGCAATGCTTGTTCAAGTCGGTCGAGTAGCAGGTGTCGGTCAAGCCGGAGAGTGCCATAGTCTGATGGGTCGAGGTTTTCTTTGTTCTTTGTCTGTTGGGTGAGAAAATTCTCGCTCACACTAAGCACTGGTGTTGAGATGACGCTTTCTTGTGTTGTCGGGCTTGTTGCAAAAATGTCAGCCGCAGATTTTGTTTTGGCGCCGGATTCGTTTGATTTTGAATCCGGGGTGCGGATTGCCAGAACCGGGACGGAAGGTGCAATGACCGGTGTCGCGGCAGGGGTGGTATTGGTCAACACAGGTGAAGTCGGCTGTGCGGGATTGGCAGCTGGTAGCGCGACACCCATGTTTCGTTCATAGTTCGTGACCTGATTTCGGCCGTTTTCTTTTGAGTAGTAGAGTGCCTTGTCAGCCTGTTCGACCATATCATTTGGCCTTGCTGCACCTGCGTGTATAGATGCAACACCGAAACTTGCAGTGATCCTGCATTTATCAGTGAAATCTGCGTTTTCACTTCTGGCGATGTAGTCACGAACCGTTTCGGCAATTGCGGCGCATTCAGTCAGAGTGGTTGAGGGCATCACCACACAAAATTCCTCTCCACCAAAGCGGCCTACCAGATCGTTAGGGCGAGCATGGTCGGAAAGCACATCGGCCAGATATTTAATGACACTATCACCTACACCGTGACCGTGAGTGTCATTCACCGATTTAAAGTGATCGATATCTGTCATAAAACAAGTGAGCTCACCACGACTTTGTCTGGCCTCTTCAAACAGTGCATCGAAGCCTGCAAAGAAGGAGCGCCGGTTCAATGAGCCGGTTAGCGGGTCTCTGGTGGCCAGATATTCGAGTTCTTCGTTTTGACGTGTAATTTCAAGCTGGCTTTTTTCAAGTTTTACCAGGGCGTTGCGTAGTTCGGCGTTTTTGATTTCAACTTCAGTGATATCGTTAAAGGTGATTAGCGCGCCGCGAATCTCATCTGCACGTGCAACAATCGGTGTGGCGTTCACCGTGAAGGTTGAAACTTGCTGAAATCCGGTATGTAGCTTAATGGCTGCACTACTGATAATTTCTCCACCGTTTAGTAGAGGCTTCCAAGGGAAATCTTCTGATTCCGGTAGCTCCCACGATAGTGATTCGCAGTTTTTACCGGCCAGCTCCATGGCATCCAGTCCGGTGGTGCGAGCGAAGGCCGCATTCGAGAATACAATTTCTCCGTCGCGATTGATAATTAGCAACCCTTCCGCCAGGGTGTCAAGAGCTTTGCGAACACGCTCGGGAATAACAGCGTCCGGGTCAAGCTCACGCAGAGTCCTTTTAAGGAACATGCAGAATGCACCAAAGCCGGATAGCGCAACAAAGAGTATGACCGAGGCAAACGAGGCGCGACGATCGAACAGAGAAAGTCCTTCGTTAAATCCCTTAAAGCTGATTTCGACAGCCGCTATCTGATTGGTGCCATCATAAAGTGGTACCTGCACCTGTGTCGGGGTATTTGTTTCACCGGGCTCCAGTGTCCAGCTTTCCTGATGATTTCCATAAGTGTTGATGAAACTGCGATCTGCGCGTCTGACGGCCACAGAGTTAACAATATTATTTCGAGTAACTGTGGTGCGTAGCAATTCGGAAATTTTTTCGTTGTTTTCCTGCTCCAGTTCCATCGCAACATGAACGGCGAGAGTGTCAACAATAAATTTTCTTTCGGTTAAGCTATTGGTGTTTGATTCGGGAAAAAGACCTAAAATTTGGCTGGCCAGTAACAACGAGATAACCAGCATCACCATGCTAAAGCTGATTCTAAATAGTGGAGACTTGAGGAATTTGATCATTATAAAATGTACTGCTTTTATATAGTCTCTAGATCCAATAAGTGGTCAGAATCGGTGTCTGATGAAGCGTGTAGGCTCACAGGGAGCGCTCGGCGATCTTTTTAACCCTAAATTTGGTAGCGGCAATTTGGTTTAGGGCTAAATGAGCAATGGCAGCTAAATCTATATTTTATGGACCTAAACCGGCTTGCGTGTGCATGAGACTGCGAACCGTTAGACACTCTCACCCGGAATCCGGGTGAGCGAGATGTCCCGGTTACTCAGTGAAGTTCAGATTACAGCGCACACCACTGGGTATTCTGAGTCCTGAATTCGGCATGCTCAGGAGCACACCGAAAGTACCGCTGGCCGCGTCGGCGACGCGATCGACACTTTTAACAACTGCGACATGACTTACACCTGCCTGTGATTCCAGATCGAGAGCCACATCTGCCTTCATGCCGGGTTCGATTTTACCCAATTGCTCAATTGGAACGATGAGTTCCACATGTAATGGGTCAAGGTTTGCGATTCTGTACACGGGCTCTGCTTCAACATATTCACCGATGGATTTGTAGCGCTCCATGATTACCCCGTTGATTGGTGAGCGCACAATGCGCTGGTTTAAGGCTTGTTGTGCCCGAACTGCCTCGAGTTCAGCGATGCGTTTGTTGTCTTCTTCCTGTTTCGCCTGTAGCTGAGCAATATAGGTTTCTGTTTTTACCTTATCCATATCCTGCGCTGAGATTGTAGACTCCTTAAAGAGTTCCTGATTGCGCTTTTGGGTGCGCAACCCGAAGTCTGCGTTTCTTCGCCGTAGATTGAGTGCCGTGTCTATTGAGGCTCTGGCGTTGGCAAGCTCCAGCGTAGCCATCTCAACGCGTGAGTCTAGTTCGGCGACTACCTCGCCAGTGGTGATAAAGTCATTTTTTTCAAAATAGATTTTATCTATTATGCCGGGTACGCCGGTACCAAGCTCAACAATCTGGCTGGGTTCAACAATACAATCCATCGACGGCAGTTCGGCCGACTCGGAATTAAAAGAATCCGGTTGTATGGTTGACTGCGCACCAGCTGTTATCGGTAGCAATAGTAGAGCAGTCAATCCTGAGCTTATTAGTGTATTTCGCATGTCGTTTTTACCAATCTGCAGGTATTAAAATGGAAGCGTGTTAAGTAATAGTTGTCGGAAATTTCTAAGCCATTGCTGCACAAGTATTTCACGACCGTGGTTAATTCTGACGAAAGCACGAGTGCCGAGTCCGGCGACTGTGCTGTTGCCTGGTAGTGCAAGATCAATCTGAAAAACTTTTTCAGCAGTTGTGGTGCCTTCCTTATCATCACCTACAACAGCAATATCCCCTCCACCAATAGCGCCAAGTGCGCGGCTTGGAAGAGAGTTACTACCAGCGGGTGTTTGTCTGACCAGTTTTGCCGTGACATCCTGTCCAGGACGATCTGCAAGCCGAACCTGGATGTTTTTAATGCGTTTGTTGAATAACCCGACAGAGGCTTGCGGTATAACCAGTCGTACAATTAACTCATCGGGGTTGACAATATAGGCGATGGGATCGCCTTTTTTTACATAGCTACCCATCAGGGTGTTAGCGTCGGGCAATACCAGTACACCGTCGCTTTTACTGATCAGGGTTTGTTGTCCCTTCTGTTGCTCCAGAGCTGCGATATCGGCATCGAGTGTATGCAGTTCTTCCCGGGTCTGGTCTGCTTCTATGGGGTCACTAAAACGTGTACTGGTCAGTTTAGAAGATAACTCTCGATGGCGTGCCTGCAGTACTTTGTACCGGGTGTTTATATCAGGGTTTTTAAGTTGCAATACTCGGGTCCCCGTCTCCACACTGCTGCCCGGGTGGGTGATAATTTCCTCAATAAATCCATCTACCTCAGCATAGATTTGCGCTTGTTCCGGTACCCAGACAATACCTTCGGCATTGGTGTAGAGAGTAAACGGAAGCATCGAAGCGATCATAATAAAAATCAGTGCCAATGATGCGGTACGGCCGAGTGCCTGTCGTCGTATCGGACTGATTGTGGCGTCCGTTAACAGGTATTTAAGTCCACGATAGAGGGGTAGAACAAACATTAATACCAGTGACCAGACAGCAAGCGCTATTCCGATAACAAAGTATTTTCCTGCGAGAAATATCGCAATCGTCAGTGAGATAAATAACCGGTATACCCATGCCAGTACCCCGTACGATATTAACCATTTTTGTTCACTGTAGTCGGTAGCAGGGGATAATGCGTTTTCATCACCAAGGAATATTTTTCTAAAAAGAAAAAGATTGTATTTTCCGGCGCGACTATAAAGATTGGGTATCTCGATGAGATCCTGCAGAATATAGTAACCGTCGAATCTGAGCAGCGGATTGGCGTTAAATAATAAGGTCGAGACACTGCCTATCAGAAATGCGGACAATGCTGCATCCTTAATTATTCCCGGCTGCACTATTGTCCATATTATAAAGGCGATGGCAGCGAGGAACAGTTCCATGATCATGCCGGACGCACCAACCATGATGCGTTTGTACTTTTCCCTGAATGCCCACGCTGCTGATGCATCGACATACGGGACCGGCATCAGTACCAGCAGCGTGATTCCCATTTCATGAACTTCACCACCCCATACTTTTACCGTAAATGCGTGGGCAAACTCGTGAAAGGCCTTCATGATCGGGAACAGCAGGACTATTAGAATTATATTTTGAGGAGAGAATATATTCTGCTTCAGTGTGCTCGTGAGTTCCTGAAAGTGGACCAGTAGCAAAATGGTGGCAAAGCCTGTTACAAGTAACCACGTGATGATGCCGCTCAGGGAAAATAGAGATCGAACCACCGGGGTGACGCGATTTAGCATTCGATCCGGATCTATCAGTGGAAAGCGTAATGCTAACGGGTTCAGGAATCGTTTAATGCGGTTTGAGTTTTTTTCAATCTCACTGTTTTTAAATAACTGCTCGACGTCGGCGGGAAGACCGCTCTGCAGAATATTAACGTGCAACAGTTGGGTGAGAATACTCAGTATATCTTCACGATTGGGTGCTGACTCACCCATTGAGCGGTTGATACTTTGATAGATCTCTTCGACGGTTTGATCACCGTCGAGCCTGCCTACAAAAGCATAGGCTGTTTCATTGAATCGTAAGTGTCTGCCGCGTGCTGCATCACTTAATATGTACCAGCGTGATCCACGAAATTCCTGAGGATGGACACAAACATGTTTGTGTAGCTGTGGGCGCAGCCTGGCTACGTGGTTCCACTGCTCAGGCACTTCTTCAGTGTCAATGGCAGAGGTGGCGGCATTAGCTTCGGACGTTGAAGTCATCGTATTACCAGCCAATTGACCATAGCCACAGACTGATACGGTCAATCAGTTTATGGGTCCAGATCCATAATATTTTTCTTTCGCCGATGCCGATTCTGGCCACACCTTCCATACCCGGGCGCAATTGATTCGTTTTATCGTCAAAGCTTGCCTCGACGCGGAAATAGCTATTGCCGTCGCCTGAGATAGCCACTGGTACAATCTGTTTAATATCAAATAATATTGGCTTGCCCGGAAGTGCCGCAATCACGACTTCACCGGTCTGGTTTTCGGATATATCCCCCATATCGCGCTCATTCACTTCGATAATGGTTCGAAACTCTTGTTGTTGTGCAACTTCAAACAGAACATCTCCCACCTCTACCGGTGCACCGAGTGACTGACTTAAGTCGCCACTGGCGATATACCCGTCATAGGGTGCTCGCAGCGTGGTTCTTGCAATACGCTCCTGAACGAGGGCGAGTTCTGCATCAACCTGATCTGCTTTTGCTCGAAGAATACTGAGTTCGGTACGCGCTTTTTTGGCCAGTGCTTCCTGGTACGCCTTTTTAATTTTGTTTTCTTCGCCCTGCCATTTTTTTAATTCCAGCTGCAAGGCGCGATCGTCAAGTGTAGCCAGCAGATCACCTTCTTTCACCGTGTCACCCGCGCGGACGCTAGAGGATTTGATAAATCCGGAAATTGGTGCAGCGATGACTTGCGAAATCCCACCCTCAATGCTGGCAGGTGCGGATACCTGATAGTTGCCATCGATAATGCTGCTCAGAAAGAGTACGGCGCCTGCTGCAATCGCTGATAACTTGAGTTTTAAATGTTTCGGACCGAATAGGCTGGTGAGTCCTTTGCGAGCGGAATCACGGGATTTTATGGCCAGTGGTCGCTCTTCGAATCTTTTTAGCTCCAGCACTGGCGCTAATGCAGAGAGCACTGATTCAATCCATGTAATGGTGTCATCATCAAAAGGCTTGCGGCTGTTGCGTTCGAGAACAATAGCTCCGTAGGCTTTGCTATGGCCTTGCAACGGCGCTGTAAGCACAGCGCAATTGTGATGTGCTGCCAAGTCTCGGTTGGCCTGGTCTATACCGGAGTCAACATCGCGTGGAGCTGGCAATGTAATAAATATTTCCTGATCGAGACACTCTTCCATTGCGGCTTCAAGGCGCCGAATCAGTTGTGTGCGTGGGTCAAATGACGACAGGTGAGAGATACACTCTGTCCTGACCACCACGCCGCGGCGCATGCCGACAGTGACTCGATCGCAGCCCAATCGAATTGCCAGTTGACTGGCGATTTCCATACATGCTTTTTTGGAGTTTGAGTGTTTAAGAACTGAGCTCAAGATCGATTGAGTGAAAGTGCTGGCCTCCTGTTGGATGCCATCAGAAAGCTGGCTGAGTGATTCGAGCCAGAAGCCACCCCATTGCAACAGTTGTAAAACCACATTCTGGCGCGACTGAGGTCTCGGGGCCATTAGCAGAGCCACGATAGCCAGGGTTGTTTCGCCCTCCTTGATCGGGGTCGCGATAACATCTCCGAGGCGACCATTGGATGCGCCAAAGTTAACCTCGGTCGAAATTACCGGCCGATCAGTTTGCTGCGCTTCCAGTGCCGCTTGTGCCAGGCGTTCTTCACCGATACCTGCCACCGGTTGCAGAGCAAGCGGTTTCCCCGAAGGCGAGTACACACAGCCAGTGATTACATCGGCGATCATTCGGCATTGCCAGATCAGCCAGCGGTTGGCCAGATCTGTATTCAGGCCTTCATAGCGAACTGGTCCGTCGATGTTCTCGTCATTTCCGGACGGCTGCTGGTTATCAACTTCATCGACTTCCCCGGAGCGTAGTGCCGAAGGCGAAGAATCATCAATAGTCGTATTGTCTATCGCTGCACTCATTGAACTAATTATTCCTGGCGCCAGGGAAGTGTTGATATGTGTTGCTGGTGTTGATGAATCTACCCTCGTTATCAACTGGTTACAGACGTATTTCTGACCTATCAGCGCAGCAACAAGCGAACCAAATGCCTATAAAAACGAGCGGTTTATCAGTCAATTGGGAGTTACATCGCAGTGCTGGAAAAAGATCTGACAGCACACTTAAGAATGAGAACAGCTTGCCGCGGCAGCGGGAATTTCCACGGACAACGGTCTGAGCTAAGAGCATCCGCGCCGGCGAGCGGGAGCTGTCGCGCAGCTAAAGGCATCCCTGCCGAATGCCTTCAATTTGTCGGGCGGTTGCTTTGGTTGATTTGGCCTTCCAGGTTGAAGCCAGTGGGAAATTCTTGCCAAGACGGCAGGTAATTTGAATTAGTGGCTGTGGTTCAATACGCGGTTTGGTGTCGGTCGGCATCGTTTGAAGGTGATGAAATGAAAATGAAACTAGTAGCAATCATTGCGGCGGCATTGTTGACTGGCTGTGCCAACAGTTCCGGCGTGCTGGGCGAGCTCGAAAAGGCAGCAGGTCAGGTTCTTGGCGAATCTGCGGGAGGGAGCCTGAGTATTAATGAAATTTCGCAGGGCCTGAAGGAAGCGCTTTCGGTGGGTTCGCGGCAGGTGGTGTCGCAACTCGGGCAGCAAGACGGGTTTAATAATGACCCGGTAGCACATATTCCGTTACCAACGACGCTGATTCGAGCGCGTGATATTGCGGCAAAAGTGGGTCTTGATGGCGGTTTTAAGTCACTTGAAACCCGGCTGAATCGTGCGGCTGAACGTGCAACCCCAAAAGCCCAGGAATTATTCTTAAGTGCTATTAAGCAAATGACGCTTGAGGATGCGCGCGGCATATTGACCGGTCCTGACGATTCTGCCACTCGGTATTTCCGCAATGTGATGGGTAGTCGCTTGTCGGCCGCAATGACTCCGATTGTTGATGATAGTCTGAGTCAAGTGGGCGCAGTTCGTGTATTTAATGATCTGTTGACAAGCTATCGACGGATACCGCTGGCACCGCCGGTCGAGGCAGATCTGACTCAGCATGTGGTGGATTTAGGAATGGATGGAATATTTCATTATATTGCTCAGGAAGAAATGGCTATTCGGCAGAATCCACTTAAACGTACCAGCGACATTCTGCGACGGGTTTTTGGCAGTCAGTAGAGCCGGCGATAATCTGATATGGCGTCTGCACGCGGGTGCTTTGGGTCCACAGGTCAGGAGTTGGGTCTAGTCGATGACAAGCGCCTTAACGCGCACTATATTTGTACCAGCCACCCGGGATAATTCACGAAATCGACGGTATCTCACTTGATTTTTGATTCCACAGCCAAATTTTTCTTCTGCAATATCATAAGTATTCGACGTAATAAGAAAATTTGCTGTGAAAACAAATCTCTGCGCGATATGCTCGCCATTATCGTAAATAATCCGGGCTAGCGGTGGACAATCGGTGTTGTTAAAATTCGGTGGCTTGCCGAAGAATATCCTATGTGTCGCTGATACATATCTACCCAATCCTCTTACTTAAAGGAGAACCGCTATGAGCGGTCACGAAGAATCAACCCCTTATATGATGTTTGCAATCGTGCTGGGGGCATTGGTGGTATTTACTTTCTTCATAGGTATCATGGCAAATGCTTTTTCACCGGCGAGTGATTTGTTGAATGATCCTCTTGTAGCCGCGCAGCAGCTGGAGCGACTGATGCCGGTGGGCCAATCCAGGATAACGCAATAGTTCACTGGCCACTTGTTGGCAACACCCCAAAGGAGAGCTGAATGAGTCAACATGACTCCGACTTTTACAAGCCGTTTATCTGGGTGCTGGGCGCCCTGCTGGTTTTTACGTTTTTTATCGCAATAGTAGCCAACATTTTTTCGCCGGAGAATGATTATTCAACGGACGAATTGGTACAGCAGAGTATTAAAAAGCAGATTGCACCAGTGGGTATTTCGCGCGTTTTGGAGTCGGCACCTGCTGCGGTTGTGCAGCCTGTTGCAGAGGCAGAAACAGCGACTGATGAATCGACTGATTCTGTGGCAGAGGAAAGTACGGATACTTCAGAAGAGTCTGTCGTGCCAGAGGAAAGCAGCGATACTGCAGACCCTGCAGTAGAAGTGGCAGAAACAGTTACTGAAAGCACTGATGAGTCGGCCGAGACAGAAAACGCAGCAGACGCAACGACCGAGGAAGCGACTGTTGTGGAAACGACTCCGGCAGCGGAAGTCGTATCTGCAATCACTGCTAACGAAGTGCCCTTGAAAGTCCGTGCGGTGGTTGCGACCAACTGTGCTGGCTGTCATCAGGAAGGTGTGAAGGGAGCGCAGCGAAGCGATGATACTGCTGCGTGGCAGGCATTGTCTGAAAAAGGCCTGGATGCACTGACTGCCAGTGTGATCAATGGCAAGGGCGAAATGTTGCCCCGTGCAGAGACTCAACTTACTGATGAAGAAATTGCACTGGCGGTGCGTTATATGGTGACTCAGGCGACCGGTGCGCCGGTAGGTGAAGCAACGGCAGTTAGCGAAACGTCGGCAGTTGAACAGGAAGAAGACACATCCACAGCTACCGAACAGCCGGATGAAAAAAACGATGAGGCAGCAACTGAGGAAACATCGTCAGACGCAGCGGCAACGGCTGTCGAAAATACTGAAGCTGCAGTAGTCGAAACCGCCACCGCCACTGCCGCGACGAATATCCCGGCCAATGTGCAATCTGTGGTTGATACCCTTTGTACAGGTTGCCATTTAAGTGGTGTGGCAAATGCGCCAAAAATAGGTGATAAAGCTGCATGGGAAGAACGGCTGTCTGCCGGTATGGACGCTTTAGTAGCCAGCGCGATTAAGGGTAAAGGGGCGATGCCGGCGCGCGGTGGTAGTCAGCTGAGTGACGCTGAACTTCGGCTTGCTATTGAGTATCTCTCCACTAAGGAATAGACGCTTGCCTGTGGCAGAATCTTATATGTAGGTTTAAGAGAAGGGAGTCCAATAGAAGGCTCCTTTTTTCTTATTAAGTCCGAGTGACGGCTAATCGCGACGCAGTTTGTCATCGGTGGCGATCGGGGTCGGGCAGGTTCGGACAATCCAGTAAGAGGAAACGACAAAAGTTATGATCGTGGCGGTTTGTACCAGTAAAGAGGCACGCTCCGTAATAACACCAGCGCCTATGGCTACTACCGCCACCAGTAGTGAAAATTCGCTGATTTGACCCAGGCGTACGCCAATTTCTCCGGCGATCTTTTTCTTTTCTTTCTCGCGGCGCAGCAGCAAATTAAAAATAAACGGTTTTAGCAAAATCATGGTTAGCGCCAGCACGGTCGCTGGAACTAATACCTGGGGTACTGCGGCGATATTGAAGCCAGCACCAAGGCCGAAGAAAAACATCACCAGAAAAAAATCACGCAGTGGTTTCAGGCTTTCTGCGATATAGCGGGCGATCGGATTGGCTGCCAGGGTCACTCCTGCGATAAACGCCCCGACCTCATGCGACAAACCCGCCAAATGCGCCAGTTCAGCAAGTCCGATACACCAACCAACAGTGAGTAAAAAAATATACTCGGTGATCTGATCGAATTTCTGAAACAGGTAGGACAGAATTTTCTTCGAAGTGAAGTAGGCTGCAACGCTGATCAATGGCAGTAGCACAAACAACCCGGCAATTTTCAGGGCTGATGAATCTTCGCTGCCAAGTCCCTCGATCATCATCAGCACGGTGACGGCTATAATATCCTGCAGCAGCAGGATGCTGACGATAATTTCACCCATGCGCTGATGGTGCAGCGCGCTGGTAGGCAGTAGCTTCAGGCCGATAATGGTTGACGAAAACATCATCGCCGCTGCAATTACAATGCTATCGACCGGGCTGAACCCAAACCCCATAGCGATCACGAAGCCAGTCAGACTGAACGTCAGGCTGCTGAGAATCGTCACCACAGTAGCTTCGCGCAGTAATTTGACAAGCTCTGCCGGTTCGAGATTCAGACCCAGCAGAAACAGCAGGAAAATAATACCGACAGTGGCAATATCATCAATCAGGGTAGGATCGGAAATAAACCCCAGCATATGGGGGCCGGCAATCAGCCCCAGTGCAATATATGCAATCAGCAATGATTGGCGAGCATATAGCGCCAGCGTCGCCACGATGGCACCGCCGGTAAAAATCAAAAAAATGGTGTAGAGAACCGACTCTTCGTTCAATTCGAGGTAATCCTGTAACTGGCGAGCCTGGTATGTGAGGCCCTATGCACGGCTGGTGGTTGCCGAATGAAACTTTCCGAATGAGCTTTAGATCCAGGTTTTATTGGGTCAGTTGATCGACAAATCGTGGAATTGGTAAAACTGAATTAGGCTGGCAGTCGCTTAGTGATCACATCTTGCACTCCCATTTAGCCAAGCAAAATACTCTCTGTCAGTGTATCATCGCGCGTTGCTGGACATGTCCAGCGGCCCATACTAACCGACATCGACTAAACTACCCCTATGAATCGAATACCGGAATTTGTCAGTAACCACCCGATATTGTTTTTGGCACTGGCTCTGGTGATCGGGATGATCGCTTTTTTTGAATATCAGCGTCTTTTTTCCGGCATCAAACAGTTGAGCCCTATCGAAGCCACTCGCCTGCAAAACGACGAGGATGCCGTTTTCGTTGACGTCAGAGAAGACAACGAATTTAAGCGCGGGCATATTTTGAACGCCAAACACATGCCAATATCAACTTTCGATAAACGCATGACCGAGCTTGAAAAGTCAAAGGATAAACCCATCATTGTGTACTGTGCGAATGGTCCGCGTGCCGGCAAAGCGGCAGGTAAATTGCGAAAGGCAGAGTTCGCTTCCGTCTATACCATGCAGGGTGGAATGGGTGGTTGGGAAAAAGCAAATATGCCGATTTCTACCAAATCCTGAACAGAAGACTCCATGTTCTAACGAGATTGTGAATAACACATGAGCACTGATGAAAAAAAAGTACTGATCTATGAGACGGCTCTCTGCGGTTTCTGCAAGGCCGCGAAGCGTTTACTCGATAACAAAAAAGTTGAGTACGAAACTATTCGCGTTGATGTCGACTCCGGGCAAAAACAAATTATGATGGAACGCAGTGGTCGTCGCACTGTACCGCAGATTTTTGTTGGTGATCACCATATCGGCGGATTTGATGATTTATCTGAACTGGAAAGCACAGGCAAACTCGACGCAATTTTGAGTCGCTAGAGCTCAGGTAGCCACTTCTGGTTGTTGCATAAAATATTTAAACTATAAATTGAAAGGTTATATCCATGGCTGAAGAGACCGGAGCCGCTGCTGGCGAGGCTACTAATGCGCAAACATTTCGCGTGCAAAAAGTGTATATCAAAGATGTGTCTTTTGAGACACCAAGATCTACCGAAATTTTCACTGAGCAGGCCCAGTGGTCGCCAGAAGTCAAAGTTCAGCTGAATACCGAAAATAAAAATATTAAAGCAGATTTGTATGAGTGCACATTGATGATCACTGTGACAGTAGAGCTTGAAGGCAAGCCCGCTTATCTTGCAGAAGTACAGCAGTCCGGTTTGTTTACAATCTCTGGTTTTGGTGAAAGTGAACTGGCGCATCTTCTTGGTAGTTATGCACCGAGTGTTTTATTCCCGTTTGTGCGTGAAGTGGTCTCGGATTTAGCGGTTAAGGGGGGATTCCCGCAATTGTTGCTGGATCCAATAAACTTTGACGCGCTTTATGCACAGCATTTGAAGAGCGCCAAGCAGCAGAATGCACCGGCGCCCGAGACCCAGCAGTAGCCTCTCTGTATTCAGCTGGTCTTGGCAGTTCCCAAATCACTTAATGCATATGAAGGTATTTTTGACTTCAGAGTATTTCTGACTCGAGAGCGTACAAACAGATATGGCCACTAGAATCGCCGTATTGGGTGCTGGAAGCTGGGGAACCGCTCTGGCCAGCCATTTGGCTGGCAATGGCCACATTGTAAATCTGTGGGGGCGCTCCGCAGAAGTAACCGAATCGATCAATACCCGACATGAAAATACTCGCTATTTGTCGGGCATTCAGTTGCATGCCTCATTGCGGGCGACCACAAACCTTGAAGAAGCTTTGCATGGTGCCACGGATGTTCTGGTATCTGTCCCGAGCCACTCTTTTAAATCGATTATTCAGGATATCGCTTTACTAAAAGGCGATTCCTGCGGATTGGTGTGGGCCTGCAAGGGTCTTGAAGCTGATACCGGGAAATTTTTGAGCGAGGTCGCAGCGGACATCTTCGGGTCAAAAGCACGTTATGCGGTGATCTCCGGGCCAACATTCGCAAAAGAGCTTGCTGCGACTTTACCGACTGCAATAACTGTTGCATCAAATCGTTCTGAGTATGGGCAGCAAGTGGGTGAGTGGTTACATAATGATCGTTTTCGGGCTTACACTACTGACGATATAAATGGTGTTCAGCTGGGTGGTGCGCTGAAAAATGTTTATGCGATTGCCGCCGGCATTTCAGATGGATTAACCTTCGGTGCCAATGCAAGAGTCGCTCTGATAACCCGCGGGCTTGCTGAGCTCAATCGTCTGGGAGAAAAGCTCGGGGTACGTGGCGATACACTGATGGGCTTATCAGGTATGGGTGATTTAATTCTAACTTGTACTGATAATCAATCGCGAAATCGAAGATTTGGTTTGGCACTGGCTGAAGCTTTAACGGTTGATCAGGCCAAAGCCCGGATAGGTCAGTCTGTTGAAGGTATAGATGCCACTTTTGCGGCTCATGGATTAGCCGCACGATTCGGTGTTGAACTACCGATTGTAGAACAGGTTTATGAAGTGATGCAGAATGGTCGCTCGGCAGAGCAGGCTGTGCAAGCACTGCTCCGTCGTTCCCGCAAGTCCGAATAGAGTTGTTTTGTTTCGGGTATTCCCTGTTCGGTGTGCCAATTAAAAAATGGTTTATTCGTCGCCCACGATGAAATCGTGTTGACGCCACACCTCGTAGCTGGCAATTGCCACAGCGTTAGAAAGATTCATACTTCTGCTACTCGATCGCATGGGTATTAAAAGATGATACCTGCTGTTGATCGAAGTTAATACTTCATCGGGTAAACCGCGTGTTTCGGGGCCGAACAATAAACTGTCTCCGTCGTTGTAGTTAACTGAGGCGTAATTACATGTGCCCTTGGTGGTAAATGCATACACATTGCCCGAACCTGATTGATCAAGGTATTTCTGTAGAGATGGCCATTGGTGTACGTTCACTAAATCGCGGTAATCCAGCCCGGCGCGTCTTACGGATTTTTCGCTGAGATCAAAGCCCAGGGGTTCAATGAGATGCAGGGGATACCCGGTGTTAGCACAAAGGCGAATGATATTGCCGGTGTTTGGCGGGATCTCCGGTTCAAAGAGAACGATATTGATCATTTGCGAGTCAACTTTTAAGTTGTTGGGCTGGAACAGGTATTGCTAAGTCGGGGGAGTTCTTCATTCAGCGCAGATGGTGCGATGAATTTTTTGTAGAGCATTGCGTTACCCGGAAGTTCAGAATTTATGTATAGTAGTTTTGTCAGCGGTTATAGTAATCGAATTATCAGTGCTATTGGCAACACCTTATTGTTGCTCAGTATTGGCGGTTGTATTGCCAGTGCCGTAAAGCCGGTATCGCCAGAACCACGACAGCTATCGGTAGTACCCATACCACAGCCAACCCGAATAATGCCTTTTCTGCCTGAACCGGCTGACGACTATGGTCGGCATGTTAGCTTAGATTCAGGTGTTTCTGATAAAGACCATCATCGGGTTAGAAACTCCCGACCAGCGCGTAATGGATACAGTGTGGTGGTGCATCAGGTGCCAGCCACAGAAGTATTATTTGCGCTGGCACGTGATACTTCACTGGAGCTGGATATTGTTGGTGAAGTGGTTGGTGATATCACGCTAAATGCAGTTAACCAGACGCTTGAAAATATACTCTTCAAGATTGCCCGGCAGGTAGCTATAGAATATGAAATCACACCCGTGTCGCTACTGGTTCGTGCAGAGCAGGCGAGGGTAAAGACCTATCAGGTGGATTACCTGAATATCAGTCGAAGCACTAAAAGTCGTGTTGAACTGGCCACCCAGGTTGGCTCAATTCGCAGCAGCACCGAGGATACTCAGGGCGGTGGATCCAACGGGTCTCAGATGAGTATTGACAATATTTCGGAAAATCGGTTCTGGGATACCCTGGTTAATAATATTGCCGGTATTTTAAATGAGAGTGTGAATGTTGATGATCCCGAAAATACAGTATTGTCGAATATCTTTGTTAATCGTGAGAGTGGTGTCATTGCAGTAAGGGCAACCCCTAAAGTACATCAGGTTGTTGAGAATTTTCTGGCCGACGTTATAAGCAGTTCCAAGCGCCAGGTCTTAATAGAAGCAACCGTGGTTGAAGTTAGTCTTAGTGATAGTTTTGAATCGGGAATAGACTGGAGAATCCTGGATACCAGTGACGGTGCGACACTTGATTTTGCGCAAATTTTAACTGCAACGCCGACCGCAGAAAACGCCACAGCGACCGGTAGTGAGCTGCTGACTTATCGCAATAGACGCAGCGGGCTTGGTGATATCACAGCCACCTTAAAAGTGCTTCGGCAATTTGGTGATGTGCAGGTGTTATCCAGCCCGAAAATCATTGCATTGAATAACCAGCCAGCAGTGTTGAAAGTGGTGGATAACCGGGTGTATTTCACCTTTGAGGTGGACCGCCTGCAAACTGATAATGGCGATACCCGTACCATTGTGGACAGCACAGTTCACTCTGTGCCTATTGGGCTGGTCATGAGTGTGACGCCGTTTATTAACGATCAGGACGAGGTCATTTTAAATGTCCGACCCACTATTTCACGTATTCTGCAGTTTGCTGAAGACCCCAGTCCTGCTCTGGCCGGGCAGACCGAGATTAGAAATCTGATTCCGGAGATTCAGGTGCGCGAAATGGAATCTGTTTTACGGGTACAAAGCGGAGAGGTCGCAATCATCGGTGGCCTGATGCAAAATAAGGTAGATAACAGAAATACCGGTGTGCCCGGAATCGGTCAGTTGCCGGTACTGGGTAAAATCTTCTCTCGAGATACAAAAAAACTGGAAAAAACCGAGTTGTTAGTCTTTTTACGTCCAACCGTCCTGCAGCAGTCTGATTTTCAGAAAAATAGCGATGAACTGCGTCGATTTGTCCCGTTAGAACGAGAGCGATTTTTAACAGGTGACGCAATTTCCGGATTAATCCGTTGAGCCGATTTCTGGATGCAATGCGGGATCGTGGAAAGTCTGGTCTGGACGGTGAGGAGTCGCGTACCTATCGTGGGACTGTGGTGGACGCCAGCGAAGTGCTTGGCTCTGACGAACAGTTAACGTTAGTCGCTGAAGATCTGGCAGGGGAAAAGCCGGCCTACAGTGCATCCGTCAATGGATCAGATCAGACACGTGGTCCTTACCCGGAATCAGAGCGCCCGGCAGTATCGGATCAGCCTGGCCACTCGGGCACGCATGCAACTCACAAACACGAGCCTGATGTAACCAGTACAGTTTATGCTGACTCAGTACATCAGCCAGCTTCTGACGACGGTCGTGGGTATCCTTCGGCGGGGCCTGCGGTGCACCGGGAATCGCGCAGATTTCGCGCCGGACTTGACCCGCTTTTTTATCTGATTATTGGCATTGCAGCTGCCGGGTTGTTTCTTTGTTTGTATGCATTGATCACTCAGAACGACGCGTATTTCGAAAGAGAGTATCAACAATTGCAGAAAGAAAGTGCGGCATTGCAAGCGCGGTTGGCTGCTAGCGCTGAGTTGCAGGCTGATTTGTTTGCGGCAAATCAGAGAGCGCTCGAAAATAATGTACCGTTGGATCCCGGCATTGCTGTCGAGCCCACGGTTAATATTGAGCGGCCGGCAGAGGCAGCGGTGTTGGCGAATGCTTCTCAGCCTGCGACACCAGCTTCAGCAGAAGAGATTACGCCGGAGGTAGTCGCAGATGAAGTGCCGATAGACGTGTTCCCGGATCCACCACTTGCTGAATCCGCTCCGCCGGGTGTGGAAGAAAATAGCGTTGTAGAAACCGTCAATCCGGCATTTCTAGAATTACAGCAGGAAGTTGTCGCGCTGCGAGAAACTCTGAATCGGCAGGAAGAAATAATAAATCGTCTTGAACGCGATAACCGCGAATTGAATAT
>CAZNOB010000011.1:46386-60809 GCA_964574535.1 uncultured Granulosicoccaceae bacterium | reverse complement strand
CCTCCCACCATTAGTCAAACTCCCGCACGGGATGCAAACCCAAAACTCGACAGAGGCAACGTCCGGTCTTTTTGAGAAGTCAGACTGTGCCTTGCTGCTACTCAGCAAACAAGTGACGCTACAACCAGCACGCAGTGAACTCCCCGCCATTATCACCACCCTGCAACAGTGCCAAGCCAAACCACGCTGCATCCGCATTCAGAGCAAGCCATCATGAAAATAAATCCTTCATCAAAATACCGTGCATTTCCCAGGATCGATTTATCTGATCGACAATGGCCAGAAAAAACTATCGACACCGCACCGGCATGGTGCAGCGTCGACCTGCGCGATGGTAACCAGGCGCTCATTGAACCCATGGGCAGCGAACGCAAACTGCGAATGTATAAGTTGCTGCTGGACATTGGTTTTAAAGAAATCGAAATCGGATTTCCAGCCGCCTCGCAGACTGACTATGATTTTGTACGCCACTTGATTGAAAACAATCTGGTTCCGGAAGATGTCTCACTGCAGGTACTCACACAGGCAAGACCCGAATTGATCGAACGCACCTTCGAAGCGTTGCAGGGTTGCCCCAAAGCCATCATGCATTTATACAATTCCACATCAACCGTGCAGCGCGAAGTGGTATTTAAGCTCGACCGGGACGGAGTGAAAAAGATAGCGGTCGATGGGGCGAAATACGTAGCCGACTGCGCGGCTCGACACTCCGCCACTCAATGGGCTTTCGAATATTCACCAGAGAGTTTTACCGGCACTGAAATGGACTACGCACTGGAAGTATGTGAAGCAGTCATGGATGTCTGGCAACCGAGTCCGGCAAACAAAACTATTCTAAATTTGCCCGCGACGGTAGAGATGTCGACCCCGAATATTTATGCTGATCAAATTGAATGGTTCTCACGCAACGTTAGCCGTCGAGACAGCGTGACGATTAGTTTGCATCCGCACAATGATCGCGGTTGTGCTATCGCCGCCACTGAACTGGGCTTAATGGCTGGTGCTGATCGGGTTGAGGGCACTCTGTTTGGCAATGGCGAACGCACTGGCAACGTAGATATTGTGACACTTGCATTAAATATGTTCAGTCAGGGCGTTGATTCGAACCTGGATTTCTCAGATATCTTCGAAATCATGCGAACCGCCGAACACTGCAACAAACTACCTGTACATCCGCGCCACCCGTACGCTGGTGAATTGGTGTTTACAGCTTTTTCCGGCTCACATCAGGATGCAATTAAAAAAGGATTGCAAGCACGCGCAGACTCTAACAATCCGCTATGGAATGTGCCATACCTGCCAATTGACCCTGCCGATGTCGGGCGTAGCTATGAAGCCGTGATTCGAGTCAACAGCCAATCAGGCAAAGGAGGTGTGGCTTTTATCATGGAAAAGGATCATGGGCTGGAACTACCACGCCGTCTGCAAATTGAATTCAGCAAAGTTATTCAGGGCATCAGTGATCACACCGGAAAGGAAATCGACTCACAACAAATTTGGTCAGCTTTTGATTCCGAGTTCATTCAATCAGACACGCCTCTTAAGTTTATTGAACACCATACAGAAGCGGAACATGATGACGAAGAGCTCCGCACCATCGATGCGAAGATTCTTGTCAATGGTGTACCACGCAACATATCCGGACTCGGCAACGGCCCCATAGACGCTTTCGTTGACAGCCTTAAAAAAGAATTTAATCTCGACTTTCGAGTGGTTGACTATCACCAGCACGCCACCGGCTCCGGGTCGGGGGCTCAATCGGCCTGTTATGTTGAAATACAGGCAGGTCGTGGTGAAACCCGCTATGGAGCAGGGCTACATTCAAATATCGTGGTTGCTTCTCTGGTGGCGGTTTGCTGTGCTGTGAATCGTGCATCAGCAGATTTACTCAAACTGGAATCATCTGTATCCAGCACCGCTTCCACCACGTAGATCTCTTGCAGAAAAAAGCTGCATCAGAGCATTCTGATGCAGCACTCAGTCAGCACTCAGTCACTGCATGAGTTTCTATAAACTCAATAGGTTTAGAGCTCGGAACTAAACTAAATTCATAGGGATTACTGATTGCCTGCGTCGTCACACAGCTTTCACCAGGCGCCCGCAGCTCAACAGTGACCACGACCTTTTCGTCAAATTCATCCGCCCGCAGCGCACTGACGACATAGCCACCGCTTACCTGAGATCCCATTGT
Organism: uncultured Granulosicoccaceae bacterium; assembly: GCA_964574535.1. GTDB lineage: Bacteria > Pseudomonadota > Gammaproteobacteria > Granulosicoccales > Granulosicoccaceae. The sequence goes on along the minus strand of CAZNOB010000011.1, from coordinate 58,618 downwards.
AGAAACAATAACCTGCGCGGTCTGGAAGTCGATCGGTTTAGGCACTTCAACCGAGTAACGGCCCAGTTCTGTACGATATTCAATGTCGCTGCCTAGTACTTTAAACGCTTTGCTTGTCTGACTATCGTCAATATTGTAGTCAGCCTTGTGCATGACAGTTATCGGCAACTCCTGAAGCACCACAGGCTCAATATCCACCGGTTGCGGCGACGAGCTTTCGATCCCTGCTAGATCTCTGATGCCACATGCGGTGAGAAATATTGCGCTCCCGACAATCAACACAGCTCTGATTTTTCTCAAGTTTTAACTCCGATTCAAATACCTGCCTATAGTACTCCGCTGTTCAGCATTTTCACCAACATAAGGTTGCAGAAAGTTAACCCCGCTCTGCCTCGATCTGCAAAATTCAAACAATTCTTTCACCTGTGATAACATTTCTACACAACCGTGCCTACATCACAACAGCGTGCAACCATTCCCTTTGCACCCTGTTTCAGCGCCAGGAGCAAGTAGTACAATGGCAAAAAAAGACAAAGACTCAAGCGCCACGAAAATTCAAACGGATGAATTTATTTACGACGGCAAAAACAAATTTTTAATCAGTGAAGCCAGCAATCGAATCAAGCCGCTGTACCAATCGAAAAAAGACTATCGCAAACAACTAGCGGCCATGGTTGCCGAGATCGATGAATTGCAGGCAGTCATGAACGCGCAGAACCGACACGGATTACTGCTGGTGTTTCAAGCCATGGACGCAGCAGGAAAAGACGGCACAATTCGCCGCTTACTCTCCGGTGTCAACCCTGCAGGCGTGCAGGTTTACTCGTTCAAAAAGCCCAGCGATGAAGAACTGGACCATGGATACCTGTGGCGCATCATCCAACGCATGCCCGAACGCGGGCGCATTGGCGTCTTTAACCGCTCTTACTACGAAGAGGTTCTGGTCGTTCGCGTTCATCCGGAGATACTAACCAAATACCAGCGTATACCCGAGGAACTCACAGAGGATACAGAAGCAGTATTCGACAGTCGTTTTTCAGAGATCAGGAATTTCGAATCCTACGCGACAAGCAACGGAATTCATGTCATCAAATTCTTTTTAAATGTATCTCATGAAGAGCAAGGTCAGCGGCTACTGGCACGACTGGAAGACCCGGAGAAACACTGGAAATTTTCTTTTGCTGATGTTGATGAACGCGAACATTGGAAAAAGTACATGCAAGCATTTGAAGACTGCATCAACGCTACCGCTTGTAAAGCAGCACCGTGGGCAGTTATACCCGCGGACGACAAACTAAACATGCGTTTAATCGTCACCAGTATTGTCCTGCAGGAGCTCAGGAAACTAAAACTCAAAACTCCACCCGCTAGTGAACGGCTGGCAAATGAAATGGAAGACATCAAGGCCCGACTGAAAGCTCAAAAGCCCTGAAAGCATGGACTGTTTTTTTACCACTAGTGACAATGATTGGTTTCAGCCCACCGATCACACACGCGGCCCGTGGCATCCGGATCAGTGCCATGCAGGCCCGCCTACCGGTCTTATCGCACGGGCGTTAGAACACCTGGTGCCGGAACAGCGACTCACCCGATTAACCGTCAACCTCAATCGCCCGATACCCTTCGACGGTTTTCGCATCACCACGGAAAAGGTTCGCACTGGAAGAATGGTCTCGACCAGTAATGCCATACTGATAGACAGCAACGATAAAATCTGCGTTACAGCAACTGCAATGCACATGACGCAACAACCACCAAATCCATTCAAATCTCACCAGCGGTCGCCACTACACCCTGACGATGCAATCACCGGCAAATTCCCGATTCAGAAAACACTACACGGAAAGCCGGCGTTTAACGGGGATGGCGTCCACGTTAAATACCCTGAGGGCCAATCCCATCACCCGGGCCCTACCATTGCATGGATGCGTACTGTGCCACTTCTGTTGACAGAAACCCCGTCACCGTTTCAGCGCATCTGCCCGCTGGCAGACTGTGGCAACGCATTCGGGCGCAATGCTGATCCCGATGAGGTGAATTTTATGAACCCCGACCTCACCATTCTTCTGCACAGAGACCCAATTGGAGAATGGCTGGGGACCGACGTCAGCGGATACTGGGAGCCTGACGGTATCGGTATGGCTGACGCACACTTATTTGACCAGCACGGTAGTGTCGGCCGTGCGCTGCAAACACTGCTGCTGCGAAGCTCGGATAGTCAAGCCTGAAAGCGATCACAAAAATCACGTCAATAATCAGCGACAGATAAATGTCGCAAGCTCATGTTTTTACATATTAAACCGCTAGTTCAGTGTATTAGCGAGACTCTTGTTGCTTAAAGAAACAAGCCGCCCGGACGCTTCAACCCATCATAGAATAATAATATCTGCGACGCTTGACGGCGCTGCAACTGGCGATTCCAAGGGGTCACGATGAACTACCGCAGACTAATTGCAGCGAGCCTGTTAACAGGCTTATGTGCGAGTTGCTCTCTTTTCCAGACTGACGAACCAGCAATTGATGCATTAGAGACCGATGCGACAGATCGTGTCGAAGTGGCCGCGACCTCAAAGGTGCTCGCACCTACCCGAAGTATCAGCCCGAGCATTAACCTTAGACCAACCATTGGTGAAACCGAGTCGGACGCGCCGCTGGTTACTGCACGCCGGGTTGAATTTGTCATCGGTGATGAAGGTGCAATAGCTTCTAACAGGTCAACCGAAAATCACGCACCTGATTCCGGTCCGATTGCCCAGGCACCTCATTACCCCGAACGTCCTGTACCCGCACGCGGCGCGTTTAAGGCTACCGTTGCCAGTGATCATGGACAACCGGCAAACAAGATATCCGGCCAGTCAGGATCAGAAGTCTGGGATTACGGGACCTTTAGAGTATTTTTTCACAACGAACAGGTTGCTTTCACCAAGCCCTGGTAACCAACATGCCTCAGCGCGCACATCTGCGCGCGCTGTGCTTCCCCGCCATCGAAGACTGCACGGCAAACCTCTGCTACTGCCTGGACTCTGACTCCTACTGTTTTACGAGATCCTGTAGCAGCGCCAGCAAACCTACCGCATCCTGAACTTCGTAGTCCGCCTGCAGTTCAGCTATTCCATTTTGCGTATAACCCCAGGGCAATAACACCACTGGAATTCCACCTGCACGCGCTACTCCCACATCGGCGGCAGAATCACCAATCATTATGGCCTCCTGCGGATCACTTCCCATCAGTTCTAAACATCGTCGCAGAGGTTTAGGATCAGGTTTACGACAAGCAGTCGAATCGCCACCCACCACTGCACCGAACGTCCCTGGCGCAAACAGATGATCGACAATCATATTTGCCATTACAACTGGCTTGTTTGTACATACACCTTGTTTTAATCCCATGGCCCTTGCTTGTGCCAGCACTTCGACGATACCTGTAAAAGCTGCTGTCTCACTACAACAGTGATCTCTGTAGTGTGCTAAAAAGCGACTGTACCCTTCATCGGGCTGGTAAAGTGCTTCGCCACGTACTTCATCAAATGCTCTCTCCAGTAATTTTATAGCACCATGACCGATCATCTTTCGCACTTGCTCTACAGTCAGAGCAGGTAACTGATAGCTCTGTAGTACATGATTAACTGACGCCGCAATATCGCCCGCGCTATCGACCAGGGTGCCATCCAGATCCCAGATAAGTGATTTCAGTTTCATGGCTATACGCTGACGGAGTTACAAGCTGAATACAAACTGATCACCCTCTGAGTGCAGCTATGTTTTGCGCGTACTGATCAGAATTACCGTCACGGAACACCGCAGAGCCAGCAACCAGCACATTGGCACCGGCCGCCACCACACTCGCGGCGTTATCCGCTGTGATACCACCATCAACCTCCAGGTCAATGGCACGGTCACCGATCATTGATCGTATATTGGAGATCTTTTTAAGTTGGGAATCAAGGAAGGTCTGCCCGCCAAAACCTGGATTAACCGACATCACCAGAATCAGATCCAGTCGATCAATAACATATTCAAGCACTGATTCAGGGGTCGAAGGATTCAGTGACACACCGGCCTTCACACCCAGCTGTTTAATGGCTTGCAGCGAACGATCGAGATGCGGACCGGCCTCGGCATGAACAGTGATCAAGTCAGCACCCGCCTCTGCAAAATCCTTCAGATAGGCATCGCATGGTGCAATCATCAAATGTACATCCATGAACTTTTCCGTGTGCGGCCGCAATGCCTTCACCACACCGGCACCGATGGTAATATTTGGTACAAAATGCCCATCCATGACATCAATATGGATCCAGTCTGCCCCCGCGGCATCAATGGCGCGAACCTCTTCGCCCAAACGGGCAAAATCTGCGGACAGGATAGACGGTGCAATGCGAATCTGGCTCATATTCAGGCTCTGGTTAGTCAGTCCGCTATTATATCGCTTTTAGTCACAACAACAGCACTAAAGCGGAATTCACATTTGTTATTACCACCAGAGCGACGCATACGTACTCATCGCAACGCGTGGCCGCAGAGTTTAAATTTGCACTGGAATACACCGAATGACTCTGCCTTCGAGCGCCGGTCAATCTCTCGTTAGCGTGTCGAATTCTGACTCCCGCTATAAGCAGCTTCCGGAACAGGCCGTTAAAGCCAAATCCTGATAGCCGCACATTTGGTACTTTGCTATTCTCATCAGGCTTAGCATGTAACTGTTGATCGTGAGATTAGAACGAGCAGGAAAAGTAATGACCAGCCGCAATGTCCTTTCTTTAATCAAGACACTATGGCAAGAGTCCGCCCTGCCTGCTGAAGCACTGGAACAACTAAAAGTTACCGGCCCCCGGGAAGTCCTTCCCTCCTCATTCGCAGTAAGTACCACTGCACAGACGTCAATCGCTGCTGCTGCCACTATGGCAAGTGTTATTGCACACCAGCGAGCCGGGCACTATATAAACGTCAGTGTTGATAACACTGAGTCGGCAATGGAGTGCACGGGTTTATTTAAACTCAATGGGGTAACTCCGGCACAGTTTGCACCGTTGTCCGGGCTATACCAAACCCGTGATGGCTATATCCGATTGCATGCAAACTTTGACCACCATCGCGATATCATACTGAAATCCGTGGGGCTAACAGCGGGTCCTGAAACTTCTCGCACTAAAGTTGAAGCAAAAATAAGTGAATGGAATACTGATGAACTCGACAAAACAATCACGGCAGCAGGCGGAGCCTGTTCAGCATTTCGAACTTTTGAACAGTGGGATGCACATCCACAGGCAATTGAACTGGCACAGCTGCCACTGGTAGAGGTCACCAAAATTGGTGACAGTGATCCACGCCCGCTCACCCCGATTGATAAAGGTGATTTACCACTAAGTCACATAAGAATACTTGATTTAACGCGAATTCTGGCCGGGCCAGTCTGCGGCCGAACTCTGGCCGCCTATGGCGCAGATGTCATGCTGGTGAATTCTCCGGCATTACCAAACATTGAATCTATTGCTGAAACCAGTCGTGGCAAACGATCAACTCACATCGATCTGCATACCCGGGAAGGAAATAAAATTCTTCACGCGTTGATTGCCTCAAGCCATGTATTTATCCAGGGATATCGACCTGGTGCAATAACAGCGAAAGGTTTTGGTGCAGAGGAATTGGCCAGCCGATATCCCGGTATCATATATACCAGCCTTAGCGCATATGGACACAAAGGTCCCTGGAGCAACCGTCGAGGCTTTGATTCACTGACGCAAACAGCCACGGGGCTTAACGCCGCTGAAGCCGCCGCATTTAACAGCGAAACCCCCAAAGCGATGCCGGTACAAATTCTGGACTATGCCAGCGGCTTTCTAATGGCATTCGGTACTCAACTGGCACTTTATAAACAGGCCAGGGACGGTGGCAGTTATCAGGTGCAGGTATCATTGGCACGAACCGGCCTGTGGTTACGGCAAATGGGGCAATCCACAGCACATCTGAACGCTATAGCTGCCGATCCTGATCAATACCTGAAATCATACGAATCCGGATTCGGACCACTGGAAGCGATACCTCACGCTGCTCGATTCAACTCACTGTCCAGGCCGTGGAAACTCCCGTCAGTACCTCCGGGCACACATCCGGCTCGATGGACTTGAATCGTAATACAACAGCGCCAGCCATCAAAAACAACCAGCCGCCGGATGCTATTGTTTGGCACCATAGTATGGTAACAACCTGCAGCGACGCGCCAAGCCATGCCCGATAAAAATATTGCGCTTTACCCGTGGTACCAGGCGGCGACAGGCTTCCTTCCCTGGATGCCGATCTTCTTTCTGTTTTTTAGCGAGCAGGTGGCACTGGCAAAGGCCATCGAACTGGGCGCAATTTATTACCTGTCTGTGGTGGTCTTTGAAATCCCATCCGGCTATCTATCAGACCGGGTTGGTCGCCGAACTACATTAATGCTGGCGTCCGTATTTGCTATCTGCGCCTACCTTGTCTATTTAATGGCGGCATCCTTTGAGACCCTGGTTGTCGGTCAGATTTTTCTCGCAGGTGCAATCGCATTCCAAAGCGGCAGTGATAACTCATTACTTTATGATTCACTGATAGAGTTACGTCAACAGGACAGCTATGTTGATCACGAATCAAAGGGCCAGCAGTTCAGTTTGTTTTCATTATCAGCATCCGTTCTACTGGGTGGGCTACTGGGTATGATTGACTTGCGTCTACCCTACCTTGCCGCTCTGCTGGTGGCTATGATCGCCTTATATCTTTGTTATTCATTTTCCGAACCCAGGCGAATTGATCGATCAGAAACCAAAGCGTTTTTACCACAGCTCTTAAGCAGTACACGGCTGATGTTGCATCCGGGCTTATGTTGGGTACTGGTGTTTTATGTGATTGGCTATGGCTTGCAACACGTGCCCTATGAATTTTATCAGCCTTATATCGCACTACTTCAAATGAACTCACCAACCGCTGGCTTTTCAAGCATTCATCCAGCGTTGCTGTCGGGTATTGTCATCAGTATTTCCATGTTCGGCGGCGCACTGGCCGCGCGTGCAAGCGCGCGTCTGACCAGGCGTTATGGTGCGGCAACAATTCTCAACAGCAGCATACTGATTCAATGTTTAATTATCACAGGACTAGGGCTATGGCTTCATCCCGCTCTGCTGCTACTCATTTTGTTTCGCAATTTTTCCATGTCGATGGCACATGCTCCAATGCATGCAATCATCGCCCCGCGTGTCAGTAGCGGTTTGCGTGCAACATACCTCAGTATACAGAGCTTATTGGGCAGACTCGGGTTTTCCCTGTCTCTATTTTTTGTCTCCCGTAATACCGACACCGATCAGAGTCTGGATTGGCCAACTCTTGCTCCAATATTTACACACTATGCAATCATCGGATTTGTCGCTTTAATTGCTCTGGTCATCACATCGACGTTAATATCGAGCTACCTTGACTACAAGGAAACCGGCCAGCAGGATTAGTCCCACCTGGAAACACAACAGTCCATAGAAAATTCAGAGGCATGAAGGGTTACCCGCTATATATTGGTGTTTGTCGGTATATTTTTTCTACTCGTAGGAGATTACGTGATCTTATCAAGAAGGTACATAACCTGTTTCGCCATCGCTCCGCTATTGATCAACGCCCCGAGTCGGTCATAGAAATGTTCCAGGGCGACTGCGCCCTTTTCTACCTTGTCCGTGATATTAGAACCGGTATACACACCAAAAGATTGGAAATCACTTTCTCTATGACACATTCCAGCGAACCATTGCGCTAACACGCAGCCGTTAGTCAAGCAACCTTTGGTTCCGACACTTCAGCCTCTTTTTCTCGATCAGGATCATAAGCGAGATTCGAGGCAAGCCATTTCTCGGCCACCTGCAATGACATATCGCGGCGGTAAGCAAATTCTACTATCTGGTCACGCCCCAGCTTACCAACGCCAAAATACCTTGACTCAGGGTGCGAGTAATACCAACCGCTCACCGACGATGCGGGCCACATAGCCAGCGACTCTGTCAATGAGATACCGGTATGCTCTTCCACATTTAACAATGACCACAATAACGGCTTTTGTGTATGATCCGGACAAGCAGGGTACCCACTGGCAGGACGAATTCCGCGGTATTTTTCGCTTATTACGTCGGCCTTGCTTAATTGCTCATCCTTCGCGTAACCCCAGTACTTCGTCCTTACTTCTCGATGCAGATACTCGGCAAAAGCTTCTGCAAACCTATCCCCAATAGCTTTGGCCATGATGCTGTTGTAGTCATCATGCTGCTCGTCATACTTCGCCACTAGTGTTTCAAGCCCTGCCCCCGCAGTCACCGCGAAACAACCAATCGTATCTTCCACACCACTGTCATCCGGTGCAATAAAATCTGCAAGTGACAAATTTGGTTTACCTGCTGGCATTGATGACTGCTGCCTTAAACCTGGCAACGTGGTAAGCCGCTCACCCGGGTTTTCATTACTGTAAATCGCTACATCCTCGCCATTTACGGAATTCGCTGGAAAGAATCCAAACACCGCATGTGCCTTGATTTCCTCAGAGTTAATAAACGTGCGAATCATTTCCTGTGCATCTGCATATAACGCCCGGGCTTGTTCTCCCATCTTGTCATCTTCAAGAATCTGCGGGAATCGCCCACGCAATTGCCAAGTGTGAAAGAACGGCGTCCAGTCAATATAATCCACTAACGATTCAAACGACATATCCGAAATAGTATGGATGCCCGGCATTGCAGGTTTAGCCGGTGGGGATTTTGTCCAATCAGTCATAAGAGCATTTGCCCGCGCTTTAGCAATCGGTAGCAAATTTCTTTGCCTGTCTTTACTCTCAAAGCGTTCGCGTACTTTTGCGTATTCTGTATCGATTTCAGCTTTAAATGCAGCTTTGTGTTCGTCACTTAGTAACTTTCCAGCAACCCCTACACTTCGTGATGCATCTGCAACATAAACCACCGGTTGCCCGTAGTGAGGAGATATTTTCACCGCAGTATGCATCTTGGAAGTTGTCGCACCACCAATCATCAGCGGCAATGAATAGCCCTGACGCTGCATTTCCTTAGCGAAGTGGGTCATCTCCTCAAGCGACGGCGTAATCAGACCCGACAGGCCGATCAGATCAACATTCTCTTTACGCGCAGTCTCAAGAATCTTCTCAGCAGGCACCATGACACCGAGATCAATCACCTCATAACCGTTACATTGCAACACGACGCCGACAATATTTTTACCAATATCGTGCACGTCTCCTTTGACAGTTGCCATCAGGATTTTACCGTTACTTTTTGCTGCCTGCTCGTGCTTCTCAGCGTCCATAAACGGCAGTAGCCATGCGACGGCTTTTTTCATTACACGCGCTGACTTAACCACCTGTGGTAAAAACATTTTCCCTTCGCCAAACAGATCGCCAACGATGTTCATCCCATCCATCAATGGACCTTCAATAACATGCAGCGGACGATCAAACATCTGACGCGCTTCTTCGGTGTCCTCTTCAATGTAGTCAGCAATGCCCTTGACCAGCGAGTGTGCCAGACGCTCCATAACCGGTAATTCACGCCATTCCTGCACCTGCTCTTCTGCGACTACACCGTCACCACGGTACTGCTCGGCGATTTCAAGGAGCCGATCTGTTGCATCATCACGGCGATTTAGTACTACATCTTCGACACGCTCTCTCAGTTCGGCCGGTATATCCTCATAGATTCCAAGCTGGCCGGCATTAACAATCCCCATCCCCAGGCCATTCTTAATGGCATGAAACAGAAAAACACTATGAATTGCTTCGCGAACGGGGTTATTACCGCGAAATGAAAAAGATACATTTGATACACCGCCACTCACCAGTGCGTGAGGAAGCGTTTCTTTTATCTGTTTGCCAGCCTCTATAAAAGCCAGACCATAATTATTATGCTCTTCTATACCGGTAGCCACAGCAAAAATATTTGGATCAAAAATAATATCTTGCGGAGGAAAATCCAGCTTATCAACCAACAAATGATAAGCACGTGTGCAAATGCGAACTTTGCTTTCGGTAGTGTCTGCCTGTCCGTTTTCATCAAACGCCATAATAACTACTGCTGCGCCGTACAGCTGACATAACCGGGCATGGCGTATAAATTCTTCCTCCCCTTCTTTCATACTAATGGAATTAACCACACACTTTCCCTGTGCGCACTTCAGACCGGCTTCAATCACATCCCATTTAGAGCTGTCTATCATTAGTGGCACAGTCGCTATATCAGGCTCTGCCGCAATCAGCTTTACAAAGCGCTCCATCGCCGCCTGGGAATCGAGTAAGCCTTCATCCATATTAATATCAATAATCTGTGCACCGTTTTCGACTTGCTGGCGCGCCACACCCAAAGCAGCATCGTAGTCTTCTTCTACTATCAAGCGCTTGAATACCGCAGAACCGGTCACGTTGGTACGCTCACCAACATTGACAAACAAACTGTCTGCATCAATAGTGCATGGCTCAAGCCCGGACAAACGACAGGCCACATCTATGGTTGGTATCGCTCTGGGTGTCGCGTTCTCTATGGCCATGGCAAATGCTTTAATATGATCAGGGGTAGTGCCACAGCAACCACCTATAATATTGATAAAGCCAGAGTCAACCCACTCTGAGATATGCTGTGTCATTTGCTCCGGGGTTTCATCATATTCACCAAATGCATTTGGTAGTCCGGCATTCGGATGTGCAGACACTGAGACATCGGCAATACGAGACAACTCTTCCACATATTGTCTCAATTCCGCAGGTCCCAAAGCGCAATTCAATCCAATCGAAATCGGCTTGGCATGTTGCACTGAATTCCAGAATGCTTCCGTCGTCTGCCCGCTGAGGGTGCGACCGGATGCATCGGTAATGGTGCCGGAAATCATAATGGGGACTTCACCACCTGCATCAATGAACAGCTGTTTCAGCGCAAAGATTGCTGCTTTGGCGTTAAGCGTATCGAAAATGGTTTCGATCATCAGCACGTCAGCGCCACCCTCCAGCAGTGCCACGGCGGACTCCCGATAATTCGCCACCAGCTCTTCAAACGTTATATTGCGAAAGCCAGGATCATTCACATCCGGCGATAACGAGGCGGTACGATTGGTTGGGCCCAACACCCCGGCCACATAGCGTGGCTTATCGGCAGTGGCAAATTCATCAGCAGCAGCACGCGCCAGGCGCGCTGATTCCCGATTAATTTCAGGTACCAGATCTTCCATCTGGTAGTCCGCCATCGCGATACGTGTTGCGTTGAAGGTGTTCGTTTCAATAATATCTGCGCCGGCGCGCAGATATTCACAGTGAATTCCGGCAATGATATCGGGTTGAGTCAACGACAACAGATCATTATTCCCACGCAAGTCACAACGATGATCAGAAAACCTTTCTCCTCTGAAATCAGCCTCTTGCAGGTCATGCTGCTGAATCATGGTGCCCATCGCACCATCAAGCAAGAGAATCCGGTTACTCAACTCTTTTTCTATACTTTTGTTTTTATTGAATATTTTAGGAGAGATTGTCATCGAAAAAGAAATTCCATAAGAGGTGCGAATCAAGGGAAGCTTAACTAGCAAGAAATATACATATAAGGATATATTTATATGATTATATGTGGAGCGTAGCAAACACTGACTCGTTCGCCAAGTGCGACTTACGGATCAGAGCGCCTCATCACACTTGATGCGGTTGGATTATCTGGAAAGGCGACTAAAGTGCTCAGCACAAACCACGCTGGCATTTCACGTAAAAAAGGGACAGAAAGTTTGTAAATAGCGGGTCGCGCAGCTCAACAGTGCACAAGATTGGTGAACGTGAAGTGACATTCAGCGGCGACGGCCGAATTGGCGAGTGGCGAGTGGCGAGTGGCGAGTGGCGAGTGGCGAGTGGCGAGTGGATGATAGTCTTCGAGACGGGCTTCAACCCACAAATACAAACCAGGGGTGCGCTTCAGACTGCCCTGCGCTCACTTGCAGAGCAGCGCCTCAAGAGACTGGCGGGTGTGCCCTGCTATTGCTACGGGTTGTCGACTGGCTTCATCAACCATCACATGGGTATAACGGCCGCGTGCACAGGCTGTCAGATCATCATTCGTGAACAGTGCAATATCATAGGTGACCGAAGACGACCCCAAGCGCAGTACACGAATCCCTGCATGAACCATGTCTGGAAACTTTATTTCCGAAAAATACTGCGCTCCCGTTTCTACCACCAAAAAAACTTTATCAGAAA
>CAZNOB010000011.1:42251-46286 GCA_964574535.1 uncultured Granulosicoccaceae bacterium | reverse complement strand
ATTTCCGAAAAATACTGCGCTCCCGTTTCTACCACCAAAAAAACTTTATCAGAAATCCCCATTTCCAGCATACCGGCTTCCAGGTACCAGCCATTGATCGCTGTGTCAAAATAGGAAAGGTATACAACGTTATTTACATGACCATAGATATCAACGTCCGCCCAACGCGTCGACATTGAACGGAAGAGTTGATACTCCGCCCGACTACTGGGTGTTAAGCGCGTCACCACAGCTTGTCAAAAAGCTTTACGTGCCGCTTAGAAGCAACCGGCATACTGAAGTTCAAGCACTGCAGGCGACCCGGTTTCACGAGAGGTGAAAGCCACATCATTACCACCAGATTCCTGCTGCAAAAACAGATTGACTCGCGGGCCACTAACGAACAATGCATCAAGCCCGACTGATACAGTGCTGCCGATTTGCCAGATGCCATCCCGGGATCCTACAAGAGTAGTGAGCGTTGGAAACACTAAATTTGTAGAAGTTTCGCTCCACTGATAGTCGTCGTCCTGAAAAACACTAACAGTGCCATTACCATCGTCATCACCCACGGTTAGCACTAACGCGGCTGCGGTTAATTCACCCTCCTGAGCAGGTACATCGAAGCCTATCAGTGCGCGTCTGTTGACAGCATTTACCCGAAGTTCATCATTATTAAAGATACGGTTATTTTGCAGAAATATATCTTCAGCAGCAGTAAATGCAACGGTGCGTGTACTATCTGTACATGAGGTCTCTTCTTCTACTCCGGAATTTACAACAAATGTGCTGTAAACATCGGTTGCGACTTCCGGATTCGCTACCTCAACCTCGAAACTGAATGAAGTCCCACCTTCACTATCCTGGGGGATGAGCCAGCCGATGTTATCTGCATCGTCGCTCCAGGTAAAACTAAAAGAAGACCCGTTAAGCACATAGCTATCGTCACCACAGTCAATGAAGCTGGAAATATTACTGAGGGTTACAAATTGACCGGGATTGCCCGTTACGACTGGCAGTGGACTGACATTACAAACTACCGGCGATGGCGGAATAACAACAGGCGGGTTAAACGGGTCGGTGCCCGCCTCTCTTTCCTGAAAATTTAAACTGCCGTCATTGTCGTTATCAAGGTTAAACACAAAATCACTTTCGATAAAACTGACGGCCTGCTGTGCGCTGTTGTCGACAATCACAGACTTTTGTGCTGTCACTAATTCATAAGGCTGATTGTTAAAATTATCCAGCAGGGTAACTTCAAGGTTAACTGTTGAGCCGGGTGCTACATTCGAAGTGGCAGAAAAGCTATTCGAGTTTCGGGTAAGACTAACAAGCTGATTATCAATGCGATACTCGGCAAAGACCGTCTGAGCATTCAAAATGAACGAAGGCGAATTGAACTGAGTGATTAACACCACATCAGCTACCGGGGGCGGAGTATCAGGAGTTTCAGGAGTGTTGTCAGGAGTGTTAATATCAGAGCCGGCTACAAGCTCTGCTAAATCTGACCGTCCGTCACTGTCACTATCTGTGGTTGAATAGACTCCCGACTCGAAAACTATTGATTGTTGATCAGCCACTGTAGTCAATTGTCGAGTCTGGGTAGCGACAGCCAATTGATCATCCGTGACCGTTTCTATCATCTGCACTGTAGCATTCATCGGGGCTCTGTCGACGACAAAGAAATCACCTGTAAAATTACCGCCCGATGGACTAAGCGCTTTTGCATTTGACCCGACACTGCCTTCGAATACAAATTGATCAAAATTGGTACCCAGTGCCGCAGGCCGTTCAGCAATCACTGTGACATTGATCATTGACGGCGCATCTGTGCCATCAAATGGATCAGTATTTTCCTCACGCTCTACAATATTACTTACAGAGTCGCCGTCAGCATCATGCAGCGCAAAGTTGTAACCGGCACGTCGCAAATTGAGCCGCTGATCAGTGGTGCCAGTGGTGACTTGTTCCGTCCTGGTGGCTAACAGCAGGCTCTCACCTCCAAATTGCTCACTAAATTCAATCTCTAACGCAATTGACGACTCTTGTGGGACTTGTACGTCCCCGCTATAACTACCGGTATTACTGCGCTGTAAAACCACGGGAACCCCGTTAACAATTGCTGTCGCAGTGACATTTGCCGGGTCAATCGCACTGATATCACGAATTCTGCCTGGCACTGGCAAATTTAAAGCCGTAGCTGTAAGTGAGCCCTGTGTCTCCGAATGATCAGAATGACAGCCAGCCAGAATTGCTGCGGCCGCGACCAAACCCGCAACAGCATAAAACTCGCACTTCATCGGTAAAAGTCTCCTCATCGCCATGCCCTAGGGACCGTCAGTGATAATTGTCAACGTCACTGTGTCATCTGTTGGAGTTGGACCTGGAGTTGGCGTCGGTGTGACGACACCTCCATCGGTGTCGCCACCACCTCCATCAGACCCTCCGCCACCAGCCGCCAGCGCCCCTAATAGCACCAGCGCGCCCAGACCGATCAGAATGCCTGTGTTACCGCTAATAGGTGAAGACTCTCGTGGTGCCTCTGCTATCTCCGGGGCCGCTACAGGTGTGACCGGTGCACTCGGGGCAGTGGGCTCATCCAAAGGAAGTATAATCGGCGCATAGGAAAAACCTCGGCTCGTTGTATTGCCAGAGGTATCTTCGGCTTCAATGTAATACTGCAACCCGGGGTATTCGCTGATGTCTGTCTCGATAGCGATCATATACTCACCAATAGAATCAAGCAGGGATCGCATGGGGATTTGCTGGAAGCCACCGCTCGGCGCCTGGCGATAGTAGAGAATCACGTCTTTGACCTCGAAATCATCAGAGACTCGTGCCAGAAAAGTTTGCAACTCTCCGGCCACGCCCGGGGTCTCAGCCTGGCGGTGTATTACGACGGGAGCCTCGGTATCGGCAACCTGCGCTGATGCCACGCCTGAGAGAATCTGGGTTAAACCCACTATCAGCGCCAGCGAAATACCAGCGAGGCGTTTGAGGCCACGGATAAGGTTTTGGCTGCGAGCAAATAATTTTCTTTTTAATCGCATAAGGGATACCTGATTGAATCATTCGAAAGGAAGAAGTGTGCACTATTTACAGGCACTTAAAAACTCTCTTGTCGCTGCAAACAGACCCCAAAGCGCCCACAACCTGGAAAGATTATCGGGCAGAGCGTGCCAATTCCATCAAATTGACGTCAGGGTCTGCGGCTTGTGTAACCGATGGCGAAACGCCTGCGGCAAGCAGTTTACGCGCCACCATATGATCCCGGGACGAGTTAACAGAATCTACTGACAACAATTTTTCACCTTTGTAGTGAAAAACTGAAAAACTGCCACTGTCCGGGTCTCCGCGAAGCACATGGTTATCCGCATCAAAGGAGAGCCCGGTCATCTGCAAGCTGTGATCGGCCTGATCAGACCAAAACCATGGCACTGCCTGGTACGGAGCAGCATTTTCGGGCTGTGCAATTGCCCTGGCTACCACTCGTGCCTGATCAGTCGCGTTTTGTATTGACTCTAATCTGATCCGTCGCCCGGGCGCGTACTTATTGGAATGATTTGCACAATCACCGGCGGCAAAAACATTGGCATCAGAGCTTCTGCAATATTCATCCACGACGACCCCGTTGTCACAATCAATCCCCGCCGCAGCGGCAAGGTCGGACGCAGGCAACACACCAATCCCGACTAACACCATTTGCGCCGTAACCACAGAGCCATCAGCACGTTCTACCCCGGCAACTTTGCCATTGTTATCCTCTACCACCCGATTAATGCTCTCGTTGAGATGAATATCAATCCCGGCTGAACGATGGGTTTTCTCAAACCAGTGTGAAATTAGCGGAGCAACTGCTCTTCCCATTACCCGGTCTGCAGTATCGAATACCGTGACTTTCTTACCGAGTTGATTGATAGCCGCTGCTGCTTCCAGACCGATGAAACCGGCACCAATCACAGCGATTGAACGCGATTTTTCCAAACACGCTTTTATGCACCGGGCATCATGCATATCCCGCAACTGAAATACGTTATCCAGTGCAGACCCATCAAT
>CAZNOB010000011.1:0-42151 GCA_964574535.1 uncultured Granulosicoccaceae bacterium | reverse complement strand
GGGCATCATGCATATCCCGCAACTGAAATACGTTATCCAGTGCAGACCCATCAATTGAAAACGGCCTCGCTAAGGCACCGGTGGCCAGCACCAGGTTGCTGTATCGCTGAACACCAGTTTGCGTAGATATCGTTTTATCCGCCGGGTTAATCGCGGTTACTTTTTCATTCAGTCGCAGTTCAATATCTTTGGCTAAATAAAAAGAATCCGGCCGCATTGGCAATGTAGTGCTGTCAACTTTACCAGTGATATAGGCTTTGGATAGTGGTGGCCGGTGATAGGGGGCTTGTGATTCTTCGCTAAAAACAATAATCGGCCCGTTGTGTTTGTCTTTACGCAATGCCAGACAAAGCTGTACCGCCACCTGCCCGCCACCGACAACAACGACCGGATCGATCACTAGTTTTGCTCAGCCGGAAGATTCACCACAATCCCGTCGAGCTCATCGGTCATTTGGACCTGGCAACTTAGCCGACTCGTCGGACGACGCTCTTCGGCTGCGAAGCCAAGCATTTCATCTTCGTCGCTTTCCATCGCAGGAATTTTGGCAGAAAATTCATCTTCAATAAAACAGTGGCAAGTGGCACACATGCACGACCCTCCACACTCTGCCTCGATCCCATCGATATTGTTTGAAATCGCAGTTTCCATAATGCTAACACCGGCCTTTGCCTCGACCTCGTGTCGAGTGCCGTCGGCATCAACGAATGTAATTTTTGGCATTTGAGTTTCTCAACCATAGTAACAGGGCGATATCATAAGCTAGTAGCCCCTGAAAGTGTACATGCACCCGAATCGGGATTCTTTCAAGTGGCGACACCGGAATAATGCAGTTCGCCTGAATCGCCATTTGGTGCGCCCGAACTCAGATAGGTTGCGGAGCGAAGATCAACACAAATAAAGACGCTTGACTTTAGAAATCAGACGCTTTGATCAAACGACTCATTGTGCACTTTGATTTTGTCACTGCACTATTGTGCGTCCACCAATGTACTCTCGGGGCTGACCCTCAACAATGGTGCGTAGCGCCCTTCACTGCCAACCAAAATTGATGTGGCATCGTGGCTAAAAGCTATTGATTCGCTTTGTGCCAATCGATGAGTTGTGATGATTTGTGGTGCTGTTTGTAGTGCCTGAATCCACGACTGCTGAGGTTTGCGACGATACAGATATGCGTGGCGGTAATTACCAATTACCGCCAGCCTGTCATCTGAACTGATATCCATCGAGGTTGCACTAAGCAATATTCTTGCAGCCAGCCGTTTTTCAATCCAGCGATCTTCATCTGTCCATGACAGTGAATCCATACGCCCGATCAATCTGGCTAACACAGGTCCGGCTGGTGTCTGCTTATCCCCGCTAAGCTTGTTAAGACCTATATCCAGCGGTAAGGCGTAGATTTTTGGTTTACCGGCATTCTTCGAAATTAAATAAACAATACGCTCACGTACCGAAACCGCCACTGCTTCTACATTTTGAGGTCCATCTTCGTACACATAAGTAACAGAACGGTGCAAATCAGCGCTGGCTTTTTTTTGTGGCAACGCAGGCTCTTTCAGAAAATGTAAAACGCTGTGTTTATAATGCCGTACGTTGTCACCAGAATCTGCAACCAGTAGCCATTGCACGCCACCATCAGTAAAAGAAGCCATGTCTTCCCAGTCCCTGTTCTTTAAAGGAAGTGTAAAACTGGCCAGGTGCTTCCCGGTTTCACCGAGAGCAAACAGCTCGGGTTGGTTTCCGCTGTCGTTGATTGCCCAATAGGTTTTTGAATAGCGTCTGGATGCTGCCATCCCACTTAATTCACCAATGACAGGCGATTCCAGTCGACCTGTCACCCGGGTAACCAGTCGATCCGTAAATACCGGGGCCGAGTCGGTAACCGGCAATCGAGTCTGGTGTACCAACGCACTCCCCTGGTGAGAACCCAGCCAGGCAGCCTGTGTACCGTCGGAGTATTGCTGGGTGCACCCATGGAGGTTCACAAAAGACAGTAGAAAGCCTGCGGTAAGCACAAGCCCAAGCAATCTAAAAATGGAAACTCTGACATTCATTAAAAATCAGGCAGACCTTTTTACGGTTTTGTAGCCGCAGCACAGCCAGTACGGTATTGGGGTCAATACGGCTAGAAGTTAACCTTATTGATCATCCGTTCCTGATTTTTTGCGCCCCGGCAATTCATGATCAGACGACGGTTGGGGCTGATCATCTTCAGCTGATCGACTCACCGGTAGCGCTGTCACTTTTGGATCAGTGATTATCTGATTCGCATGGTCCCTTGCCTCAACTGCAGCAGGCACAGATACGCGCATCGGTGAATCCGGCTCACGCCGGTTAGTCAACCTTTCTATAGTGCCGTCTGCATGCATTTTTACAATATCGCCAGAGCGTAAATTTTGTGTCACGTTCTCCACACCGACTGTTGCGGGCAAATCATATTCTCGTGCCACGATTGCAGCGTGCGATAGCCAACCGCCTACTTCTGTGATGATCCCCTTTGCCAATGGAAATAACGGATACCAGGAAGGGTCGGTCATTTTTGCAACCAGTATTTCTCCTTCCCGAAACCGATCAATCTCTGATTCATCTCTGATCACATGAACCACACCACTAACCTCCCCGGTGCCTGCTACACGGGTACCCGAGACACTATCAGGCCTTTCAGTATCGATTCGCTTGTTGATAGACATTGGATCAAATTCCTCAATCCCGGGCAGGGTTAGATGCGCCGGTGGTTCAATTGCTTTGTAAGCTTTAGCATCTGCCTGACGAATACGCGCTACTTGTCTGGCAACCGCAAGATACTGTTCATCGGCCAGCATCTCGATCTCCTTACAGTCCAGATAAAAAATCCCGCCATCAAACTCACACCTGGCATCAAGGGCTAACAATACCTTACGGATCAGGTAAAATTCGCGCAGGCATTGATGCTTGGCTTCTTCTTTCAGGGCCTGGAAGCGTCTTACGCGGTCTACCGCAATCTGCAGTATTTTGTCATTCAAAACTACCGGCTCAGCATGGACAGTCAGTTTTCCATCAAGTGATTTAATTTGCTTTTGCACCAGTGCGCTATCTTCACAATAACGCGGTTGCGCAAACTCATAGTCAATCGGGGCACGATGACCAAACAGTGTCAGAAAATCTTCAACTATCTCGGGCTTGCTGCCTGCCTGTGAAAGTAAATTCATCGCCTGGCTCACTACGTTATCGGGCAATTTCCCTAACACCAGTTGCGGATCAATATTGCGACTCTTCAACTTACTACTGGCTGTGTTCCAGTAAAATTGATTGCAGATATTTATCACCTCTGCCTCAACGTAGGTATCTGTGACAAAACGTTCGATATAAGTACTGAACAGGCTCACCAGTTTTTCTGTTGACAAACGATCGAAGTCAACAGCCGCCAGTGTTTCCATCCGACGAATAAAATGTGGCAGAAAATTCTGCTCAAAATTATCAGCAATGACTTCAGCGTCTCGCGATAACTTAAATGCAGCCAACGCACCCGGGCCAGACTTAAGCCGATTTTTTTCTTCGCATTTATTCACATACAACCAACCGAAATACTGATTCACATAAGGTGCCGACTTTGCATTTACCCTATACGGAATATGCAGCCGCTCACAGGCAATTTGAGTGGCACCATTTTCATCCCAAAGCTTCTTCATGAACGACGCGCTCATAGGCGTCGGACGAGGGAGTAATTCCGATAGTTCATTTTGCGCAAGCAGTGTCGGTTGATCCGAAGCAGCAGGTAAACTGCGCAGCAATTCACTGCGCTCTCTTTCGATTAGGCCGTTCAGGCCACTAACCCTTGTCACAGATACAGTGATATCTCGTGCCTGCAATAAGTAGAATTTACCTGCCCTATAGGCCCATTCAATATCCTGCGGTTTGCCAAACAGCTTTTCTATATCGACGGCCAGCTTGAGAAGCTCCGATACATCGATGGGAGCCGGTGTTGATGATGCAAACGATCTCCTGCCGTATTCATGGGTAGTTGGCGTAACCGTGCCACTGACAAGGTCGTCACCAAGCCCCCTGACCATCTCAACTAACATCTTACCCGCTGTTGCCGGATGTTCGGTGAAAAGTACACCAGCGTAGTCGGCATCAACCATTTTTTGCACCAAAACACCGCCGCCTACATCAGCACTATCGAAAGATTGCATACGTGCGTATTCACTGTTGAGCCCCGTATGAAGAGACTTGCTAACGGTCACTACATTGCTGACAAGGGTGTCCCTTGTCACTTTTAGCACAGAATCATAGACGCCAGCAAAACTTGCGTTGCCGCCATCTTCTGCGACACCCGAACTACGGACGGCCACTCGCTTCGCTTTGATCGAACGCCAGGCACTTTGCAATCGGGGCTCCATGGCTATAGGGTTGCTATCGAGTTCATGTGCCAGAGTATTAGTGATTACAAATCCATCTGGCACATTGTAGCCCGCTTGAATCAGCTCTCCCAAACGAGCTGCCTTTTTACCTGTATGGTCCGGAAATCGGTTCGCAAATTTAAGAGGGATAATACCGTCATCAGGGCTCACTTCGTTTATATGTGACCACTGATAGTATCGATCGAGTAAAGCTACCACCACTGACTGAAGCAATACTGCGCCCATACTAAGCGCAAGATAAACGTTAACAGCGGCATTCAGAGGAACAACCAGCAGCGCTAGCAAACCTGTACCCAGAATTATCAGTGTGATTTTAAGTTTACTCAGCGGATGACACATTGTGACGGCCAGTATCAGCACCATCACCGTGATTACTGCTGGTAATATCCAGGTTGGATCAGGTTGCGCCGCAGATTCAGCCCAGAGTAACGGCGCTGTCCAACCGGCAGACTGTGTATTGATAATATTAAACATCAGGAACATTAACGCCAGGTTAAGCAGAGAACCAATCAGCGTCAACATCGGTGTGATTTTATGTTCGTTGTGTAGTTTAGTGGTGGCTGAACTACGTGCAGAAATATCACCTGCGTGGCGTTTTTTAATTCGTCCCAATGCAGGTGCCAGTCTCTTCAAGACCAGACGATCCCGTTCCATCTTCAGGAATAGCGGCAACAGTGGAATACGTACAGCCAGCACCACGAGCAGCAATACAAATAATATACTGCCTGTCGAATCAACCAGCGCAGAAAGTTTCGCACCTACTTTAATACGCAGTAATCCGAACAGAGAAGCCTGGTTTTGCGCATTCCAGTCAGCCACATATTGCTTCCCACTACCTGCAGCGGGTGCGGTGTATTCATGTGGCACAGTAAATCGTCCGGCAAAATCCAGCCCGTGACGGCTTAGCTTCAACCCCAGTATCTGAGAGTAAAAACAAGAACGTCTGTCATAACAGACGCCGATAATCGGTTTATCAGGAAGCGAAGAAATTTTGTTTTGCAGTGACTCAGTCGACTCAGCTCGAACCGTCAGATTGATTGCACCAGGTAAATGAGTGGTTTCGAACTCGGCCGGGTATCTGACATCAACAAAAACAGCATCCTGGTTTTGCACCAGGTCGATCACTTCATTGGTTTCCAGTAGAACATCGCGATTTTCGTACTGAGGTAACTCGCGCAGCGTCTGTTTATCACCTGAGACGACATCAAGTTCTCGGTTCTCCGCCATCCATTTTTCATAACCACCAACCATGAAGCGAGTTTCCAGCCCTCGCTCTGCAAGAGCCCCGGTAAGCTCAGAGCTGCGGTTACCTGAAAAACAGAGTAAAACTACATTGGTATCGCCTTTCAGCAAATCCGGGTTCTTCAGTAAGTCGGGATAACGTATATGCTTTGCACCAGGTATCCTTCCACCCTCTACCTCTTCATCTTCGCGTACATCAATCAGTGTAACCGGCGACATCGGCTGGTGTATCGTTCTGGTATTTTCAAGGCCATAGATCGACGATAGTTCATCGGTGCTAATACCTCGATAACTTTCAACCTGCTCGCTGACAGAGAGCGTTTTCAGCGATACACCGCCCACCTCTTTGCCATTTTCTGTCGCTTTACGATACAAATTTGCACTAAGTTGTTGTGCGCGAAAATCAGCCTGTCTGGCATACTGCCAGATATTCAGGATGGCTGAAACCGCCAATACACCGACGACTCCGGCAAACAGTACTTTGTTACTTTGAGGCTGGGCCCCGCGCCTGGCAGGTTTTTTTCTCGAAACGAAAAGCCCGCCCATCAATACACTGGCTATTCCCGCCACTTGCGCCAAACTAGCCGTCAGGTTTATTACCAGATCAGGAGATGGTATCGCCCAGGCGCTGGACCCCCACAATAACAGCACACAGGCACAGAGCCAATTGGGGCCGGTTCTAATACCACCGCCACGAAATACTCCACGTTTAGTATTCATTATGCGGCTTTCCGATTCTGCTCAGAATCGCCTTCATCACCCGATCGTTTGCCTACCCAGTGCTTCAACTTTTCTTCGAAAAGTTTCGGTTCAAATGGCTTGGACAGGTAGTCATCCATCCCCGCCGATATACACTTCTCTGCATCACCGGACATCGCATTGGCGGTCAACGCGATGATCGGTATGGACGCGACAGTGCTGTTTTCATGTTGGCGTATCCTTCCGGTGGCTTCGTATCCATCCATCTCTGGCATTTGACAATCCATCAAAATCAGATCATAGGTGTTTTCATCAAGCGCTTGCAACGCATACTTACCATTGTCAGCTGTACTGACATCAAACCCCAGGCCTTCAAGCATACCGATAGCGACCAGTTGATTGATCTCATTGTCTTCAACCACCAGCACTTTCGCACCACTACCCGCAACTGCTCCCTCTTTAGGTGCAGCAACTACTTTGTTTATCTGCCCGCTTATGAGATCAGCAACTGAATTATGAAGTGATTCCAGCTTCACCGGCTTGGTAATATGCAGCCCAACTCGGTCATTATTATTCGAGAGAATCCCATGCGAACTGCTGCTCATATAAACAAGCGACATTATTTTTACGTTATCGTACCTGGATTGCGACGCAAGCTTTTCTATAAACTTTTCACCATCCATATCACCCAACTGGCCACTTACCAACACCGCGTCATAATGATCGGGTGACTTTTCCAGGCAGGCAAAACCAAACTCGGCTTTCGGGAAGGCATGAACTTTACACCCCAACAACTTAAGACAATTAGACATCGACTCTCGTGCAGCATCGTTGCGATCAAGAAGTAGCACCGATGTACCAACGAGTCGGTTATACACTTTCGCCGGTACGGCTTCTGTGCACGATGCGAACGGCAATTTTATCCAAAAAACACTACCTTTTCCGGGCTTCGAACGCACTCCGATTTCACCGCCCATTCCTTCAATTAGTTGTTTAGATATCGATAACCCCAATCCCGTACCGCCAAACTTTCGAGTTGTCGATCCGTCAGCCTGAGCAAAGGATTCAAAGATACTATTGATAGCTTTATCAGAGATTCCCACTCCGCTGTCCTGCACTTCAATTAAGATGGTTCGCACTTCGTCGGTCACCAGACGAGTCCGAACCACAATTTCACCTTCAGTGGTGAACTTAATGGCATTACCCATAAGATTGGTTAATACCTGGCGTAACCGCGTCGGATCACTATTGATCATAACCGGAATAGAGAAATCGAGATCAGTAACTAACTCAAGATTTTTACCATGAGCCTGTGTTGCCAGAGCACTGCATGTATCTTCAACCAGAGATAACATACTAAAATTAATTGACTCAAACTCCATTCTGCCCGCTTCAATCTTCGAAAAGTCCAGAATATCGTTGATGAGGCTAAGCAGATTTTTACCAGAGGAAACCGCTGTATCTACACAGTCTTTCTGGCTACCATTGAGTTCAGTTTTACTTAGTAGATTCAACATCCCTAAAACACCGTTCATCGGTGTCCTGAGCTCATGACTCATATTTGCTAAAAACTCAGATTTAGAGCGCGATATCAACTCGAGTTCATGTTCGCGCTCAATCTTGAGTTCCATCAGATTGCCAAGCTCGTTTACTGTACCACCCAGTTCATCCAGTTCCTTGGCAATCGCTACTCGAACTGGTTCGCCATTGCGACCCGATTGCAGATCTACCAGCTTTTTATGTATCGAGCCTATCGGGGATATCACCAGTTTCATAATCAGCATCATCACAAGCACTGCAATCACGGTAAACGCGCTGATGGTATACATCCATATTTTTTGTACGTGAGCCTGAACGGTCGCACGTTGTCTGCTCGCATCCCAGACAATTGCTATCGTGCCAAATGATTCACCTTCAAAGACAACATCCTGACTAAACGGGATTTTTAGACTCGCGTCTATAGATTGATCACTTTCCCAGGCGGCCATTTCCTCATTAAACTCATTAACAATTGAGAGAGCATGAATATCCGGGTCCAGCTCTACGGACTGAGCAACAATAGTTTCCAGCACGGGCTGGTCTTCGCTGAGGACTGCATCCAGCGAAGTGGCGAATAGCATGTTGAATGTTTTTTGACTGAACTGCTGAAAGCTTGCTTCCAACGTACGAGTTTGCACATTGCGCATATATTCGCCGGTGATGAAGGCCACGGTAGCGAACGTAATCGTCAGGCTGACGATCAACAGTCTTTGCAATGAATGTTTTCTTGAGGTTTTTTCCGACATTTTCTTTCCACTACAGCCTGGGAATTTTCTACAAGTATGCTCTCGCTTATTCCCGACAGATGGTTTCAGGTCACGAACAACCCGATATCACCGGGTGACCGGACACTTAATTTTTATTATTCTGTATCCGCGATATCTGCCATCTGTTCTTCGATCGCCGGTGATTTCCCTTGCGGCGCTGCAACAGGTCCGTTCGACGATTCAGCCTGCTTAACAGACGAAACGCCGTCATGCTTCGACATTGTGAAGAAACGATCATTTCCCTCAATAGCGGTTCTAATCACTTCATAATCAATATCCGCTCCTTCCAGAAACCCATCAATTTTTAACTTCTGAAGTGACTCTTCATCAGTGAGCTCTAACAAACAAAGCTGAAGGGCTTCAAAAATTTCGCTATCAAGCCCGGACCTGGCTATCCAGGGCTTAGTGACATTTGGAAATCGGGCAAGCTCGCGAATTTCTTCGCCTTTAGAAAGCAATTTGCGGAATGTTGATTCATTAAGCGCACCGGCAACAAATTCACCCGATCCTACCTTAGTACCAACGATATCGTGCCGACCAAGGTATTCGAAATGGCTCAGATCTTTAGCACCTACCCCGCTTTCGGCCAAATACTGCTGTGAAAGAAATCTGCCGATCGTCGATTGCTGATCGCCAAAAGCGAAGGAGTGTCCTCGAAGTCCGGCAATTTCATTAATTGGATTGTCAACATGTATAGCTATGATGCCATGGAACACCTTGCTCTTATTGATGCTCTCCATCGCTAATATCTTCAGATCAGGATTGCTTTTTTTGGCTTCTATATAGGACGCAGGCCCGAAACG
Source organism: uncultured Granulosicoccaceae bacterium (assembly GCA_964574535.1). Classification (GTDB taxonomy): domain Bacteria; phylum Pseudomonadota; class Gammaproteobacteria; order Granulosicoccales; family Granulosicoccaceae. The sequence continues at coordinate 32,701 of CAZNOB010000011.1, read as the reverse complement.
AGAAAAATCTACCTTACCCGCTGTCAGATGTTCAATCCCCTGCTGATAGTTTTTTGCCAGCTGCATGCGGATATTCACCGGTTGGCCAAGCTTTTCGGCCATTTGATGCTCCAGGTGTTTCACAATGGGTCTGAATTTTCGAACCATTGCTGAAGGCTTGTTAGAGGTGTAAAGCCCCAAACTTAGAGTGATACCATTCTCATCCTTGATTTCAGCTGATGCGCTGGCGCCTATTGCCAGACACGCAACCATTGAAAGTGTGCAAAGTGGTTTAGTTATCTTACTGATCAATCGAGCAGTTGCCACAGTAGTTCTCCATCGTCAGCCAGGGGCTAACAGTCTGTTTACAGTTGTATTCTCGCTATCCGTTTAGTGTCGGCCTTTTGACTATTCTTTTGAATAATTGAAACGTGATTTTCCGAGTTTATGGAGAAGTTAAGGCTTCGTTCATATTTCAGATCAACAGCATCAAGCATTTGAACTCACAGTCGACAGCAGATTATCAACGTACAAACCTGATTCTTTGTGATTGTTGCCACAGTTAGGAAATTGGCGGGAGTGTGTTGTGCTGACGAACTTAAACCGGACTGAAATTTTGCCAACTAGCGTTAAACTGTCAGACGGCCTCGTACCACTCGGCTTAATCGCCGGATTCGTTTTGACGTGGCCAATATTGGGCTGGAACCTGACTACTGCTCTTTCAACAGGAGCAGTAATTGGGCTGATGTCCATTGCTGCTTTCTTGGTTACAAGAGCACAACGCCTGAAATTCGAAACAGCAGCCCTACAAAATTCTCAACAGATTGAAAACGCTGAAGCCAGACATCAGCAGATTGCCAGAAATCACCAGGCGATCGAACAGGAACTAGATCTCCTTCGTGATCGATTCAATGAAATGGAATCTGTAAAAGAGCGTTTCCTGGCAAATATCAGTCACGAGATTCGTACGCCGATGAATGGCATCTTCGGTATGACCGAATTGATTAACCAGACACAACTAAACTCAAAACAAAAACGTTACGTAGATACAATTCGACGGTCGACCGAATCACTCCTTGGCATTGTCAACGACGTGCTGGACTTTTCTAAAATCCAAAATGATGAATTGCAACTGGATAGCATAGACTTTCTTCTCTCTGATTTACTGGAGGATGTCTGCGAGCTTTACGCAGAAGTCGCACAGAAAAGCGGTATCGAGATTATCTGCAACGTGGCAGAGATCGAGAATATCGCGGTCAATGGAGACCCTGCTCGGGTCCGGCAATTATTAACCAATCTGGTTAGCAATGCGGTCAAATTCACCAATCACGGTGAAGTCGTTGTTAGTGCTGTTCGTGGTCCGGATATAAATCAATTTGTAATCACAGTCGCGGACACGGGCATGGGTGTGCCTGTTGAACTCCAGAATCATATTTTTAAAGAATTTGCACAAGCCGATGGCTCTACCACCAGACGCTTCGGTGGCACCGGACTGGGGCTATCCATTGCAAATAAGCTAGTCGGCCTGATGGGTGGTGAACTGACACTAAACAGCACTGTTAATCAGGGCTCCACCTTTACATTTAACTGTACGCTCCAGCCAGCAAATGATGTGGTTCAAGGCAGACGTCAGCTGAAAAAATTCAGTAACACACGCGCACTGATCGTCGACGACAACGAAACCAACAGTGCGATCCTGATGCATCAGCTTGAGCAATGGGATATAAACGTCACCAGTGTGGATTCAGGAAAATCGGCATTAGAGGTGTTGCAACAGGCTAGCGCGGATGACGCTCTGTTTGATATTGCAATTCTCGATTTGCATATGCCTGCAATGGATGGCCTGGAACTCGCGAGTCGCATCCAATGCAATCTAAATTATGCAGCAATGCAGCTCATGATGCTGACTTCATCGCTGACAAACATGACCAGCGAAGAACTACAGGGAATTGGAATCCGAAGAGCCCTGACCAAACCTGCACGCCAGACCGAGCTCTATAATGCCATCGCGGATTTGGTCGATAGTACTTCTGAGTCGGACACGGTTTGTACAATTCAATCTGCCAATGCAGATAAACCCAAGATACTGCTGACCGAGGATAACCCCATAAATCAAGAGGTAGCTTTGGGAATGCTGGAAAGTCTTGGCTGCGAAGTGGAAATCGCAGAAAACGGATCAGAGGCAGTTGATGCACTTGAATCCAGGCCATTTGATCTTGTACTGATGGATTGTCAGATGCCCGTCATGGATGGATTTGAAGCCACACGCACTATCCGAAGCCACTCTTGCCAACAGAATATTCCTGTTGTAGCACTCACTGCTAATGCATTAGAAGGTGATCGTGAGCTTTGCATCGCATCCGGCATGGATGACTATCTACAGAAGCCTGTTGATCAACACAAACTTCAAGGAACGATCGAAAAATGGTTACATCAAAAGCCCACTGAACTATCTAAACCTATATCCGCACCAAAACAATTACCTGAGGTTCCGGAAACCATGAATTTTGACTTCGACGAAAAAGCACTAGACGCCATCAAAGCGCTTCAACGACCCGGCAGGCCCGATATTCTCGGTAAAATAGTGAACATGTACCTGGATAAAACTCCGGAGTTAATTGCTGATATCGAAGGTGGTATCGCCGCAAATGATGCAGCCCGTGTAAAAATGGCAGCGCACACTTTGAAATCCAGTAGCGCATATTTGGGTGCCACCACACTTGCAGATCAGTGCAACAAGCTAGAAACAAAAGCAGCCAATGATGATTTGGCTGATAGCAACGAGAACGTTGACAACATAAACACGGGGTTCAAGGCTCTGTGCGAACAAATTAAAAAATTTGCATAAGCAGAAACTAGCAACGTATGGATATTAAGTCGAATGAGGCCACATCAACTCTCGAATCATCCAAACCACTGGTTCTGGTAGTTGATGACGATATAGCTGGTCTGTTAATGGCATCTGAAGCGCTTGCCTCCGATGGTTTCGAGGTTATCGAAGCCGAGGACGGACAGGAAGCAGTAGAACAGTTTTCCGCGCACCAGCCAGATGTCATCATAATGGACGTGGTTATGCCACGCATGGACGGATTTGAAAGTTGCGCGAAAATCCGTCAAAGCGAGGGAGGACAGCATGTTCCTATCCTGATGATCACCGGTCTTGAAGATGTAGATTCCATACAACGCGCTTATGAAGTTGGTGCCACCGATTTTGTAACCAAACCAATCAACTTTTTTCTACTGCCCTATCGTGTCAGGTATATGATGCGGGCGAAAAAAACAGCAGATGCACTCAGAGAAAGCCAGTTCAGACTGGACAACGCACAAAGAATCGCAAAACTAGGTCATTGGGAATGGTTGTTTGAAGATGATATCTTCCACTGGTCGACAGAAAGTCTGAAGCTGCTGGATCTGTCCAGCTCTGATAACGAGCATAAGCTTGGTTGCTTTCTAAACTCCGTTCATAAAGATGATCGTAAATCCCTCGCCAGCGCGTTGGAACGCGCAAAATCAAATTCAGGTCATATCCAATTAGCATTTCGCACAAATGCGAAGTGCGAAGAAGACATTCGTATCGTGCATGTAGAAGCAGAGACTTCCGCCCCGGGTCAAATGGTTGGCACCGTTCAAGACATCACTGAACGAACCAATGCAGAAGACCAAATTCATAAACTGGCATACTATGACCTAGTCACGGGTCTGCCCAATCGTGCACATCTGTACGATATGATTACGCTTGCACTCAGTCAGGCAAATAAGACAAATACCCAATTCGCGCTGCTTTTCCTCGATCTGGACCACTTCAAACAGGTCAACGATACTCTTGGGCACAATGCTGGTGATATGCTGCTGCGTACAGTTTCCACCCGCCTTCAGGACGCTGTTCGCCGTACTGATCCAGTGGGGCGAGGCACAGACGGGCAGGACAATCTGACCGAAACAATTGCCAGACTTGGCGGTGATGAATTCGTCGTATTGCTCAACTCTATCGATCGTGTTGAAGACGCAGCGCTTGCCGCCCGGAGAATTTGTCAGGAAATATCCAAGACATTTACCATCGAGGGTACAGAAGTCAGAGTGACTACCACCGTTGGCATCAGTTTATACCCGTCCGACGGCGACTCTGCAGATAAACTGCTTAAGCATGCTGATGTGGCGATGTATCATGCCAAGGAACAAGGACGCAACGGCTACCAATTTTATTCGCAAAGCATTCACCAACTGGCCCTTGAACGTTTCGCGTTAGAACGAGATCTTCGTAAAACACTTGAAAGTGGCGGGTTTCATCTGGAGTACCAGCCGAAAGTTGCGCTTCGCGATACCGAACTAACCGGGGTGGAAGCACTAATCAGGTGGGATCATCCAGAGCGGGGTCGAGTTAGTCCCGCAGATTTCATTCCACTAGCCGAAGAGACCGGACTCATCGTCCCACTGGGAGAATGGGTGTTGCTCACCGCATGCGAACAAATGGTGAAATGGCTGGACGCGGGTATTCCACCCTTTATCATGGCAGTAAATTGCTCGGCAATTCAGTTGGTCAGAACTGATATGGCAAGCGTTATAAAATCAGCGCTTGATACTACAGGCCTCAATCCGGCTTATCTCGAGATAGAACTCACTGAAAGTTTGCTACTGCAAAATGTTGAAGAAGGTATCGCTATATTACATGCGTTGAAAAATCTCGGATTACATGTTTCCATTGACGACTTTGGTACCGGCTTTTCGTCATTGAGCTATCTTAAAAGACTACCTGTAGATAAGCTGAAAATTGATCAATCATTTATCAAAGATCTCACCACAGATCCAGGTGATGCTGCAATTGTCACTTCAATGATAACACTCGCACACAACCTCGACCTTACAGTGGTAGCAGAAGGAGTAGAGACCGGAGAACAATTGGGCTTTTTGCGCGCTGAACGCTGCGATGAAATCCAGGGATACCTTATCAGCCGACCACTCACCGCTAACGCATTTTCAGACTGGATTGCCGCAAGAAACTGCCCTCAAATTCAAAAACGCGCGGCGTAAAAAGAATTCGGAGCCAGCCGTTTCAAAACGACCTCCTGTCCGGTTTTTGCTTCGCATTTAATGACGAGGCATCCAGTGATGCGCTATTTGGAATAATTCAGAACCTCGACAGCGGAACGACGACCTTTTCATTTGATGCCGCACCAGAGTATTTGATTCGTATCAAGTTTCTATTAAATCCCTCTTGTTTGCCAATTCAAAGACGCCGCTTTACTGCAGGCATTCGGAAATGAGAGCTTTGTCAGGCTAGACTTCAGTGACTTTTTCTAGCCATAATTAGTCTTTAATAAATTCCCGGCAGACAAGCATGGCTCAAGACCCTATTCGTGACACCGCGACCAGAATCGTCGGGCAACCGAATAACTCCCTCGAACGTCGACTAAAAACCGATATGTTCAATGCCATCAAAGGAGTTAAACCCTCAGTTGCAGAAAACGTCTCTTTTGAAGACGATGTGATGACAGGACAATTTTTCGAAACACTGACCCCTGCACTTCAGGGCATCGCTGTCGTTCGGCTTGAAAATGCTATTTCGTTTTATGATCGTGTCGGGTGGCGTGATGCCTATCTGGACATTTCAATAGAATCAGTACTAAGTGAATTTCAAGTCAATAAAATCAGAGAGAAAGTACAGCCACAATCCCTGCATGATCTGGCTTACATTTCCCACAAACATGTGGAAAAAATGATGGGAAAAACCGAGTCAGCACGACTCTGGGAAACACTAAAGAACTTTAAACTCGATAGCTGAATCTCATAGTCGACACCGAAACATGATCTCCTTCGCGACTCAACCCGCTGCTTTGGGATATTGACACCTGATACACTCGCTTGCGACTCATGCAGGCTAGTCAGTTTGCAGTTCCGGTAAACCTTCGTAGTAGGCAAGTGCTTCCGGATTTGCCAGCGCCTCTTTATTCTTCACAGCCTCACCATGCACCACATTACGAACGGCCAGCTCAACAATTTTACCGCTTTTGGTTCGTGGGATATCCGGCACCGCAACTATCACGGAAGGTACATGCCGTGGCGTACAGTTTGATCTGACACGTTTTCTTATTTGAGTTTGTAACTCATCGTTGAGTGATACTCCATCTGTTAATTTAACAAAAAGAACAACTCTTGTATCTGAATCCCAACTTTGCCCGATAACCAGACTTTCCTGCACTTCGTCGAACTGCTCTACCTGACGGTAGATTTCGGCAGTACCAATTCGTACACCTCCTGGATTTAGTACGGTATCGGATCGACCATATATCACCATGCCGCCGGTCTCTGTGATGGCAACAAAATCACCATGACACCAGGTATTTTCAAAACGATCAAAGTACGCCTTGTGGTAACGACTGCCATCCTGATCATTCCAAAAGCCAACAGGCATACTGGGAAAAGGTCTGGTGCACACCAGTTCGCCTTTTTCACCAATGACAGATTGTGCATTATCATCAAAGACTTCAACTGCCATACCCAACAGACGACACTGCAATTCACCTCGATGGACCGGCAATGCGGGGTTTCCGCCGACAAAACAACCTAAAATATCTGTACCACCTGACACGGAAGACAAACATACATCGTTTTTCACGTGTTGATATACATACTCAAACCCCTCAGGCGATAGCGTTGAACCTGTTGATAAAATGGCACGCACCGAAGACAAGTTATGGGTGTCGATGGGTCGAATACCAGCCTTATTTACGGCATCAATGAACTTTGCAGAGGTACCGAGAATATTAATTTTTTCATCCTGTGCATAATCGAAAATAGCATTACCAGAGGGGTGAAACGGTGAGCCGTCATACAACATGATGGTTGCCCCGCTGGCCAAAGCCGTGACCAACCAGTTCCACATCATCCAACCACAAGTGGTGAAATAGAAAACCCGATCGTTTTCTTTGACGTCGCAATGCAATTGCATCTCTTTCAAATGTTGTATCAATGACCCACCCGCACTATGCACTATGCATTTGGGTACACCGGTCGTACCAGACGAATACATAACATATAGCGGATGGTCAAATGGCAACTGAGTAAAAGACAGCTCAGCGTCGGCTGCGGAAGCCAATACTTGTTGGAAGGAAATGGAATTAGGCAACTCCAGAGGAAGCGTTTCATACGGATCACTAAACGGAATGACGACCACACGCTGCACACTGGGTATCAATCGCAGAAATTCTTCTGTTTTAGCCAGAGAATCATGAAATTTACCGTTATAAAAATAACCAGTCGCGGTAAACAATACTTTCGGTTCAATTTGCCCGAAGCGGTCGACCACACCACGCACACCAAAGTCCGGTGAACTCGAAGACCAGACAGCTCCAATACTTGCTGTAGCGAGCATTGCCACCACAGTCTCCGGCATATTAGGCATGAAGCCAGCCACACGATCACCTGCAACCACCCCTTGGCCTCGCAGGAATTCAGCAACACTGGCTACTTGCTGCCGCAGCAAATCCCAACTCAACTGACGAGCGACGCTGTCCTCAGCTCGAAATATAATTGCCGGCTCGGCGCCGGCTTTTTGCAACAGGTTTTCCGCGAAATTCAGTTGCGCCTCTGGAAACCACTTTGCACCGGGCATTTTATCGCCATTGGTTAGAACCGTTGTACCCTGAACGCTGGAGACGACTCCGCAAAATTCCCAAACCTTTTTCCAAAACAACTCGGGCTGTGAGATCGACCACTGATACAACGCGGTATAGTCAGGTAAATCAACCTTTTGTTCAGACTCAATCGCCAGTCGAAATGCTGTGATGTTTGCATCTGCTATTTGTTGTGCAGTAGGTTGCCAAAGCTGTTGGGGCATAAGATTCACGCAGATAGTGTCTAATTAGTGGAAAAATTGTTGGCAGATCTTTCTCATAGATCATTATTCAATTGTTTACGAGCCGTAACCGTGCGCTCGATTAGTTTTTATCCTGGAGCGACCGAGCGAAAAGTTCTCCTTGAGCAGAATCAACGCTTAACGGTTCAACCTGAACGAAATTAACGCGCCATATTATAAAACTCATCATTGGGTGTGATGTCCAGTGCATTGGCCAATCGATTAGACATGCCAAAAAATGCAGAGATACTGGCTATATCCCAAATGTCTTCATCATCGAAACCGTGTTGCTTCAAGAGATCTTTATCGGCTTCCTGAAGCTCACTGGAATTAAGTGCCACCATCATTGCGTAGTCCAGCATGGCAGTTTCACGAGCAGTAATATCGGCACGTTGATAGTTGATAGCTACCTGATCACTGAGCATCGGTTTTTTGGAATATATACGAAGCAGAGCCCCGTGCGCAATCACACAATAGTGACAGTTATTCGCCGCACTGGTAGCAACCACAATCATTTCCCGATCTGCCTTGGAAAGACTACCGCCTTCTTTCAGCATTAAAGCATCATGGTAATCAAAGAACGCACGAAATTCCGGAGGCCGGCGAGCCAGCACGATAAACACATTCGGTATAAACCCGGCTTTACGATCGACCTCTTCGATTCGCTCGCGAACATCATCTGGAAGCTCATTCAGCTCGGGCAGTGGCCATGAAGACGGCGCTATCGTCATAGTATTACCTTGTATAGGAGAACTAACTATTCGTAAGTTCGGATATCGTCGATTACTTTTCCATCACTGGCTAGCGAACCGGGAGATACCAACTCCACTTCTCCACGCAATTTACACACATCCTGGATACTGGATTTTATTGCGGACAGCAAATTATCATCAGGTTTTTCAACCTCACAACAAAGCGTCATTATATCGATGGCGTTTTCACTTCTCACAACCAACCGTGCTTTAGAAATTTCAGCGTGACGTTTCACTACCGCCGCGACTTGTTCAGGATGTACAAACATCCCTTTAACCTTGGTAGTTTGATCGGCCCGCCCCATCCAGCCTGCAATTCGCAGATTGGTACGTCCGCAAGGGCTCTTACCTGGCAGAAATTTGCTCAGATCACCGGTGGCAAACCGAACAAGAGGATACACATCTGAAAAACTGGTGATCACAATTTCACCAACCTCGCCTTCTGCGACCGGATCACCAGTTCCCGGTGTGACCAACTCAAGCACAAGATTTTCATCAATGATTAACCCCTCCATCGCATCGGATTCATAGCCGATCAGACCGACATCTGCTGTGGCATAGCATTGTCGAACAGTCAGCCCGAATTCTTCAAGAGTGGCACGCAGTGACGGTGGCAGAGCTTCTCCGGAGACCAGAGCCTTTTTCAAGCTATTTGTATCAGAGCCAGTCTCTTTTGCTTTGTCGAGGAGGATTTTTAAGAACGAGGGAGTACCCGCATATGCCACAGGCTGCAGATCTGCTATTGCCACGAGTTGCAGTTCAGTTTGCCCTACACCGGCTGCGAACACACCACAACCAATCGCTTCTGCGCCAGATTCAAACATAAACCCCGCGGGTGTAAAGTGATAGGAAAATGTGTTGTGCACCAAATCTCCATCGCGAAATCCCGCCGCGTAGAGCGCACGCGCCATCCGCCAGTAATCACTGACGTGGCTTTCCGGTTCATAAATGGGGCCCGGCGACGCATAAACCCTTTTCATTTTCCCGGCACGCGTGCAGGCTAGCCCACCAAAAGGTTTATTTTCTGCCTGCCGCTGAATTAAATCCGATTTTCGGGTCACCGGCAGTTTTGCCAGTGCTTCCAACGACACAACCGCTCCGGCATCTATGTCAGCCAGAATTTCTCGATACGCATCGGTTGATTCTTTCGCACGCGCTATTTGCTTTGGCAGATCCATTTGCAACGACAGGCTGCGAGTCATCTCATCGCGAGTTTCGAGCTTATCGTAAAAGTCACCAGTCATGCGCTGCCTTCCAGTTGTCGCTTAAGGATTGATGACCGGTAGCCGAACAACAGGTAATATCGAGGCACAGTATGAGGTGGGGCGGCGTCGACAAGTGATTGGATTCGGCATAACACGACTCATCAGAGCCCTACATCATACCGCCAATCCTGCCGCGAATGAATTGCCAAAGGACCAGGACAATACCGCAGGCTCAGGACAACCAGCGTTTACGCCGTTTGTAGTTTTTTCCTTCCCGAAAGCTGCGCTTTGAGCCTTCACTCATGCCCAGATAAAACTCTTTTACATCCGAGTTATCGCGTAGATCTTCCGCGCGGCCATCCATTACGACTCGCCCTGATTCAAGAATAAATCCGTAATGCGCATAGCGAAGCGCTATATTAGTATTTTGTTCTGCCAATAAAAATGATACACCTTCATCTTCATTCAGGCGTTTAACGTTTTCGAATATTTCTTCCACCAATTGTGGTGCCAGCCCCATTGATGGCTCGTCCAGAAGAATAGTTTCAGGATTGGCTAGCAGCGCACGCCCAATCGCACACATTTGTTGTTCACCTCCGGAGGTATAGCCAGCCAGCGATTTACGTCGTTCTTTCAGTCGTGGGAAATAAGTGAAAACCATTTCAAGGTCACGGGCAACAGCAGCTTTTCCATCTCTGCGCGTATATGCACCGGTCATAAGGTTTTCTTCGATAGTCAGATGCTCAAAGCAGTGGCGCCCTTCCATCACCTGAATTACCCCTTTGCGGACCAGCGCTTCAGGACTGAGATCTGCCACAGGCTCGCCCCGATACGAGATACTTCCTTTGGTAACAACACCGCGTTCTGAGTGCAACAGATTCGAAACTGCCTTAAGCGTAGTGGTTTTGCCCGCGCCATTACCACCAAGCAACGCCGTGATCCCACCTTTAGGGACAGTCAGACTGACTCCTTTCAACACCAGGATCACATGATTGTATACGACCTCGATATTATTAACTTCCAGCAGAGAATCCTGCGGTGCAGCAGAATCTGCCGGACTATCTGTCGTTGCTGCTGTCGCGGTATTCATATCGGCTCAGTCAGGATGGTGATGTATTTGATTCACCCTCTGCCTATAAAGCAGAGGGTGAAGTGAACTCAACCTCTATGCGCACTCACGCATTTCAAGGTTGTTTTCCGTAGCAAAGGCTGAACTGTCTTCATCGATCAGTCCTTGAATGACAGCCATATCAGACGGTTTGAAGCCTGAGATCAATGACCAGGTTCCGGACTCAGCGTCCCACTGCTGGACCGCGCCAAGACCTGGTCCACCGTGATTTTCACAATCAACCGTAAACTCCGGTCCAAAGCCCTCCATACCCAGCGACTTCATTTTCTCAGCATCCATTACCAGCGATTCCATACCATCACGCATTTGCGAAGGAGTAATTTCAGTTGCACCGTGAATACCCTGAGCGGTCCTCGCTGCTTCCACCGCGAGCATCGCTGCATACATACCCCGGTTGTACAACACCGAACCAATTTGATCACCAGCGCCCGCTGCTTTTCCGGTATCGACAACATATTTCCGGATATCATCAAATACCGGGAAGTCATTACCTACCGCATGGAATGTCAGTGCTTTATATCCATTGGCCTTTCCGCCGGTAGGCAATACATCATTCTCTGAGCCGGACCACCAGATTCCGATGAAGTTTTCCATTGGAAAGCGAATATTAGCTGCTTCCTGTATTGCCACCTGGTTCATCACTCCCCAACCCCACATCAATACATAGTCAGGCCGTTCGCGACGAATTTGTAACCACTGTGACTTTTGTTCCTGCCCGGGATGATCCACCGCTATTGGAGTGAAGTCGTACCCGTGCTTCTTGGCTAGCTCTTCAAGCGTGCGAATTGGCTCTTTGCCATATGCACTATTATGGAAAACCAGTGCAATCTTTTTACCCTTCAGATCATTATCGTTGATTTCAAGCAGGTGATTAACTGCGTGCGATGCACCATCCCAGTAATTAGCCGGATAGTTAAAGATATGGCTGAACACCTTGCCATTCTTGGCAGAGGTTCGACCGTACCCCATAGAGTGCACCGGAATATCATCGGCTGTCGCTTTAGGTATGAGCTGATACGTGATGCCAGTCGACAACGGCTGATATAGTAACGCACCCTCGCCTTTTGTTGCTTCGTAACACTCCACCCCCTTCTGGGTGTTATAGGCGGTTTCACACTCAAGCAGTTTGGTCATCACACCACCGACACCACCGTCACGCTCATTGACCAGCGTCATGTAGTCGGCGTAACCATCTGCAAACGGAATCCCGTTCACGGCGTAAGGACCGGTTCGATAACTGAGTGAAGGAAACACCAGGTCCGCAAGTGCAGTACCCGATGCCGCTGTCATTGCCATCGCTATTCCGGCTATTTTTAATATATTCATATTTGTATCCTCTTTGTGTTTCTCTTTGCGTTAAAGGGGGCCTGCCGAACCTGTATCTTACGAAATTTTGTGTTTAACAACCCACGGTTAGTGTGGGAATGGCCAAAGCAGAAGTTTCTCTTTAACCAAACGCCATAGTTGAGCCAAGCCGTGTGGTTCGACGATCAGGAAGAACATAATCAATCCACCGATCACAATTATCTCAATATGGGCAGCGATATCGGTTGGCCACCCTAATCCGGCGACCATGACGTTCTTCAGAAAAACCGGTACCAATACCAGAAAAGCAGCTCCGATAAAGCTGCCCAGTATGGAACCAAGCCCCCCAATAATTATCATAAACAAAATCAGAAAGGACTGGGTAATCCCAAAGACCTCACCCACCTCGACCGCACCCAGGTAAACCGAAAAGAACAGAGCGCCCGACACCCCGATATAAAAGGACGATACAGCAAAAGCTGACAGCTTGGTCTTTAAAGGATTTACGCCAATTATCTCAGCAGCAATATCCATATCCCTGATTGCCATCCAGCTGCGTCCTATGCGGCCCCGGGTAAGATTTCGCGCTGCCCAAGCCAGCACCACCACTATGGAAAGGCAAAACAAGTATCTCACCGGAGCATCCGCGTTAGCGCCGGTTACTTCAAAACCAAACATATTACGCGCCGGAGCATTGATTTGCCCCGATGCAGAATTATTGTAGAACCAGGGCACCTTATTGAATAGCCACACCAAAAAGAACTGGGCAGCGAGCGTTGCCACAGCCAGATAAAAGCCTTTAATTCTAAGCGAGGGAATGCCAAATAGTAATCCGACAAGGGCTGTCACCAATCCCGCCAACAACACCACGATCATAATACTAAGATCAGGGAACGCAGTCATAATCTTATAGCAAGAGTAAGCACCAACAGCCATAAAGCCGCCAGTCCCCAATGACACCTGCCCGCAATAGCCAGTTAAAATATTCAAACCAAGTGCGGCAATAGACAGAATTAAAAACGGCAACAGAACCGCGCTGGCCCAATAGTCATTGATAAAAAATGGCACGACTAAAAATGCAAACAGCATCAGCGCATAGTAGGCCCAACGATCCTGCTTTAGCGGAAATGTCTGGATATCTTCGCGATAGCTTTTTTTAAAATCACCTGCTTGACGATAAAACATACTTCAGCCCCTGCTATACGCGTTCAATGATTTTATCGCCAAACAACCCTTGCGGCCTGAACACAAGAAATGCCAGCGCAAGTACATATGCAAACCAATTCTCTGTTGCCCCCCCGATCATTGGGCCAATCGAATATTCGAATAGTTTTTCACCAACCCCGATAATCAATCCGCCAATTATCGCACCCGGTATTGAAGTAAACCCACCGAGGATTAAAACCGGCAGGGCTTTAAGCGCTATAAGAGAGAGTGAAAACTGAACGCCTGATTTAGCACCCCACATTATTCCAGCCACCATGGCAACAAAGCCGGCTATAGCCCATACGATAATCCAGATCTTTCGCAGGCTAATGCCGACAGCCAGCGCTGCCTGGTGATCATCTGCCACAGCCCTCAGCGCTCGACCAGTCTTGGTGTACTGACTAAAGAGCGATAGCAACACCACCAACACAATAGCTACCGCAGTCGCAACGAGGTCAAGTTTGTCAATATACATACCGTAGTAATTGGAACCTTCAGCAGCCCATCCGAGGGTCTTTTCTTCAAGCCAGAGAGAAGCCCCCTGCGGCACTCCGACGTCGAGCACTTTGATTTCCGACCCCCACATCAGATCACCAAATCCCTCCATAAAATAGGCGAGACCGATCGTCGCCATGAATAGAATTATGGGATCCTGATTTACCAGGTGCTTGAGAACAAACCGTTCAACCAGGTAAGCAAATAGAATCATCACCAACAAGGTAAGAATGATTGCTACGAAAGCAGGAAGCGTCCAGCCAAAACCATGGATCTTCGTACCAAACACCGCATTTATCAGATGAGCAAACGGAACCTGGCCATTCTGAAAACCCACCAGCGTCATAGCGGCAAATAAGGCCATTACACCTTGCGCATAATTAAAAATACCTGACGCCTTGAAAATCAGTACAAAGCCCAGTGCGACCAGCGAATACATCACACCGGCCATCAGGCCGTTCAGAATAACTTCAACTGTGTATAGAAAGTCAGGCGACATGTGCGTTACTCGTGTGGGACACCAAGGTAGGCATCGATAACAGCCTGGTTGCTTCTAACTTCATCGGGAGTGCCATCTCCGATCTTTTTTCCGTAGTCAAGCACCACTACCCGGTCAGAGATATCCATAACAACTCCCATATCGTGCTCTATCAGCGCAATCGTGGTTCCAAATTCCTCTTGCACATCCAGAATAAAGCGGGACATGTCTTCTTTTTCCTCGATATTCATACCGGCCATCGGCTCATCCAGAAGCAGCAGTACCGGCTCTGCCGCCAAAGCCCGACCCAACTCAACCCGCTTTTGTAAACCGTATGGCAATCGACCAACCGGGGTTTTACGAATGGTTTGAATTTCCAGGAAATCGATGATTTCTTCAACTTTACGGCGATTTTCTACTTCTTCTTTTTCGGCAGCACCACGCCATATCGCTTGTGACACCATGTTGCTCCGCATGTAGGTAAAACGGCCAGTCATGATGTTATCAAGCGTACTCATACCTTTGAACAGCGCAATATTTTGAAACGTTCTGGCCACCCCCATATGCGCTATTTGATGCGGTTTCATCGACTTACGTTTTTGCCCGCAGTACCACACTTCACCTTGCTGAGGATGATAAAAGCCATTGATGACATTTAGCATCGACGACTTACCAGCACCGTTAGGGCCGATAATCGCGCGCACCTCCCCCTTACGAAGATCAAACGAGATATCTGTCAGTGCCTTAACACCACCAAACGACAGCGATATATTGCGAACGCTGAGAATTTCATCCCCCGCGTCGATACCGCTGACGTACTGTGCCCCTTTATTCATAGGCCTATGGCTTGCTTGAAAGATGGTATCTGCGTACAAATTGATCTGCGTGCGGTATCAATTAATATTAATGGCTTCATGCAGTTTTCCGTAATGGCTCATCGCCTTGCGACTCGGCACTGTACACATGCATATCACGAATATGCACATTAGCTGATATTTCACCACGACGGCCATCTTCAAACACGACCTCAGTGGTTATATCGCGATTTACTGACCCGTCATACAGACCATCAATCAGCGGTTGATAACGTTCTGCGATAAACGATCGCCTAACTTTTTGCGTTCGCGTGAGTTCACCATCATCTGCGTCAAGTTCCTTGTGTAAGACCAGGAAGCGTTTTATTTGCGCCCCTGCCATTCGAGGTTCAGCACTTAGATCTTTATTTACCTGATCAACATGCTCCTCGATCATACGGTAAACTTCGGGGTGGCCCGCAAGTTCCTGATACGACGCATAGGCAATATTGTTGCGCTCTGCCCAGTTACCAACAGAAGTCAGATCGATGTTAATCAAAACTGTGGTGAAGTCTCGTCCATCACCGATCGCGACAACTTCTTTCACATTCGGGAAAAACTTCAGTTTATTTTCAATGTATTTGGGTGGAAACATACTTCCATCATTAATTTTTCCGACATCTTTGGCTCGATCGATAATGTGCAGATGACCCTCATCATCGATAAAGCCGGCATCGCCGGTCATCACCCACCCATCAGTCGTTTTAGTCTCGGCGGTTGCTTCATCGTTTTTATAGTAACCCATAAAAACACCCGGGGACCGGTATAAAACTTCACCCGAATCAGATAGCTTCAACTCTACATCTATAGATGGTTTACCGACTGTATCTGCATAAATTTCACCGTCTGGTTGAGCCGTGATGTAAACGCTGGCTTCCGTTTGACCATAGAGTTGTTTGAGGTTGATACCCAACGAGCGGTAGAAGCGAAATATTTCAGGACCAATTGCCTCACCTGCTGTGTAGCCCACTTTTATACGACTCATACCCAATCGATTGCGCAACGGCCCGTAAACACACAAGCCTCCAAGGCGATAGAGAAATTTATCTTTGAATGGTACCGACTTCCCGTTCAGGATATCTTCACCAGACCTTTCAGCAATACCAAGAAAATACTTAAACATTTTCTTCTTAAAATTACTCGCATCTTCCATGCGAACCATAATTTCTGTGAGTAGTGTTTCAAAAACTCTGGGCGGTGCGAAGAAATAGGTCGGGGCAATCTCTCGACGATCAACATCAATTGTGTCGCCATTTTCAGGACAACAGACGCAATAACCGACAGTTAGAAATTGTCCATAGGAAAACACATGATCACCCACCCATGCCAACGGCAAATAGGCGATGATTTCTTCGGTATGATCCAGTTTATCGAACTTACTGCCATTCACTGCGGACACCAGCACATTGCTGTATGAGAGCATCACACCTTTCGGACGACCTGTTGTCCCGGAGGTATACAACATAACGCAGAGTTCATCCCCGCGCCCCGCCTGGATACCCGCATTCCATGCAGCCACAACTTGTGTGTCTTCTGCAGCTTTACGACCAGCCTCTATAACGTTGCTGACATGGTGTAGCTTTTGGTGATCGTAATCTCGCAAGCCACGGGGCTCATCGTAAAGCAGACTCTGAAGCTTCGGTAGCTGTTCAGACAGCGAGAGAAGTTTATCTACCTGCTCCTGATCCTGACAAACAGCGTATTGCACTTCAGCGTGCTGCAGAACAAACTCCATTTCCTCGGCAACCGACTCTGCATACACAGGTACCGGGATCGCCCCTAAAGCCTGTACTGCGGCAAACGTCCAGTAAAGCCTTGGACGATTGCTTCCAATGACAGCGACTTTGTCACCAGGTTTTATTCCCAGGTGTTCCAGCCCTATGGAGTAATTTCTAATTTCTATCAGCAGATCTGACCACGACCACGTCTGCCACACACCCAGATCTTTGTGGCGCATTGCAGGACGATTGCCATAGATTTCGGCATTTCTAAGCAAATACTTGGGAAAGGTATCGAGCTGGCCGGGCGTCGCATCAACAGCCATAAACAGATACCCGTTGCAGCAAGGTACAATTATTCACTGTGTACAATTCAATCCCCCAGTTGTCGATCGGCAGCGCCTCTATACAATTGCGCTGCTCCACTATAGGGTATCTCTGTCACAGACAGAACCCCAAAGTTTATAAAGTGCGATCCAGTATATTGACGTTTACGTAAACGTCAAGCCGATCATCACACTCGGCTCGACATTACAACACCGCTAAACCATTCCGTTTCACTACCGGCAGAACACGTTTTGAAAGTAGTTTCTACAACCTGCTCCAACACAGAAATTATCAGTGCTCTCGGCTGCAGTGACAATCTGATCGCAGTCGATGACTATTCTGACTTTCCACCGACTGTTGTAGAAAATTTGCCAAGAGTAGGCCCCGATCTGGGCATCGACGTAAAAGCTGTAGCCGCGCTGAAACCCGATTTGGTGCTGGCTTCACTGACAGTACCAGGCCATGAGAAAGTCGTCGATGCGCTACGAGCCGAAGGACTTGCGGTTATTGCGCCGCGGACCATCGGTCTGGATGATGTTTATGAAGATATTCGCTTAATTGCGGGGCACTTAAGCGTAGCGGATCGTGCAGAAGCTCTAATTCGGCAAATGAAAGACGATATGCCTAAACGACCAACAGATGATTCTGCCCCGACTTTGATGGTGCAATGGTGGCCAAAGCCGGTTATCGCCGCCGCTAGAGACAGCTGGATTCACGATCTGATAGAACTTGCCGGTGGAAAACCCGCATTGCAAAACACTAACGAGAGAAGCTTACCACTGGAGGACGATGACCCGAGGTTAAAGGACTGTGATGGCTGGGTAATTTCATGGTGCGGCGTAAAGCTTGAAAAATACCGTCATGAAGTTTTATACGACCGCCCTGCTCTTGCACATTGTCGCGCTATTAACCGCAAACAGCTTTATTCCATTTCTGAAGAGTTCCTCGGCAGACCTTCACCCAGACTGGTTGAAGGTTACAGGCAGCTAGCGGCTGTGATTGATCAGCTCAAACAGCGGACATAACTTTACGTGACTATTTGCCCGCCAGAATAAAATCTGTGCCCATGGCATCTCGCAATACCGCCGGAACTGCAACACTACCGTCAGCCTGCTGATAGTTTTCCAGCACCGCCACCAGAGCACGCCCCACAGCCAGACCTGAACCATTCAAGGTATGCACGAGCTCGTTTTTGCCTTCCTCATTGCGGAATCGTGACTTCATACGACGTGCCTGAAAATCTGTGCAATTACTGCAGGAAGAAATTTCACGGTAAGCATCCTGCCCTGGCAACCAGACTTCGAGATCATAAGTCTTAGACGCTGCAAAACCGGTATCGCCACTGCACAGGGTCATCGTGCGATAAGGAAGTTCAAGCTTTTCTAATATTGCTTCAGCATGGCTCACCAGTTCTTCAAGTGCATCCCACGATTTGTCCGGATGCACAATATGCACAAGCTCTACTTTTTCGAACTGGTGCTGACGTATCATTCCTCGCGTGTCCTTGCCGTATGAGCCTGCCTCGGAACGAAAGCATGGAGTGTGTGCTGTCATTTTAATAGGGAGATCTTCAGGCTTAAGAATTTTATCTCTCACCAGGTTGGTCAGCGGCACTTCCGAGGTAGGGATCAGGTAGTAGCCACTGTCTCCTTCCAGTGCGAATAAGTCTTCAGCAAACTTAGGCAACTGTGATGTACCGGTCAAAGACTGTGAATTAACAATCAGAGGAACGTTCATTTCGGTGTAGCCGTGCTCTGTGGTTTGCACGTTAAGCATGAACTGCGCAAGTGCACGATGCAGTCGCGCTAATTCGTTTCGCATCACAGTGAATCGCGAACCGGTTAACAGAGAACCTGCTTCGAAATCCAGTGCACCACCTTCCGTTAATGCAACATGATCAGCCACTTCAAAATCAAAGGATCGTGGTTCTCCCCAACGACGGACTTCTATATTTTCATCTTCCGATTTACCAGACGGAACAGAGTTGTGCAGCAGGTTAGGTACTGACAGTCCAATCGACTGCAGCTTGCTTTGTAGTTCCGCGAGATCTTGCTCACAACGTTTGAGGTCTTCCCCCATATCATTGACTTCAGCAAGTAAGGGCTCGATATCTTCGCCTTTGGCTTTTGCGGCCCCAATCTCCTTGGATCTGGCGTTACGCTGATTTTGCAGCTCCTGCGTTTTGACTTGAAGCTCACGTCGGCGCAACTCAAGCGAATTAACAGCTTCAGTATCTAGTTCGTAGCCACGGCGACCCAACTCTGTAGCGAGTGAATCAAGATCGTTGCGAAACAGTTTGGCGTCAAGCATTTAGGGTACAAGGGCTCTTGGAGTGATACGGCCTGTAGTATAGCAAGTCCCGGCCATATGCCGATAACCATTATTATTCCAATCTAAGCTTACGTGTTTCGACTGTACGCCCAAAAGGCATTACTCTGCCAAATTACCACCAAATGCCATCCCGGCTGCCACCGCCAGCAGGCAAAGCAGGACATTCAGCAAAACGTTGATCGCGGCTGCTTTTTCGTGCCCACTATGCCACAGGGTCAATGTATCCAGAGAGAATGCAGAAAACGTAGTAAACGCGCCCAGCAAACCGGTCTGGAAAAACAACTGCGTGCCACCTCCGGTTCGGACTATCCAGTAGGTAGCCAGTATCCCGATCAGGAACGATCCCAACACATTAACAGCTAGCGTGCCCACGGGAAACGTCATACCGAGCAGCTGGGTAGCAGCCACCACACCATAGCGCAACACAGCACCACATGCTCCGCCCAGAGCCACCAATAACCAGTTGATCAACATGTAAGTACTCTCAAACGATTCGCCTTGCAGACAACGGCACGGTCAATGCTTGCGAAGCGCCCAACGATAAAAGCAAAATAGGATGAAGGCAATGCGGCCCTTTATTTCAGGTCTACTGATTTCCAGCGTTGTTATGGCGCCAATGACTCACACTGCTGCATTGGAAAATAACGCACTGTATCAATGGGAAACTAAAAATGGTACTCCCACCTACTCTCCCGATCCACCTCCAAAGGGCGTCAAATACGTGGTGGTTGGCCCCGATTTAAAACCCCTGGCTAGGCAACCCCCGCCTCCCGTTGCAACAGCAAATGAGGCGGATGACGCCATCATTACCACAAGCTCGAACGTGGCTGCGGCAAGTACCGCTGAGCCCGCAAAAAAATGGAAACCGGTGCGTTATGCCAATGCGCCAGACGGGAAATCACAGACTGTTTTCAAGGCAAAGGCGGCTGCAGAACCTGAAGTGGCCGCTGCCGTCACGGCCGCACCATTTGTAGAAAGTGTCGAATGTCAGTTGATAAAACGCGAAAAGCTGATCCTGGAGAGCCAGTTCTCCAGAGCAAAAACAGATGCCGAAATGGACGACACTATTTTAAAGCTACATGAAAAATCCAGGGAATATGGTAATAAATGTGGTTGAAATCAGGCCTGATGTCCGGACTGCTTGATCTTTCCCTCACAATTCAATCAGCGATTGTTGTAGCCGGGCTCCCGGCTTCAGCTGAAAGATCAAAGCGATGCCCGCGAAACAATAAATATCGTAGCCATTTATACAAAAATCGATTCAGCTTCCAGGAGTCATCAAGCCCGCGAGTGGTTCGCGGCACATGCTGCTGTCCATGTAACAAACCGCTGAGCACCTCGGCTGAACGAGCATCGTGATAAACCCTGATATAAAGATCCGGCTCACAGGAAGCCCTGCTACTGCCTTTATCGTCATCGCTGATAAATCGATAGGTAAGACGAAGCGTTGAAGTGTAGGGATTTTGCTCCGTCAATTGCAAATACAGAGCAAGGCAATTCGGCACACTGGACACCGACGTTTTGATCGGTCCATTTTTAAGAGCAGGGATAAGCAACCGCAACTGCATGTAGTTTTTCTCATACAGCTCCATCAAATTGCCGAAGCGATCCGTGGTCTTATATTTTTGCCTGACAGGGCAATGCATTCAGATTAACGTCCATAAATCCTCTTGTCTAACCATTGTAGGCCAAACTATCACCGCGGTCCCGTAACATTACCAAAATTCGCCAAATAGACGATAAAAATTATCCAAAGACCGCGCTGTAGAGTTGTGCATAGCTGGAATACGACATGGTGAGGGCACCTTCGATCACTACAGACACACTTTTTTTACATTCCCCATCATGATCGAAAAGTGCACGTTCGCAATAGTAGAGATTCTCTGCACAAACTCCCTAAAACAGGTGAATTGCAATATTTTGTGTAATTAGCACCTAAAAGGCTTTAAACTTGCGCCTGCTAAACATATGTTCCCATCGAAAGTGCAAGTTGGCACAAGATTTGCGCCACCCCGGCTCTATCTGATCACCGGGCTACAACGCACATAGACGAAAAGTTAAAGAAGAGATTGAATGGCGAAAGAAGAAGCAATTGAGATGGACGGTACGGTTATCGATACTCTGCCGAACACCATGTTCAGAGTAGAACTGGAAAACGGCCACGTGGTAACGGCACATATCTCAGGTAAAATGCGAAAGCATTACATCAGAATACTCACCGGCGACAAAGTCACGGTCGAGATGACTCCCTACGACTTAACTAAAGGCAGAATCACCTACCGAAGTCGTTAAACAATTGGGTGCGGCGATTCAAAGCAGCTGGCCTGGAAACACAAAAGCACCACACTGAATAAAAAAAGGCACAACCAATGTTGTGCCTTTTCTTTGTTTTTCACCGCGCCGTAGAGCTTACGCTAGACCGTCTCTTCTTCGTTTTCGATATCAAAGGCCAGCTCACCGAACTCATCCAGTTCGACCCGCACCTTGCCGCCTTTTGACAACGTGCCAAACAGTATTTCATCGGCAAGGGGCTTCTTGATATTTTCACGAATCACCCGTGCCATTGGACGCGCTCCCATCTTGGTATCGAAGCCGTGCTCCGCCAGCCAGCCCTTGGCAGACTCAGCGATATCAATAGATACGTTTTTATCATTAAGTTGCGCTTCAAGCTCGAACAGAAACTTATCAACCACATTCAAAATAATGCTTCTGTCAAGCGGTGCAAATTGAATGATACTGTCAATTCGATTGCGGAACTCAGGAGTGAAGAACTTATTAATTGCATCCAGACCATCGGATGAATGATCCTGCGTGGTAAAGCCCAGACTCGGTCGACTGATTGACTCTGCACCGGCATTCGTGGTCATGACCAGAATAACGTTACGGAAATCTGCCTTGCGACCATTGTTGTCGGTCAGCGTACCGTGATCCATAACCTGCAACAGCAAATTAAATACATCCGGGTGCGCTTTTTCGATTTCGTCAAGCAACAATACACAGTGAGGATTCTGGATGACCGCATCAGTCAACAGCCCGCCCTGATCATAACCAACATAACCAGGAGGCGCACCGATCAGACGTGACACAGTATGACGCTCCATGTACTCAGACATGTCAAAGCGCATAAACTCGATACCCAGCACTTTGGCAAGCTGCTTGGTCACTTCTGTTTTACCCACACCCGTAGGGCCAGCAAAGAGGAAACTACCGATGGGCCGATCTTCCGGCCCCAAGCCAGAGCGTGACATTTTGATCGCCGCAGATAACTGTTCGATGGCAGGATCCTGACCAAACACCAGCATGCTCAAATCGCGACCCAGATTTTTCAACTTTTCCATATCCGTTGAAGACACACTTTTTTCGGGGATTCTCGCTATCTTGGCGATAATCGTCTCGATCTCTTTCACACCGATTGTTTTCTTCTGATTCGCCTGCAACCGACGACTGGCGCCCGCTTCATCAATAATATCGATAGCCTTGTCAGGCAGAAAACGGTCGTTGACATAACGATCAGACAATTCGGCTGCCGCTTTCAGCGCACTGCTTGAATATTTCACTTCGTGGAAATTTTCGAAATTACTTTTGAGCCCTTTCAGAATTTCGACAGTTTCTGACACAGTCGGCTCTGACACGTCAACCTTCTGAAAACGCCGTGACAACGCACGATCTTTCTCAAAAATTCCCCGGTATTCCTGGTAAGTGGTTGACCCTAAACACTTAAGCTCGCCAGAGGCCAACATTGGTTTAATCAAATTAGATGCATCCATGACACCACCAGATGCAGCTCCGGCGCCAATAATGGTATGAATTTCATCAATAAATAAAATCGCGCCTTCATCTTTTTGCAGTTGAGCAAGCACCGCTTTCAGGCGTTTTTCAAAATCGCCACGATACTTGGTGCCCGCGACCAATGCACCGAGGTCAAGTGAATAGATTGTGCTTTCCAGCAGCACTTCAGGCATTTCACCAGCGACAATTTTCAGCGCCAGGCCTTCTGCGATCGCTGTTTTTCCAACTCCGGCTTCACCCACCAACAACGGGTTGTTCTTACGACGGCGACAGAGAATTTGCGCAGAGCGTTCTATCTCTTTTTCACGACCAATCAGCGGGTCGATCTTGCCTTCTTTTGCTTTTTGATTCAGATTCGTAGCAAATTTATCGAGCGGCGAAACCTCGGCCTCACCCTCTTCCATCCCAACTTCATTACCCAGGTCTTCCAGTTCGCCTTTATCGTCGTCCGCTATCTTGGAGATACCGTGCGAGATATAATTCACCACATCGAGACGGGTAACATTTTGTTTGTTCAACAGATAAACCGTGTGCGAATCCTGCTCACCAAAGATTGCCACCAGCACATTTGCACCTGTGACTTCTTTTTTACCTGACGATTGCACATGGAATACAGCACGCTGCAATACACGCTGAAACCCCAGTGTTGGCTGGGTTTCGCGATTATCAGCATCGTCCAGTAAAGGCGTGTTCTCATCGATGAACTCTACCAATTCTGCACGCAGAGATTCCAGCTCGCCACCGCAAGAGCGCAGCACCTGAGCAGCAGTCGGATTGTCCAGCAAAGCCAGTAACAAATGTTCGACCGTCATGAATTCATAACGTTTTTCACGCGCCTCTTTAAACGCGTTGTTTAACGTGAACTCGAGTTCTTTGCTCAACATCTCACGATTCTCTCTATATAGTTATTTATTGTTTTTTTAGTCAAAAAGTTATGCCTCTTCCATATCACACATTAACGGATGCTGATTGTCACGTGAAAACTGGTTCACATGGACAACTTTTGTTTCCGCCAGTTCACGGGTAAACACCCCACAAACCCCCTTACCCCGACTGTGGACATGAAGCATGACCTGAGTTGCCTTCTCCCGATCCATGGAAAAAAAGCTTTCCAACACCATTACAACGAATTCCATCGGTGTGTAGTCATCGTTCAAAATAACCACCTTGTACATTGGTGGCTTCTTAAGAACGGGCTTCGCGACTTCAACCGCTGTACCGGTGTCTTCTCTAAACTCTTTGTCTGACATAACCCTACAATAATACTTTCGACACTATGTGTTACACCTGAATAGCCGTGCCTACCTATGGTTTGCACGGCAATTCCAGAATTGACCAGTATACTATTGATTCAACTGGCCTTGACTCTGGATTGTGGACCTGTTCGCAGCCAATTAATTATGGCGACTGTGAAGCAGGTTTCAACGCCAAAGGGTAAAACCTGCACGCATTTCGTGCTCATTTGCAGGTCAGCTGGCTTCCGCATAGCCCACAGGTACTGGTTTCTCACTGGCACCGGACTGCCGGAAGTCCCCGGGAAAGTCGTCCACTGTAATGACCTTGCGCGTGGCCTTCGCTGAATCGACAAGCAATTTCGATTGCTCAGCAGTCAAATCTGAGCTTTGCACCAGTGCCTGAAGCCATGCTTCGTAGTCCTGATCATAAGGCTTACGCAGCCCGCGGTCTTTAAGATCTTTCAGGATCGGATCGGCCTGGATCGCCAGTTTCATAGCAACCTCAAGACAACCGGTCACGTCCTCAGGGTTCTCGTTAATATAAAGCGCATCGGTTAGACGATCACGGCTCTCGCCTGGTTGCAGCAACAATCTGGCAACATCACGACCCAATCGGTCATTCGGAGTACGAAAACGACGCCCTAACGGAAATATAACACCGCGAAGGATCATACCAACCCAGGGATTCGGGAAATTTCGTAAAATTTGATCAAGAGCAACCTGCGTCTCGTAGATACAGTGCTTTGCCCCCCATTCGACCAATGGCAAATCTGCAGCAGGCCGACCATCGTCCTCATACCGCTTGAGCACGGCTGAGCACATGTACATGTAAATCAGGCCGTCGGCGAACCGGCCGGACAGTTTTTCCTTGCGTTTCAATGCTCCCCCCAGAAACAGCAGCGCAAAGTCGGCCAGGAAAGAATAACCGGCACTCATTCGTGCCAGCCGTCGGAAGTATTTGGCGGTTGGACCACCCACCGGTGAACGCGCAAAACGCCCCCGGGTTAACCCATGGAACATTGCCTGAGCACCACTGCTCACCGCATAGGCGATGTGCCCCGCCAGTGCGGTGTCAAACGCCTCAATCGCTTTTTCATCGTCATCAATGGAGGCAGCCTCGATTTCAGCCACCAAATAGGGATGACATCGCATCGCCCCCTGCCCGAAAACAATCATGCTGCGAGTCAGGATATTTGCCCCTTCCACAGTGATTCCCACCGGAACTCCCTGATAAGCGCGCGCCAGGTAATTGCTCGGCCCCATACAGATTCCCTTGCCGCCATGCACATCCATCGCATCATTCATCACCACACGCATATTATTTGTATTGAAGTACTTCAGAATGCCACTGGCCACAGATGGTCGTTCCCCCTGATCAAGCGCGGCACAAGTCACCCGGCGGCCAGAATCCATTAAATAGGTCAATCCGCCAATTCGAGCCAGTGCTTCTTCAACCCCTTCAAACTTGCCAATCGGAATATTAAACTGCTTGCGGACCCTGGCGTATGCGCCGGTAAAGCGCGAAGCAGCCATGCCAGCAGCTGCTCCGGATGAAGGCAGAGAGATCCCACGGCCCGTCGACAGAGACTCCATTAGCATTCTCCAGCCCTTGCCAATGTTGTCTTGTCCACCAATAATCCATTCCATCGGTACAAACACGTCCGTACCGCTGTTCGGCCCGTTCATAAAACCCTGATTGAGCGGAAAATGGCGCCGACCGATCGTGACACCTTCCGTGTCTGAAGGGATCAGTGCGCAGGTAATCCCCAGATCTTCTTCATCACCCAGCAAATGATCAGGATCGTAAGCCTTGAATGCCAGACCCACAATGGTCGCCACCGGCCCAAGCGTGATGTAGCGTTTATCCCAGTTAACACGCAAGCCCAGCGTTTCTTTACCGTTGTGCATCTGCCTGCAAACGACACCGAAGTCCGGTAACGACGCGGCATCAGATCCTGCCGAAGGGCCAGTCAGCGCGAAACACGGCAGCTCTTCGCCCTGGGCAAGGCGCGGTAAATAATAATTTCTTTGTTTTTCAGTACCATAGTGCAACAGCAATTCGGCTGGACCGAGTGAATTTGGCACCATTACTGTCGACCCCGCCGTCACACTGCGAGCCGAAATACGAGTAACCACGGCAGAATGACCGTAGGCACTGAACCCGAGCCCACCGTATTCCTGGGGAATCACCATACCGAAAAACTTGTGTTTTTTAATATAGTCCCAGATATGCGGCGGCAAATCATTGTGCCCGTAGGTGATATCCCAGTCGTCAAGCATGGCGCATAGCTCGTCGGTGGGGCCATCCAGGAAAGCTTGTTCTGCCGGTGTGAGGGTGGCAGCCGGTGTACTCATCAATTTCGACCAGTCCGGGTTACCACGAAAAAGCTCAGCCTCCCACCAGACAGTTCCAGCCTCAATAGCATCTCGCTCGGTCTGGGACATTGGCGGTAATACTGCCCGTACGTACGATAACAAGGGAGCTGTCAGCACTTTTTGCCGAATTGTCGGTGCATTCATCACCACCGCCGTCGCGATGAACAGCAACCAAACTACCAGACCGACCACTCCACCGACCGCTCCCACAAGGGTAAAAGCCAGCAACGAGATTCCGAAAACCCAGGTAATTGACTTAAGCGAATGCGCGAATTTAGCCAAAATGAAAGTGGCGGCGAGCAATATAAAAATACAATAAATAATCGTCAAAATGACTCCAGCGAATATCCGGAAAGACCGGATGTGGTTAAATCTTCTGGTTAGCAGTTAAGTATAGAGGTTCTGCAGCTTTCGAAATTGAATACCGGGTCCGTATCAAGCACAATGCTGAAGCGTTTTTGGTATCGCAAGATTACGCGCCCTGCTCTCCACATGAATACCGGATACTGCATTGCAAAACGAATTCAAAAAAATAATCGAACAAATCGGCGAAGACCCGGAAAGAGAAGGTTTGCTAAAAACTCCTGATCGCGCTGCACGCGCCATGGAGTTTCTTACCCAGGGTTACTCGCAAACACTTGACCAAATTCTCAATAAAGCGGTATTTGAGTCAGATAGCGATGAAATGGTCATCGTTCAAAATATCGAGCTGTACTCCATGTGCGAACACCATATGCTGCCTTTCATCGGCAAATGTCATGTCGCCTACCTGCCAAAAGGCAAAGTCATCGGCTTATCCAAAGTCGCCAGAATAGTCGATATGTATGCCCGCAGGCTGCAAATTCAGGAAAATCTCACGAAACAGATCGCCGATGCAGTTCAGTCGGTTACTGAAGGACAAGGCGTGGCGGTAGTTGTTGAATCCAAACATCTGTGCATGATGATGCGTGGGGTAGAAAAACAAAACTCCACAATGACTACGTCGGTGATGCTGGGACGTTTTAAGAAAGATATCAATACCCGCAACGAATTCCTGAGCTTGCTGAGAACCTGATCCCGAGACCTGTCCAGCCGGGGCCAGCACAGCAACACCTCTGCTATTTTGAGCTCGCCCCTGACGCCACGCACCCACGCACCACCGTAATCTGCTTACCTCGAATGCAAAGTAGCATGTGCATGTGCGCGTGGCGTCCAGAGCCCCGTGGTTTGGTGATGAAAATATCCTGCAGCATCCATATATCGCACCCACCACTGTGCGTCCTCGATCTGTTTGATGTAGCACCTACATTGAAGCAGGTTATTTGTGTTCAGGGCTAGAGTGAGCGGACCACTGAGCTGTCGGCGGTTCGAGCTTGCTGGATTAAAACTCCAGTCTAAACCCGCCATTCAGCCGATGCTGCGTGACCGTATCATGGCCGGCCTGACCTTCATAAAACAGAAACCCACTCTTGCCGTTCTTAAAAACAGCCGAGCTGCCGAAACTGTAGTTGACCACAAATTGATCATTGTCATCGCCGTCAATGATAAATTCCTGATCAGTGGGGTCAAAAAGGAAGCTGGATGCAATACTTTCAGGACGCTCTTCATTTTCGAACTCGGCTTCTAGTCGAACCTGTGGCACAAAGACTCCTCGCCTGGTGTTGAATGTTTTTGATAGCTGACCGCCTAAAGCCAAGCGCACCGAGCGAATGGTATGGTCCTGAATACTTAATACATAACCTATTCCAGGCCGATCCGGAAATCGGGCTGATTCAGAAAAACCGTCAACGTTCGCATAAGCCAGAGACAACCTGCCATACGGACCGACTTGATAGCCGTTAAAATTTCTATCTAACCCGGCTCCGACAGTCAATGCGACAGAACTCGCAGACGTGTTACCGTCCGCTATCTGTAGCTCATTTGTCGATTGCAACAAACTATCGGGTTCAGGGGCTACAATGTTCAGATTTATCTGCCGGGATAATTCATACTGATTGCGACCAACTTCCAGTATGCCATCGAGGTAGCCGAGATCCGGATTGAAATAAGTGCCAAAGAATGAGAGGTAATTACCATCCAGGTCATTCGAACCCTGCTGCCCGCGAAAGTCACTACTTTGCCGGGTCACACCGGCCGCCGCCCCGACCACAATGCGGTCATCAACCATGTAGTCCACCCCTGCAGTCAATCCCCGCGTTCGAAAATCCTGACCGACTTCATTCTCTGTATCTTCTGCTTCCCCAATCGCCAGGCTACCATTGACAAAAATTCCCCAGGGACTAACAAACGAAGTACCAGACGATCCACCGGTACCAAGTACTTTGTTGATGGCCGTATTTGCAATAATCGACGGTATAGGTTGCCCATATAGATTTAACGCAAGCCCGTTAAGGTCGATCCATGCGGTCTCTTCCCGCGGTGCTCCACTCTGTTGTCTTGCACGGATCGCCAGAATTCTGGAATACACGTTGGTTATTTGCAGATCGGCCAGATCCACCGAGGCATCGGCAATACTAAAGTACTCCTCCGGTAGTAGTGCATCTATGGCAGCCAGAATTTCCGGCTCACTCTCGTTTTCAAGATCACACAACGTGAAAAGGCTGGCTTCTTCGGGACTACTTGCTGCAGGGATCTCTCCATTATCAAGCGCATCGCAAATGCCATCGATCACAAATCCTAAACGGGCCTGGTTGGTAGTAAAGCCGATGGTCGTTTGTAAACCCGCACGTATCGTAAACACCACATCGCCGATTCCACTCGGTACCACTGGAACAGATGCCGCCCTGATACTGCTGGCCGGTCTGGCAAGGGATTTAGCATTAACAACATTGGCCGTTGGCGTTGCACGCAAACCTATAAACCCGCGGCGCAAAACATTGGCCTGTACACTCACCAGGCCCTCTTCATTGGCCACAGTCGTCACGGTATTGCGATGGGCCTCACCATCAGGTGTAATGATCTCAGCGACATCACCCGGGCGCCCATTCGGATCGGGAAAAACAGTCCAGGTGACTTCTGCTCCTGACACGGGTTGCGTACAACCTGCGGCAATCAGCGCTTCAACATCTGAACCAGAACAGGATTCTAGTTCCGGCGTTGTAACCTGTACGGCTCGAACTTCAAAAGGCGCTAACAGCGCAGGTGGATTAACAGCACGGACTTCCTGTTCCGATAGTATTTGTAGCAGCACCAGCGGAGTGTCAACATCGTCTTCAAGTAGCAGTGAGTCGTCGTCGGTGATAGAGACTTCTATGCTTGCCGGATGCTGCACTATCGGCGGCGCTGGAAGCCCGACACCACCGAGGCTGTCCGGCCACAGTGCAAACGCCGGGTTAGTGGCCGCACCAAATGTGACGGTGAGTATTTCTGTCAACTCGGGGATGGTGTCGTCAACCAATGGTATCTCGATTGATTTATCGGTGCTGTCGCCGGCAGCCCAGAACAACACACCTTCCACAGCGTTGTGATCCTGATCACTCGCTGTATCTGAAGCAACACCAATTTCATACGGCAGAGATACTTCACTCTGACTGTCGCCGTTTCTGGCGACAGAAATTAGCAGATTGTCCGGTGTATTCTCTGCAACTGTAATTGATGAGCCGTCAGCAATAGTCAATTCGACTGCTTGTACCTGTGTTGTATCCAGAATCTCTACCGATAAGTCATCGACCTGCGGTATTCGACTGATGGCATCACTGCCAGACAATGACAAATTAACCGTGAAAGCCTCGGAGCCTTCGATCAGATCATCGGCAACAATGCCAGAAATAGTAAAGCTGCGATCACCTGCCAGACTGGCAACATCTTCAGTAGAATTCCATTCAATAAAACCCGACTGCGATGGTAAATCCTGTCCAATGGTTGCAGTGTCAGACTCAAGCGTCCAGTTGAGCCGAAGTTCACCTGTAACAACGCCATTGACAGTTGACGGACTGCGAGTCACGGTAATGGTTAGCTCACCTGTTGTTTCATCGACACGATAATCACTACTATCGAAAGAAAGCACACCGGCGTCTGTCGTATCAATAATAGTCACTATAGCCGTAGCGATACCGTTGGCGTTTTGCGAATCAGTATCGTCAACTGTGATAGATAGCGTTTCCGGCTCTTCAAAAATTTCGTCGGAATTTACTCTAATACGGACAAGCTTGTCAGTTTCACCCGCTTCAAACTGCACGGTCACCTGGCCACTAACGCCAATCGCTACCCCATCACCCGCAATCACATCGAAGTCCAGCGGACGAGAGGCGCTCTCCGGACTAATGGTTAACGATACAACCTGAGCACTCTGGATACCGCTTACTCGTCGCACCGGGATATCCGTCTGCCCCTGGGATTCAGGGACACTGAAAGTTGCACTTGCCAGCGAGATCTCACTTATGGATATCGCGTTACCGCTGACGTCTCCAATGATCTGAGCACTCGCAGATCCCTCAGTCGTGCCATCACTAAAATTCAGTGTTAGTGGCGACGTGAACAAACCTGTTACTTCGGTATCGAACGACACGGAAATAGTACAGTCGACCGTAGTGTCTGCCGGCACATCCGGGCATGCGCCATCATCCACAACAAAAGGCTCGGATGTGGACACCGACAGTGACGTAGCGACTTGTGTGCCCGCAGCATTAGTAATACTAAATTGCGCCTCCACTGTGGCGGGAAGTGTGTCAATACTCATTGTGTCAAAATTAACATTGAGTTCTGATACGGTAAGTACAGCGGCTGGTAGCGGACGTTCAGAGGCACTACCAAACATCGTCAACACAGGCGTAGTTTTGATGGCGCCAACGCCATCATTATATTCAAGAGTTAGTGCGCCTTCGTCGTCAGCGACCGTGTTCGGACTATAAGTTATAGAGACTTCACAAACGACCGATTCATTGACTGCAACAGGTGGGCAGATGGCTGGATCAACACTAAATACCGGGTTATTCGAACTAAGTACCAGGTCTGTCGCAGTAGACCCTGGTATCTCATTCGTACCCGATGTATTTTCAACGATAATCGTAAGTTGTAATGTAACGTCTTCTTCATTGAGAAAAATTGATCCGAAATCCAGATCTGGTGAGTCCACAGTGGCAGCAAGCACCGCAGCCACCGGATCTGGCTCAGGCTCTACCGCCTCGCCGCTCAACGCGACTACCGCTGAACCTCCGATTCCGCCCACTCCGTTGTTAAAACTCAGATCCAGTGTCTCTTCATCAACACCAGAAGTTGACGGGTTATAATTTATCTCTACAACACAACTCTCCGTTGCACCTGGTGCTACATCAGGGCAGTTTTCCGGCTCTACTGAAAATGCCGTATTACTTACTCCCAGTAACAAATCAGTAGCCACCGATCCTGGTACTGCTCCACCTGATGTATTCGTGATCTGCAGGGTTAATGGCAAAGTCACTGCTGGATCACCTATTTCCACTGTTCCAAAATCCAGCTCTGCTTCACTCGCCGCTATTTCAAGTGATGCCGCTGTAGGATCGGGTTCCGGTTCTGCTGCCACGCCTGTCAGCTCCGCAACATCTACAGATACCGAACCTCCCTGTCCATCGTCAAAGGACAATTCCAGGGTGCCTTCATCATCGCCTGTAGTTGACGGGTTATAGGTTACCTCTACAACACAACTCTCCGTTGCACCTGGCCCTACATCAGGACAGTTTATAGGCTCTACTGAAAATGCCGTGTTACTTACTC